>NZ_JAMPOT010000005.1:0-267162 GCF_028480685.1 Providencia sp. PROV174
AAATCATTCGAACTGTAGCAAGGCGGCAAGAGAAGATATCTCGGGGAGCATACAAAGGTATGTGACCCGAGTAGCTAAACGAAGCCAACACCGCTACAGTGCGAAGGATGACGAAAATTTAGTAGTAAAGAGCAATATACTGATCATCCACCCGCTTAATATCCACTGGCGTATCAAAAATATCCTCAATAATTTCAGATTTCATGATCTCTTCTGGTTTACCGTGATAAGACAGACGCCCATTTCTCAGTGCAACAATGTAGTCAGAATAAACTGATGCAAAGTTAATATCATGGATGACTAAAATAATCGTTTTACCCAGCTCATCAGCTGCTTTACGCAGTAATTTCATCATAATCACTGCATGCTTCATATCGAGATTATTCAACGGTTCATCAAGTAAAACATATTCTGTATCTTGACATAAAACCATTGCAACATAAGCTCGTTGTCGTTGGCCACCCGATAATTCATCTAAATAACGGTGACGCAAATCTGATAAATTAAGAAAAGAGAGTGACTCATCAATTTTCTTTTTATCATCAATGGTTAAACGGCCTTTCGTGTATGGGTAACGCCCAAAACCAACCAGTTCCTCAACGGTTAATCGACTCGCAAATTGGTTCTCTTGACGCAAAACCGATAAACATTTTGCTAATTTATCACTGGGTGTTGTTGAGACATCGAGTTCATTCACTTTGACATAACCGCCGTCATCGGGCTGTAACAAACGCCCAATAATCGACAGCAGTGTTGATTTACCTGCACCATTAGGCCCGATGATTGAGGTAATACCGCTATTTTTAATTGTTGTTGTCACGTTATCTAAGACTTTAGTATCCTGATAACTTTTCGATATCTGACTAATTTCAATCATACTAAAACCTTCTTAACACCATATAAATAAAGAAAATTCCGCCGACAAACTCGATAACGACTGATAATGTTCCCGCCATATTTAGACCATACTCAAGAATCAACTGGCCACCAATCAGCGCAATGACACCAAGTAGAAAGGAAACGGGGAGCAAATAGCGGTGCTGGCTACTGCCAGCCACTAAATAAGCTAAGTTCGCGACCATCAAGCCTAAGAATGTTAAAGGGCCAACCAGTGCCGTAGAAACGGCAACCAAGATTGAAATAAGTAACAAAATAACAGTGACTTGTTGGCGATAATTGATCCCTAAGTTCACCGCATTGGCTTGCCCTAACGCGATAACATCAAAACAATAGCGCATGCGCCATAATAAGATACCCACCACAGCTGTAATCAGCAGTGTAAATATAATCAGTTCGGGAGTCCCCTTCGTGAAGGTTGCAAACATCCGGCTTTGTAAAATAGAAAATTCATTGGGGTCCATTAAACGCTGTAGTAATGTCGCCACACTGCGAAATAATGTGCCAAGAATGATACCTACCATCAATACTAGGTTGATATTCATTTTAACTGACACAAATAACCAGCGATAAAGCAGAACAGAGAACAGCACAAGTAATGTGGACTCTAATAAAAATTTACCAATATTCAATAACCAAGAGGATGGAAAGCTATCGGTATAGAAGACAAAAATGGTTTGTAATAATATAAATAATGCTTCTAACCCCATGATAGATGGGGTCAGTATCTTATTATTAGCAATGGTTTGAAAGAGAACTGTTGAAACCCCAGCAGCGAAAGCCACCACGATCATCGTGAGAACAATATAGCCTCGATGCGGCAAAATGTAGGCAAGGTTACTGCCCAAATTGACCGTCATATAAAGAATAATGGATAACAATGACAATGCCAGTAGTATCCATATTCTTTGCAACGGCGTTACCCTTTTCTTAGGCAACGCTATTGATGTATTAACTTTTTGCATAACGTTGTTGCTTCAACAATAAATATAAAAAAATCACCGCGCCAACAACACCTAAAATCACACTTGCAGGGATTTCAAATGGATAGCGAATTAAGCGCCCAATAATGTCACACAGTAAAACTAAGCCACCGCCAGCGATACAAATCCATGGGATGGTTTTACGTATGTTATCTCCCATCACTAAGCTCACGAGATTTGGAATAATTAAGCCTAGGAAAGGTAATGCCCCGACCACCACGACTACTACACCGCTGATTAAAGCGATAATCGATAAACCGATGGTCATCACTTTGCGATAATTTAGGCCAACATTAATTGAAAACTCACGTCCCATACCGGCAACCGTAAAGCTATCGGCAATCCAGCAAGCAATTAACGTTAATATTCCTACTAACCACAATAGTTCATATCGGCCTTGAATGATGCTAGAAAAGTCACCGCTCATCCATGCACCAAGTGATTGTAATAAGTCGAAATAATAAGCAGTAAAAATGGTTAATGCGCTAATCACTGCACCCAACATAATCCCTACTAAGGGGACTATCAGGGCGGATTTTAAAATTACACGACGCAATAGCACCATAAACAACATGGTGCCAAGAAGTGCAAAACCGCTAGCGACCACCATCTTAGTCATAATACTTGCTGCTGGGAAAAGCACCATAACGACCAATAAACCTAAACTGGCTGACTGGGTTGTCCCTGCAAGAGAAGGTTCAACAAAGCGGTTTTGTGTTAGTAATTGCATAATTAGCCCAGCAACGCTCATGGCGCTACCTGCTAAAATCAAGGAGACGGTTCGGGGAATTCGGCTAATAAAAAAGATGTCTTGCATCTCTGGGTCGGTGAAAAGCGAAACGGGTGATACGTCACCCGCTCCAATAAACAAGCTTAATACCGCTAAAACCAATAACGCGATAATTCCACAAAAAAGATAAAGCGTTTTCATTGGTTATTTTGCTTGGCTCTTCTCTAATGCTGTATTGATATCGTCCATTAACTTAGAGTAAGTTTGAATCCCACCCGCAATGTATACAGCAGTTGGGTCTAGGTAAGTAATTTGGCCTTTTTCCCACGCGGCGGTTTTTCTCACTAATGCGTTATCTAATACTTCAGCCGCTGGCTGTGCATCAGATTTACCAATTGCGCTATCACGGTCGATAACAAATAACCAGTCAGGGTTTAATTTTACCAGTAACTCGGCATTCACGATATTACCGTGGCGACCGGTGTTTTCTTCAAACACATAAGCAGGTTCAAAACCTAATACATCAAAGATAAAGCCGAAACGAGAACCTGGACCGTATGCGGAGATTTTACCACCACTGACTAAGATCACCATCGCTTTACCCGCAGTAGGCGCTTTAGCTTTGATACCGTCAATTTTGGTATTGAAGTCAGCAATCAGTTTTTTGGCTTGTTCTTCTTTACCAAACAATGCACCAAGTTCATTAGTACGTTCAGTTAAGCTACCAATAAAGTTTTTGTTATCAATGTCTAATGAAATTGTTGGCGCAACACCACTGAGTTTGTCATAGGCGTCACGAGCACGGCTTCCACCTAAAATCAGGTCAGGTTTAGCATTACTTAATGTTTCATAAGCAGGTTCAAATAATGTCCCGCCATTAACGTATTCAGAACCACTATATTTCGTTAAGAATTCAGGGAAGCGAACGTTGGTTTGTGGAACGCCTGCAACTGGGGCTCCCAGTGCATCCATGATGTCCAGTGTTTCCATGTTCATCACAATGACTTTTTGAGGGTGACGAGGAATTTCGGTTTTGCCTTGGGCATGTTCTATCGTAATAGTTTGTTTTTCTGCAACTTGAGTTGTTTCTGTCGTGTCTTTCGCGTTATCACAACCGGCTAATACTAACGCAGATAACAAAGCAATACCCGAAACTAATGATTTTGCAAACATCTAATGTCCTCCGTCCATCGATAAAAGTACTGATGATTAAATTTTGTGATTCACAATTTAGCGTATATTACACGCAAATAAGCGCAAATGATATTAGTTTGCATTTGCATTCACCGAAAAGTTGTCACAACGCACAAAAACATCAATTTAATACGTTGAATCCATGAGTTTTAATGTTTTAAAAGAAAAGGAAAATATAAAAAGCGAGGAAAATTGAATAAAAACGTGATTTGGCAGCGTGTGATGACACTTCATTCAGTAGAATAAATAGGTTGAGCTTTCGACTGTACTTGTTTGCATAACTACTTTTATTACAGCAGGCGACATAAAGTCATCATCTCAACCTATTTACCATTAACGCCCATTTAAATGCTCATTATTACATATCATCCAGTCGCCCATTTTCACTGAGCTGAGAACTAATATCTTCAAGGAACCAATCAATCGGTGTGCCCATCAAAAATGAGAGTTTAAATAAATGAAACAAATCAATTTTGATTTTGCCTCTTTCATAACGAGAGATTTGTTGCTGACTAACACCTAACAACTGAGCTAACTGAAACCCTGTATATCCCAGTTCTCTACGTTTTTCTAAGATCCTCTGACCTACCATATAATGGATTTTTTCACTGCCGTTTTCTGAATACATATTTTCACCATTTATTAAGGCACAGTTAAAATAAGAGCTGCGGCACCTTCAAATTGACCGGCTTGAACTCGGCCATTGGTACCTAATACTGCTTTCAGGGTGACCGAATTTGTTCCACCAGCAGGTACATGGATTTTGTAACCATTTTCCCCTGGGGTATCGTTCCCACCTAAATACAAATTCGCATATAAGCTATTATCTGCCCGTAAATTTACACGGCCATTTGTCACGTTAACACCTGTGGCAATCACCAAAACATCCATTGCTAAGTTACATGTCACACTGATGTTCACTTGTTTTGATTGGCCAGCAAGTTCTGCTTCGCTAATTGGGCCAAAGTTGATATCTGGGATCGTATTGTTGATCTTACAAGCTCCAATCGGTGGAGGCGCAATACCACATAATGAGCCGGGAATTAACCCACCTCTACTTGTAACCCCAGTATGATCTTGGTAAAACAGCCCCACGCACTCTTGGTTATTTTGCAGCCTAACTCCGGTATGAACTGCCCACTGTGTTGCTGGAGCTGTCGCCCTTGCCAAAACACCGGGTATATTCTGAATGTCACGCATGTATCGATACTTAGAAATTTCGGCCAACTCGACAGTTGCCGCCCCCGGTGTTCCACTAGCGGTATGCTTATGGCTTATGGTGAGATAGCACTTCGACCACCCAAAGCAAGGATTATACGTAGTTGGCAATTCAGGGTCCCAGCGAGCAATAACATACTTATAGTCTGCATCCCCATTATTTGGGTTATTACCGGGTCTTGATTCCGTGATATAAGAAAAAATAGAGGCGGATGCAGTAGATGACAACATGACTGCACCAAACAAGAGCGATAAAAAAACTTTCATATTAGTTCAGCCTTATTATTCATAATCTAATTTAAATGTTGCTACAGCACTGTAAGGCCCTACTTTTATTGTCTTATCAGCAATAGCATCCGGTTCACCTTTTAAATAGGCGTAGAACCGCAACTGGTTAGTACCATCTTGTAGCGTTAGCTTCGAGCCTTTCTGTTCAATCGCCAGTGGTGTTTTATCTGAATTTTGTAGCCCCACCGCGAAACCGGATGCAACACTACTCGTTGATAATGCTAAAAAACCAGGCAGTGCTAGATTAGGCGTTCCTGAAAAGGTGACTTCCACAAATTTGCCTATTGTCGTGTCACAGTCAGACAACTTAATCACAAACTCTTTAGGCGGGGTTTCACCATAGGCATAAAAGTTTTTCTCCGGTGTATCAAAAAAATCCATCGGAATGTTTTCATCACCCGGTAAAATAGTGCAAGGTTCCTCTACTAAATTACCGATAACTCTTAAATTATCAGGCACAGCAAAAGCAGCATTAAAGTTAATAAGTAAGGCTCCTGCTACTGCACATTGAATTAGTTTGTTCATTATTGGTACTCCGCTAGCAATGTCCCTGTTGCAGTAAAGCCTCCTTCAGGCAACGTAACTCCCAATCGCTTGACAGGAACAACCTCTAAAACAGGCGGTTGCCCATAGGTAATTTTTAATGGTTTATTGATTTCAAAACCTAAACCATTTTGGGTAATACGCATGCCAAGATCTCGGAAATTAGTTTCCAGTGCCGACTTATCAAAATCTGTTGCAGTCCCTTTGATAGTTAGCATTAAGTCCCAACCTTTTAAGTTGTCTTCACACTTCAAAGCGTAATTAATAGGTTTCGTAAATCTGACACCATCAATCTTATGTAAACCAATATCTTTGTATTCGATAACGTGGACTTTATCTTCAAAAACAGTGCAAGGCGGTGGAATTAGTAAGGTTCCCGTAAACTCCACATCATTTGCCATCACGGCACTGCTAGGTATAACTAACAAACTCATTATCAGAGGAAGTCTTTTCATTATTCTTTGCATTATTTTTCCCTCACTGATAATCAAGTTTGATAGTGACGCCTGCATGAAAAACCCCACCCTTTGTTAATGTTGTGGATAAATCACGAACAGGTATGGCTTCAAACTGAGGCGCATTTGGGTAAACAAACTTGATTTCTTGGTTTAATCGAAGCTTGCTTCCGTTATAACGAAAAGCAATTCCTAAACCCGGAAGATCTGTTTCAATTGCACCGTTATCAAAAGATGCAGGAACACCAACCAACGTCATTTTCATTTGTGATGTTGGTCTTTTCTCACAATTAATATTGTAATTTATAGGTTTTGAATAAGCGTTACCGTCAATTCGCGTACTCATGATTTCATCAAAATTGACTTTAATGATATTCCCGCCGTTGATTTTGCAAGGCGGTGGAGCCAAAACAACCCCTTTAATCGGTACAGTTATCATACCCGGCGTGATTGTCGCCCGTGTATTTCCCGATGGGCTAATACGCGAATCGGGTAATCCGGCATAAGAAACCGATGTAAAAAATAGTCCAGCGAGACAAGATGCCAGCAGGTACCGCTGCTTATTTAAATCACTCATAATCCACCTTAAAGTCCATTACGGCGCTGAAACTTCCTTCCGTCAGTTTTTCGGGAGTTCTCACTGGTGTAACAAAATATTGAAGAGTTCCCTGCGGTGCATCGAGAAATTGAGGACGACCTCGGCTTCCTAGCCTGATGTCTTCTCGTTGTGCATCTGTCACTTCTAACGCCAAGCCGGAGACGCCTTTTACACTTAACATTTCTGGAAAATGCTGATCTGATACAGCAACAAAAGAGACAGTTATCACTGGTTGCATTGCATCCCAAAGCGCTCGACCCGTTCTCGTGTCTTTCATTCGGCTTTCCGTGCGAATGCAATGTCTAAATTCTAATTCGAATGAAACTGGCTCAGCTCTATCACCCGGTTTACGGAGTGAATAAGAAGGGATCTCCCCTAGAGACACTTCTTGGCGCATTGAATTAGTCACATCCATCGTACAAGGTGCTTCGGTCATCATGCCATTTACTGTCAATGTTCCGTGTAATCCATCAATATCCCAACTGTCTGCTCCAAAGGTGAACACTGGAACTAAACCGAATAAGATAGTGCTGAACAGGAGAGTCCTTTTCATACGTTATTCCCCGTTATCTGTCCGTCGAAGATTCAACTTTGCAAGTTGTACCAGCGCAACCAAACGTCAATTTAGGCCTTCCACCATAATCGTTGATATAAGTTAGAACTGGTTTTGCCCCCATGGCGCTTGCACTACCTTTAAGCATTCCATTACTTTTTGGTGAGATCATGACAGGCTCAAACTGTTTCACCGTGTCTCCGCCCACTTTTGTACTTGCGTCTACAATAGTGACGAAATAAGCGGTTGGATTCGTGACTTCGTAGGCATCACCCTTACGTGTTAGCGTGATTTTTTCTTGCCATGGATTTTCTAAATCCGTGCGTGTGGCATATAACGCTTTTGGGCGATAAAACAATTTAATTCGCGTCTGTAATGCAATTTGTAATACGTTCGCTTCTTTACTACGTGGTGGAATTTCACGTAAATTAAAGTAATAAACACTCTCTCTGTCCTGAGGCAATGCGGCAACATCAGGGAGAGATTGAATTTTAACTTGGCTACCTTCCCCCGCTTCTACACGTTGAACCGGGGGTAAAACTGTGAGTGGGCTTTCAATTTTGTTACCATTTACATCTTCGATCCACCCCTGTGCAAGGTAAGGTAACTCTGTGTTTTCATTCTTAATATTCAAGCTAATGGTCTTTTCAGCCCCATTATAAATGACGCGTGTTCTATCAAGTGCAATCGCGGCCAAAGCCTGCCCACATAGCACCGCAGATAACGTGATTGTCGTAGTAAAAAATGCAATTTTTTTAATATTCATATGTACCAACTATTTATAAAATCAAGTAACGTGAGTTACTCGGTATAATCTGCACTGTAAGCAATATCCGGTGGTTTCAATAACCAACGCTGACTCGGTGCTACGCCCTGTTTAATCGGTGCAGGTTTGTAAACTGGAGCTGACTGCCCAACAGGAACGGCTTTTGCTGGCATATACCCAGGTTCAACACTTGGGCTGCTTGTACACGGTAATAACAGTGAGTTAAATTCAGCCGTTGTAATATTTTCTGGAACCTGAATTTTGCATTGCACACTTCCATCCCAATGCACATCTAAAACTTCATTTGGGTTAATACCAGAGATATACACGGAGCCATTGTCCGTCACGATACCGAGCTCTCTATTCTTCTCATTTCTCACGGTGGCGCCGAATGGCGGGTAACTACCGTCAGCCAATGCCAATCTCACCATGGTTTTAATACCTGATAACACTTCAAACTCGCGGTAAGCAACTGCCCCTTCGGTCAGCGTAATTGGCTGAGATGTTCGAATAGCTTCCACGTTGTCAGGCAATTGAGTCACATCAATATGTGTATTGGTACGGTAGTAATCACTGATATCGGCGACCACCGCTTTACCAAAAATATTGGTTTCAGTGCTCGGCCCAAAACCTTGGATAGGTACATTTTTTACACCTTCAGTACCCACCATCACACGGCTACCACCTGGGGTATTAATACGATGCAGTGCGGCACCATGACCTGTGACTGTTGCACCACCTTGTAAAGAAAAGGCGGCTGAAGAAGTATCGCCATTGATATAGCTGGTACTTGCAGTCACTGTTGCTAAATCTGCGTAACGCGTATAGAAACCATCAATAGTTCCACGGCCTCGGCTACTCACCCCAGTACCAACACGATAGTTGGTCTTATCATCAACGGAGTCGAAATAGCTGACAGTGTGTGAGTTACCATCTTTCGTTATCATATTGTTGTAGCTAATTGATGCTCTATCTGCCCATGGCAAAGAGAGGTTCATGTATAGCCCATCGTCATTATTTCTATTATCAAATTTGTTGCGGAATGCCGTTAAACTTAAATTGATATTTTTAAAACGACCAATATTGAAGTATTTCGCAATAGAAACGTTATAGCGTTTTGCCGCTGGCTTATTCCAATAGGTTTCGTGGTTATAGTTCAGATAAGCCGTCAGGTCTGCATTTGTGAAATACTTATTAAATGTAATCGTATACAGCTCTTTACTATTATCGAATTCCACACCTCTATAGCGGCGATCTAAGTATTGGTTCATACTCATAAAGTCACGTTCAGAGAATCGGTATCCAGCAAAGGTTACTTGGCTATCATATTCTTCAAAACGTTTTGAATAACTTAAGCGATACGATGCACCCGTATAGATTTTGTTATCCGTTTTCAGTTTTGCTCGTGACTCGGTGACATCAAATGAAATTGCACCAAAAGCCAGCAAATCTCGACCAATACCCAGTGATAACGCGTTATAATCACCCGCGGCTATACCACCACCGAATAATGACCAACCGTTGGAAACCCCCCAACTAAACTCACCGGTAACAAACCCTTGTCCCTCAGTTTCATGTTCCATATTATTCGGTCGGCCACCTGCGATCTTAAACAGCACGGAGCCTGGGCGAGTTAAGTAAGGAATAGAGGCGGTATTCATTTGAAATTCTTGTACGGAGCCATCTTGCTCTTCGACGCGGACATCTAATTTACCGCTTACCGCATCACTTAAGTCTTGAATACGAAAAGGCCCTGGTGCAACTTGGGTTTCATAAATAACTCGCCCTTGCTGAGTCACAATAACTTTTGCGTTGGTTCTTGCAACACCGGTGACTTCAGGCGCATAACCACGTAAATTCGGTGGTAACATTCTCTCATCAGAGATAAGGCTTACCCCCATATAGCGGAACGAGTCAAATAACCCAGAACGCAGAAATTGTTCACCCATAGTCAGCTTCGCGTTCAGTTCTTTTACTGCTCTATAAGCGTAATATTGGCTCCAATCCCATTTCCGGTCTGTCGGCTGCCCATTAGTACGATTATAACTTGCTTGCCAATCAGCCCTAAACCGCCACGCACCAAGGTTAAAACCTGTAGTACCATTACCAGTAACCGACTGTTTATTGGCTGAATCCGCAGGTCTTGTCACGTTAGCATTCAAGTTATAGTCAAAAATTAGAGCGGGTACCCCTTCATCCCAACGTGATGGTGGATCCCAGTTATCAGAAGTAAACTCGATATAAGCCTGAGGTACCGTAATTGTGATAGTTTCTTTGGCTAAAGAACCATTGATTGTCATTCCTGGGATCGTTTCAGGAATTAAACATTGGCTCTTATTAGCAAACTCAACCTTCTGCTTCCATTCATCGCGCAAAGCGATATGGTCGACAACATCTGGCGTTAAACAAGGCTCTGTCATACTCGGATCATTAGGATCCGCGATATATTCAATATCAAAAGTGTCAGCTAAGTCGCGACTATTTAAATTAATTTTAAATGGGTATTTCCCTGGCATGACATAGCCAGCTCGAGAAAACTCATTTAAGGAAATATTACTTTTATCCTGAAGGTCTAAAACATCCGTATTAAACTCAATACTATCATTATTCGCATTAGCTAAATTTATATGAGCAATGGCTATAAACACCATGGTAGCAACAGGCGTTAAAAAATAACTTACTGAGTTATTAAATACTTTATTTTTACTTTTTAATCGCAGAGCCATAATAGTCCCTTAGTAATAACTCAGTAATAATCCATTTTAAAACGGATAGTTGTCTGATAATTTCCTGGTTTTAAGCGTTTATTATTAGGTACTACCTGCACCTTATAGTGCAGAGTTGTCTCCCCCGCTCTAATGGGTAAATCAGGCATTGCCTTACCAGGTATTGCAACATTTCCAGCTATATCAGAAATTTTTACTGACAACCCATTTGCATGCCCGAAAACATCGAAGCTGCGGCCATCTGTTGGGCCATCAAATGTAATATTGAAAGTTTGCCAATTAGGAGTTCCAGGAGTTACCGGTGTTAGAACACAATTGATAAGGCGTATAGAAAAATTACTTGCAGGACTTTCTCTATCGTTAATTATCTGGCTAACCGGTACAGTTGTTATGTTAACTGATTGATCTCGGCTATCTGCATCAATTGCACAAGGGCTCTCAATAATTGAACCGCCCATAGTGACAGTTCCTTTGAACTGACTTTGTGCCCGAGAATTTTGATTTTGCGCACTCGCTATCGGGGCAAATATCATTCCTGAAAGCACCATGACAATGATGCCAAAGTGATTCATAGCGACTCCATTTCAACTTAATAACCAATTTCAACGCATTAAAATTAGTGCCCATACATCCTTGTACGGGCGGTACCAATTACTGGTAGCTCAGAGCAAATGTTGCGATTGCGTCAAATTCACCTGGTACAGCTGGTTTGTTTGTTGCATCAGCATCACCTTGCAAATACGCTTGGAAACGCAGTGTATTTGCACCAGTGAATAAAGCTTGAGATGGAGATTTAGCACCTAAAGCAATTTTAGTACCGTTGAAATCAGTGATCACGATACCTGCGTTTTTCGCAGTACCAGCGATAGCTAAACCATCAGTTACAGAAGCACTTGGCGTACCAGTAAATGTAGTTTGAACAGTTTTCAGAGTCGTGATATCGCACTGCTCTAATTGGATGTTGAAGTCACGAGCCAGACTTTTACCGCCACCGTTTAATGCAGATGTTGCGATAGCACCCATTGGTACTTCAAATGCTTGAGAACCTGGTGGGATTGAACAAGGAGCATCAATGATTGAACCTTTAAAAGTGACTTGGCCGCCACCTTGGTTTGCAGAAGCAGAACCAGCAACCACAGCCAGACCTAAACCTAATACTAAAGCAAGTTTATTTAATTTCATTTTATACATTTCCATTAGATAAAAAGACAACACAAATTAAAATAACAAGTTATTATTAATCTGATTATTTTAATTTTTTTCTTAAAATATATTCGGTTAGTAAACATTAAGGATTGACACTAATAACCATTCCTATTTATCAAACTCCATTAATAAATAAAATAATTAAACAATGCATCAATGCGTTGCCATTATTATACCTCATTTTAGTTATGTCAAATCCACAAATTAATTAACCACTCACATTGTAAGTTAGTGATATATATATAATATCCATAACATACTCTATTTTGAATACACCATTACAGGATAAACAAGTGATGTAAATCTAATTAAATTGATTTTTTCTTAATAAAAAACCACAAAATAAACCCAATCATTATTAATAAAGTTTTTTATACTCATAAAACGGGTTCTTATTAGTGAAAAAAAATGGTTCGGAAAATAACGCTAACATTAAAACAAGCCTAAATTATTAAACCGAAATTTTTATCGGTGGATAATTAATCAGAAATATCCCAAAAAAAAGAACTAAATAATTTCATAATATTTCTTAATTCATTAATTGTTACATTTCAATCCAAATAATTCAAACATAATAATTACAATAATATCAAATAGATAAATCAATATAACCATACATAAAAACATAAATCACAACGAGAAAAGAATAATATAATAAAACATTTTTTTAAATTAAAATGAAAATAGAAACAATTAAGTGAAAATTCAAAAAAAGCATACACTAGAAAAACCTTCGTATTACAAAATATTTCAAAAGGTAATTAAAGGTAATTTTTAATTAATTTATAAACACAAAAATCTTATCTTAAGACCTAGAAAATTCAAAATAAATATTTTCAATAACAATTTCATTATGAAATTAATCTATTTAATTAAGATAAGTTAGATAAAATCATTTATTAGAAAACTCACAATGAGTAAGTATGATATCTTAAATTGTTATCGATAATTACATCACTGACATAATAGTGACATTAAAATATAGAGACCTTACCGTTAAGTAAAAACACCCATCAAACAAAACATAATTCATCTTTATTATTAACATTATCGACATACTTATTGTTGCATTTGTAGGTAGCTAAAAACTTAATTTACTACCCAAGAACAATGGAACTAAAATATGATGAAAGTAGATATTATTGAGTCAAATATAAAATAGATTGATCTCAATCAGGTTAAGAACAATCTATGCTAGCTTAGTTTGATGTCAATACGTCTTTATTTTCATGATAAGGTATACATTGAGATGGTACATGTGAGTAAGCAAGAAGCCATATCATACTCTAAGCATCGGTGAGTCGGTAGATAGTCTCTAACTAGTCAAAGTATAAGATAAGAAGTAGAAATTTTACTGCCGCTTCGTGGCGTCAGAGTTTGAGGTGATTGCCAACAAGGCTAATTTTTTCTTCTCTTACCCCATGAGAGCTGATCCTCAATAGTGTTATCGGATTAATTTTTCAGCTGTAAAGCAACATACAATAGAACCTTGCTTTCAATCGTTAGTAGATCTAATTTTGTTATCTCAGATATTCTTTTTAAACGATAATCTAGTGTATTCCTATGAATAAACAACTCTTTAGCTGTTTCACGAGATAATAAATTATTTTTAAACCAGACTGTTAATGTTTTAATCAATACACCATTAGAATCTTCATGCAATAATGTATTCAATGGTTTTAATAATTCTTCTGAAGACCATTTAAAATTTAACCCGTATAATAATACGGGTAGCATGATATCTTGGTAACAATAAACTTTTAATTGGGGTTTTTTAGCTTTCCCCACTTGCATGGTAATTTTAGCTGTCTCATATGATTTTTTAATTGATTCCTCTGCAGGATCTAAAAAGAAATTACCTAATGATATTTTCACTTGTAATTTAAATAACTTAAGAATATCTGATTCTAATTTTAAAATTTTCTTTTTTTCATTGTCAATATCCCAGCGATTGAACTTATTTAATGCAGGGGTTAAGCAGACAATTTCCGTCAAAGATTGAATAGCGACTAAGTTATCAGGATTATTATATTCTATTAATTTTTTAATTTCTTGCAATTCACTAAATGCACTATTTACACCTAATTGTCCGCTATCTACTTCAATAATAATAGCGACTCGTGGAATAGAGAAATTAATATTAAGCTTTTTAGACCATTCAGTTATGTTATCAGGAATTATTCCATTTTCGATATACGCAAGAATAATTTCTTCTTTAAAACGATCGTTTAAATTCAAATGGTTATAAATTTCTGCCTGCTCTAGCATCATTACTGCCGTCATGGAAACCAGCTCCCCAAATTGTTTAATTTGGGTTGGCTCTCCGGTTAATCCTATTACACCAATAATTTTACTATTCAAATAAAGAGGTAAATTAACTCCTGGTTTAACCCCATGTAAATGATTCGCAGTGGCGTCATCAATAACAACTGTTCGCTTTTGCTTTATTGCGAGTAAAGCACCTTCATGAAACTCTCCTAATCTATTACTATCTCCACTTCCTATAATACACCCAGTTTCATCCATAACATTAATATTACAATCAATAATTTTCATGGTTCTATCAACGATTTCTTGCGCTAATTTGGAGGTAAGACAATAATCATACATATTTCAACCTCTTTTACTGGTGCTGTAAAATAGAAACAAACTTTCCAATCATAAATTTTAATAATGCTTATTTTTAATTTAATAAACTCCAGTATTCAATATTCCTTGAAAAAATCAAGAAAAATAAATTTCATTTAAAATAAAGCAAACAAAGCTAAATTTTAAAACTATTATTTCAATTTGTATTATCTATTTTAATATTCAGCGTATTTGCAATATTTTTAGTACAATTAAATAAATTACTTTCTGCGTTATTTAGAGCTTCTTTTAGTGAGCTAATTTTATGTAAAATACTAAACGCTGAATCAATACCATATTGTTGTAAATGACTGAGATCATCACCAAGGCTTCCAACAATGGCAATAACGGGTATTTTATGTTTTCTCGCTAACTGAGCGACGCCAAAAGGCACTTTGCCATTTAAACTTTGGCTATCTAACCGCCCTTCCCCTGTAATGACTAAATTTGCCCCTACCATATGTGATTCAAGGTTCAAGGTTTGTGCAATAATATCAAAACCAGGCTTAAGTTCCGCTTTGAGAAAAGCAAGTAATGCCGCTCCCATCCCTCCTGCAGCACCTGCTCCTGCAATATAGTGAACTTCCACATGCAAATCTCGCTTAATGATATCTGCAAAATGTTCTAAATTTTTGTCTAATATTTCAACATGTTCATTCGTCGCACCCTTTTGGGGGCCAAATATCACAGATGCCCCATTTTTCCCAATTAATGGGTTCGAAACATCACAAGCAATACTAAATTGACAAGCTTTTATCCTAGAGTCCATTGTGCTGACATCAATACTCGCTAAATCGGCAAGCGCTTGTCCCCCTAATTTGATTTGTTGCCCATGCGAATCTAATAATTTGGCCCCAAGTGCTTGCAACATTCCTGCTCCGCCATCATTGGTTGCACTTCCACCTATACCAATAATAATTTGCTTTACCCCAGTATCTAGGCAGGCCTTTATCAATTCTCCTGTTCCATATGATGTCGTAAGTAATGGGTTTCTTAATTCAATAGGGACTAGCTCTAGCCCACTTGCCGCAGCCATTTCAATAAATGCTTGCTGTTTATTTTGAGATAAACCATAGAATGCCTGAACACTCGAGCCTAAAGGACCAATAACATCAAGATGATAAATTTCCCCATTGGTCGCCTCAACCATCGTGACAACTGTGCCTTCACCGCCATCCGCAATAGGGCACTTAACATAAGTTGCATGTGGAAATACCTCTTTGAACCCGTTCTCAATAACCGTTGCGACTTTCAATGCAGATAAACTCTCTTTAAATGAGTCAGGTGCAATGACTATTTTCATAAAAATAATCCTTTAGAAATTTTTATTATCAATAAGTTAAAAATTCAGGTGGGTACTCGCCCACCTGATACGACTTTTTATTATTTCGGTTCATCGAGTAAAAGGATCATAATTAAGCCAATCACCGCACAGATACCAAAGTAAGAGAAAACAGCATCAAACTTACCGGTCATATCTAACAATAACCCTGCCATCATAGGTGAAACGAAGCCCCCTAAGTTTCCTCCACTATTCACAACAGATATCGCAATTGGATAGTTATTATTATCAGCGACTCCCATTGGATAAGCAGTAAATGCAGGCCAGCCAATATTCAAGAACAAACCAACCGAGAAAAGGGCAAGTGCAACTGCGGTCGTGCTTTCGGGTACATTCAACATCACTAACATCATCGCAACCGTCGCTACTGCGGTAAAAAGCATGGTGGGTTTACGACGACGACCAAAAACTTTATCAGAGATCCAGCCACCAAAAATCGAACCGATAAACCCACCAATAAATGGCATTGATGCAACAAAGCCCATCTTCATAAATGAAAAGCCTTTTTCATTTACCAGATAAGACGGTATCCAGGTTAATATTCCATATAAAATACTTACCATCATGAAATAAGAAATAGTATTACACCAAATATTTTTAGATTTAAATATTTGGGAAGCTGAACTTAATGGTGTGACTGATTTAACACGAATAAATTTATCTAACGTATTAAATTTAGGACTCAAAACAATATTGCCTTCTATTTTCTTTTCTGCAATTTCTGAATTATCGGCACGAATATAATCTAATTCACTTTGCGAAACAAAGCGACTTTCCTCTGGTTTTGTTCTAACAAATAAATACCAAATAATTGCGAGAAAAATACCGGGAATAGCAAATAAAATAAAAACCCAACGCCATCCATAAGTTAATGCAATCCAAACGACTAATGGTGGAACAATAATCGGAGCAAACATCGTTGAAGCAATATAAACGCCAGTGGCAGTTGCTTTTTCTTTTGCTGGAAACCAGTTATTAATTGTCGACGTTAGCCCGACAGGAGTTGGTGCTTCGGCCATACCTAGGCCAAGACGCAACCACTTAATAGCAAAGGCAGATTGGGCTAAGCCAATAAACCAAGTCATGGCAGAAAAACCGAGAATGGATAATGACACCATACCTCTGATCCCACGTTTTGCCATCCAAAATCCTGCGGGTATTTGGCATAAAGCATAACCGAGGAAAAACATACTCGCGAGAGAGCCCGCTTCTAAATTAGTTAATTTAAACTCATCAGTAATAAAAGGTAAAACCGCACCAATATTACTTCTGTCTGCATAATTTACAGCATAGACGATAAAAATCAGGGCTAATACCACCCAACGATAATTCGTCTTTGGCCTAATCGGATTTGAATTTATCATTATTTTCGCTCCAGAGCAGTTTATTATTTAATACACGTTTTATTACCTGCTTTTCTAAGAATGAAACGATCCCTGCTAATTTATTAAAATTAACATTTAGGAACGTTATTTAATTTAAACTTACTTCAACTAATTTTATTTACTCGACAAGCTATGCATTGTTTCTTTTAATAAAGGATACAGCCCATTGTAAATATTAAACTGCTTGTTATAAGTATCTTGTGTTTTTTTATCTTGATTTGGTGTGAATGTGATATCTTCTGTTTTTATAATCGGCAAATCAGGGTCATTAATGCCACAGAAAAAACCGGCTCCTGTCGCACCAACCATTGCAGCACCAAAAGCCGCTGCGTCTGCTGTTTGGGCAATATTATATTCAACCTGAAGAATATCCGCTTTAATTTGAGTCCATAACGTATTACGTGATCCTCCCCCTACGCTGAGTAATTCATCTAATATCACTCCCCATTTTTCATTAGCAATATTCAAAATCTGTTTTAAACCATATGCTGTACCTTCAAATGCCGCCCTGACCATATCATCGCGAGTATGATTTAGACGTAAGCCTATCCATGCTCCCGATGCATTAACATCCCAAATAGGGCTACGTTCTCCAGCTAAATAAGGCAGATAAATTAAGCCATTAGCACCAGGTACTGATGATTTTGAAAAGATCTCCAACTGTTCATGGTTATTAACTTCCGGCCAAACCGCCTGATTTAGCCAACTGAATGTCCCCCCAGTTGTCGACATCGCCCCATGGGCCAACCATTGATTAGGAACGATGTGGTATCGGTTCATAAAACGAGGATCAAAGTTCGGCTCTTCTAAGCAAAACGTAATGACCCCTGATGTTCCTGTTGATTCAAAAGCTGTTTCTGGGTCAAGTAGCCCAACGGCAAATGCCGCAGCAGCAGTATCTGCCGACCCTAAAATAATTGGTGTATTTTCTTTTAACCCCGTTTCTTGAGCGGCTTCTTTACTCACTTTACCAACCACAGAAGTGCACTGGTAAATCGGCGGTAAAATATCGTGATTAAACTTCCAATACCTTAATAGTTCTTTTGACCACTTAGGTGCTTTAGACAAAACTACTGCGCCAGAATACGCGGCTTGAGTCGGGTCAATGGCAGCTTTTTGACTTCCTAACTTTAAAGATAAAAAGCTATTAAGTAGCACAACTTTATGAACTTTTTGCATTAATTCCGGCTGTTGTTCTTGTAGCCATCCTAACGTTCCCACCCAACATGCGGACGGACTTGGACTATTACAAGAAAGCGCCCGAACATGCGTTATATTTTCCCCGAGTGTTTGCTGTATGAACCCTTCGGAACGTCCATCAAGATAAGTAATCCCATTTGCGACAGGTTTATTATGTTTATCCAATAAAACCAGCGTTGGGCAAGCAACAGAAAAACTCACAGATACGATATTCTTTACTTGAGAAGTCACTTCTCTGACTGCATCTGCGGTCTTTTTCCAAAAGTCATTTAAGTCGATTTCATGATTTTTGGGAGATTTGGAAATAATATTGGTATCACGTGAAGCCTTTGCCAATAATTCTCCATGGAAATTAAACGCACAAACTTTCACGCTACTGCTACCTGCATCAATTCCCAAATAGACACTGTCCATCATGCTGCCTCCAACGCCTGCTTTTAATTGTTATGTATAATAATTTTAATCGCGTCACCTTTTTGAGCGGTTGCCATGGCCTCGTTGATCTCATCTAAAGCAAATCGGTGAGTTACTAATTTCTCGATATCAATTAAGCCCGAAGAAATCAGTGTCAAGGCTTGCTGGTAGCCTTCTCGACTTAACGCACTGGCTCCTGTAAGAATAAGCTCGTTGTAGTGAATAATATTGACATCAATTTGCGCCATATCATCCTTTGAAAAGCCAGCAAACAGGTTAACTCGTCCTCCTTTTCTAGCGAGTTCCAATGCAGGATTAACTAATCCAGGGATGCCAATAGCAATAATCACAACATCTGCCCCCACCCCTTCCGTCAAGCCTTTTACCACATCCAGTAAGTTTTCTTGCTGGCTATTGACGACACGTGTGGCACCGCAATTTAACGCAGCCTGCTGGCGTTGTTCATTGAGTTCACTAACAATAATATTTGTCGCACCTGAGAAACGCGCAAGTTGCACATGCATTAACCCAATAGGCCCAGCACCAATAATGACCACAGTATCACCGAGCTCAATACCCACATTTTTTTGTCCATTGATACAGCAAGCTAACGGCTCAGCTAATGCTGCAGCTTCAAAAGACATTCCTTGCGGTATCTTAAAGACATTACCCGATGACAAAGCAACCTCGGGTATTCGAACATATTCCGCAAAAGCGCCATCAAATTCATAACCGATTGCTTGGCGGTTTAAACAGACATTTTCTTTACCGATACGACAATAAACACAAGAACGGCATGGCACGACAGGGTCAACAGCGATTGCATCTCCTACATTTAGTTCGGTCACATTTTCACCAACCTCGACAATTTCCCCTGAAAATTCATGTCCTATTACAGAAGGGTAACGTACACCTTTGGTTTTTTTACCGGAAATAATCCGTCCGTCAGTTCCACAAATCGCGGCAGCCTTGACTTTAATAACTACATCGCCTTTACCAACTTGTGGATATTTAACGTCTACCACTCTAAGTTCATTAGGCGCATACAATACCGCTGCTTTCATTTTTTCCTCCCCATGCATAACAGCTATGAACGTTGGTTATTTGCCACCCGCTTGCTTGTATTCCGCGATAGCTTGGTCAACCGAACAATCATCATTGATTAATGCATTCAGAGCCTTAATGACTGCTGTTGGGTTTTCGTGCTGCCATACGAAACGCCCGTACGTCACACCACCAACACCAATATCTAATGCTTTACGTGTATTTGTTAGGAAACTAACAAGATCGCTCCCCATATCGCCACCAGCTAAAGCAACCATCGCTGGGCAGCTATCAACGACAGATTTAAATGTCTCAGGGGAACCAGACCAGAGTGTTTTGATGATATCGACACCTAGCTCAGCACCTGCGCGAACACAGTAAGCGAGATTTTTCGCATCAAAACTGTCTTCAATCATTGGGCCTTTTGGATAAATATGTGCGACTAAAGGCAGTCCTGCGGAAGCAGCGGCTTTCGATACTTGACCTAAAAATGTCAATTGCTGTGCCTGTTCTGGTCCACCCATAATACAGCCGACGGAAATGGCGTCGGCTCCTAAACGAATCGCTTCTTCAACGTCAGCAACGGGTGTGTCATAAGCTTCATGGTAGGGTATGGAATAACTTGTCGCTTTCATGATGATAGAAACATCGGAAGCAACATACGGAGGATAAACCTTTTCAATAATACCTTTATGCATCGTAATGGCATCAGGTGCGCCCGCAACAACCTGTTTCATGACAGATTTAATATCACCAATTCCCGGTAATACACCACGTGTAATCGGATGATCCATAGTAATTGCAAGAAGACGACCAGATTTTTTATTTAATAATCTTTTTAAACGGATTTCTTTTCCTAAAAACATATTGATGACCTCTTTAAATCAATGAGTGAATTAATTAACTAAATTTTGAGGATGGCCAGATAAAAAGGCTTCGATATTGTCCATCATCATGTCTGATAAGGTTTGTATGGCTTCAAAACTAGCCCATGAGATATGAGGGGTAAGAATAAAATTTGATAACTGAGTTAATTTCATCATATAACTTTCTTTTTCTGGTGGTTCTGAAATACAAACATCAAACCCAGCACCTAATATTTTATTATTTATTAAAGCGCCATATAATGCTTCTTCATTAACGATCCCACCTCGTGCAGTATTAATTAAAATACAAGACGGTTTCATCTGCTCGAATTCTGGAAAACTAATTAAATCCCTAGTGGATTTGAGTAATGGACAATGAATAGAGATAATATCGCTTTTCGCAATAACATCTTCAAATGGTGTATATAGTGGGCCCATATTATTTGTGCCTTTGTATGTGGAAAATAGCACCTTCATACCAAAAGCTTTTGCGATATCAGCAACTGCCTTACCTAAGACACCATCACCAATAATACCAAGCGTCGACCCAGATAAATTATTAATTTTATAATCAAAATAACAAAACTGGCCTGACTCTTGCCAACGACCATTTCGTACTGATTGTGCATAGGCTAATAAGCTACGACGTAAGGCTAAAATCAAGGTAAACGTATGCTCAGGAACTGTATTTATTGCATAATTTCTGATATTAGAAACTAATATATTACGCTCATTACAAGCACCAATATCAATCACATCCGTTCCTGTTGCAGCGACAGAAATAAATTTGAGTTGCTTTGCAGCTTCAATAACTTTTTTAGTAATTTTTACTTTATTGGTAATAATAATGTCTGCATTTTTTACTCGCTCAATAATTTCATCTTCCGATGTTTTCCCATACAGTTCTAAACTATATTCTTTATTTATTTCCTTAATATTTATTCCTTCAGGGAAAGTTTCATGATCGAGAAACACGATTTTAACTGTCATTTTTATCACCACCCAATTAATCAACAAAATGAATATCAATTAGACTTTTTGATTTAATAAAATTATATAATTCACTTATCAGGAAGGCATTGTAAGAATGACTAGTTTTCAATGTTAAAAATTGAATATAGTTGTGCAAATGCACAATTTGTTATGAATTCGATCACAAGAATGTGATGAATAAAAAAATCGGCCACTTAAAACAAGTGACCGATTTAAAATAAAGTGAGTTAATAACTCTACATTAGAAAAAGGTTGGCATTTCCTCTATAACATCATATTTATCATCAACAAGATAAATCACTTTCCATTTATCAAATGTAATACAGGGGTGAGATGTCCCAAAGATCAGTATATCGCCAACTTGGAAATCACAATTTTCATCAAAAGATAAAATGGCATGTTGGTCCATTAATCCGACTGTGTTTGCACTATTCGTTTGAAAATAGACTGGCTTCCCCTCTCGATATTGCATTAGAGGCTGAGGTAAACCTGCATCAAAGGCGACATCCCTTTTGCCAAAATTAACAATCGCTCGTCCCTTCTCAGGTACTGACTGAATTAATGCCACAATTTCCATCGCTGGCATCAAATCGCCATCTAACTGGCAGGCCATACTATCCCTAACTTTCAATGCTTTCTGGGCTTCATCATAAATACCGTGGTCATATGTAATATAGCATCCAGGGCGGATCACAAACCGAATAGGTTTAGAAAGATGAAACTCTGCCATTTTTTTACTGACCAGATCATACCAAACTGAACCTGCCCCAGTGATTAATAACTCCCCTGAATAACGTGCAAATACGCCTAAGTTATCCAGTTTTTGACTGGTGGTTAACACTCGCTGTAAAAATTGCTGTATCTCTTCAATATCCTTTTGGGCATCATCGCTATGAATAACGCCTTCATAGAATTCAATGCCAGCAATCATCAAAGAAGGAAGTTTGGTTAACTCGTTTGCCAATGTGATGGCTTCTTCTTCACTTCGACACCCACAGCGTCCACCATTAACCCCTAACTCAATCAGAACATTTATGGTTAAATCTAACGATGAAAAAAAGGCCGCCAGCTGTTTTGCATGAGTCACGTTATCAACACAACAATAAATATTGGCTTGATTTAATTGCACTAACTCTGCAAGTAATCGAATATTGGTTTTACCCACGACTTGATTCGCAATAATGATATTCTGAACACCTGACTCCACTGCCACCTTGGCTTGATAAGCTGTTCCTACACTTAGCCCCCATGCACCTTGAGCAATTTGTCGTTTAAAAATGGCAGGCGTCATGGTGGTTTTACCGTGTGGGGACAACGAAACATTCGCCACATTCGAATAATGCTGCATCCATGCAATATTATTTTCCAGTTCATTACGCTTCACTACCACCGCAGGCAAGCATACATCCTCATGTAGAATATTTACCGAAATACCCTCTTGATTTAATGAGGCTGATTTATGCCCTACGCCTGCTAACACATTCAGTTTCGTCATTTTTTTTCCTCAACTTGCTGGTTACTGGCTTTTGGCTGTGTTTTCTCTCTCGTGAGTAATATTTTCTAGTACTTCTTCACGACTGAGTTTATTTTTTGGTGTTATCAATGTCACAACAACCGCACAGAGCAAACTGATGGCTAATGCAGGGATTACTGGATTACCTAATTTTGCAGACCACTCTGGCGTCAAGATAATCGTTAATGATGTTGAACTCCCCGCAACCAATGCAGCAATACAGCCTTGCCAGTTAAACCGATGCCAGAATTTACCCAACAACACGGTCACACACAGGCCTGACATAATCATTGATATCATTTTTGTAATGTAGCCGATAATGTCATTCGAAGTTAATGCAAAGATAAGTGCTAACAAGATGACGCCAAGTAAGAAGATACGAGATAAATTGATCGCTTTCTCTGGTGGAGGCATCTTACCTGTTACCATTGTATAGATATCACGTAGGATAATAGAAACACCCGCGATAGCATCTGAGCTGCCTGATGACATATTGGCAGACATACCTGCAATCAATACCACCATCGCTAACACATGCGGTAAAGCATTAGTTGCATATAAGAAAGCAAAGCTGCTGTTTTCTAAATTCGGCTCCATCACATGCGTTGCCATCCCGATAATCGCAGGTAGGAACGAAAACCCCATATACAGTAAACCTGTGATAATAAAGGACTGACGGATAGCTTTAGTTGATGCCGCTGAATAAATACGTTGGCGATATGATGGTGTCGCTAACACACCAATGCCAATGACCACAGCCAATGATATCGCAGGTAAAACGCCTAATTTACCAATACCAAATAAAGTAAAGGCGTCAGGGTCTGTACTCTTAACAACAACATCCCAACCACCGACATAGCTTACCGAAGCAACCGCTAGAATGATAAACCCGAGGAATAAAACAATTGATTGAAGTGTATCAATCCATGAAACCGCTTTATAGCCACCAATCCCCACGTAAAAAACAAAGCCAACCGCAATAATGATCTTCGCAACAGTAATATCAATATCTGCCGCCCATGCTAGGTATAAGCCGCCGCCAAGAATATGAGCGCCAAGCCAGCCTATCGATGCTAAGAATATTAATAATGCAACCAAGTTTTTCACTAGACGGCTGCCACCTGTGTAATAGCAAATCTCTTCACTCATGGTCATAAAGCGATAATTTCTTACTGGCGCAAATAACCAAGCCGTTAGTAAGATCCCCGTCGCTCCACCAATCCCATACAACATTCCCGCCCAGCCATTGGAATAACCAAAACTGACTGCACCGATACTTGAGCCCGTTCCCACCATCGTACCGACGGTTGAACCGAGAGTGAGTAACATTGGGAGCTTTCTGCCCCCAAGAATGAAGTCTTCACCCGTTTTTTGATGCCTTGTGACGTACCAACCCACAAACATCATCACAAATGCATATAACAAAAACCACATTAAGAAATTATCATGTTCCATAGTAGCCTCTCATCGCCTTAGCAATTAAGATTTGAATTTGCTGTTGAAGCAGGTGATATCCACTTCAACCATACAATCGACGACAAGGTCAGCAACAAAACACACCCGTGCAGGTGGGTTATCTGCAAAGAATTGCTGAAATACTTTATTAAAAGATTGGAAATAGCGCGCATCACTTAATACCACTTTCATATGCACAATATCTTGCGTAGCAAATCCCGCATCTTTCATAATGTTTAAACAATTCTCGATAGCCAATTTAGATTGAGCGATAATTCCGCCATCAATCACTTCCCCGTCAATCATGGGTGTTTGCCCTGAAACATACAGCCATCCGTCCGCTAACACGGCTTTAGCAAAAGGTAAAGATTGCCCGCCAGTACCTTTTGAGCCTTCAATTCCGAATCTTTTAATCATTTTTTTCTCTCTTTTATTTATTTCTTTCTAAGAATTTACCTGCTCTATTCCCTGTCATTTCTTTTTTGGTATAGGTCAGAACACCATTAACAAACACATATTCAATGCCATCTGCTTTTTGTTTTGGGTCTTGGAATGTGGCTGTTTCATTAATTTTTTCAGGGTCAAATACAACGATATCTGCAAAATAATTTTCTTGGATAAGGCCTCTATCCTTTAAAGAAAAACGTTGTGCTGACATACCTGTCATTTTGTAAATCGCAGTGGTCATTGGGAAAAGCTGCTCATCACGGCTATAGTGGCTAATAACTCGTGGGAAGGTGCCCCAAAGGCGTGGATGTGGATTAGGGTCACGTGGTAAGCCATCAGAGCCCACCATACTGCTTGGGTGCTGTAACACACGACGCACATCGTCTTCGTGCATTTGGAAATAAATCGCTCCCGCAGGCACAATTTTTTCAGCAACTTGGAAAATATCGCTACTCCACATAGCGGCTATTTCTTTTAATGTTTTACCTGCGACTTCAGGGAATGGCGTTGACCAAGTGACTAGAATGTCATAGTCTTCAGTGACTTGTGTGATATCTAAGTTTGATGAACCAGCACGATATGGATAACAATCGCAATTGATATCCTGCATGGCTTGGTATTTTTCAATGAGGGCAAGCGTTTCTTTTGTGCGTCCCCAGTTTTTTGCCCCAGCACACTTATGGTGGGAAATTTGCACAGGAACTTTTGCATGACGACCAATATGGAAGGCTTCATACATCGCATCAATGATACCGTCATATTCAGTTCGCATATGAGTGGTATAAATTCCCTGATGCTCTGCTAATAATTCAGCCAACTCACAAATTTCTTCAGTCGAAGAATTAATCGCATTACCGTAAGATAAACCAGTGCTTAATCCTAAAGCCCCTCCATCTAACGCAGAGGCCAATACTTGCTTCATATGAGCGATATTGTCTGGCGTCGCGGGTTTTAATAAGTCTGTCACACAATTATTTCTTAAGGTTGTATGCCCTATTAATGTCGCAACATTGACGGTTGGCATCACATTATTAATTTTTTGTTTATAACTGGTTAAATCAGCAAATTGAAATTCGTTTAATTCACCTAATAAATTAATTGGGTCAGGAACTTCGCCCTTTAATGTTGCACAGGCTGCACTGATACCACAATTACCGACAATAATTGTCGTTACACCTTGTGATGTTTTTTCGATATATTCAGGCTTATCAATCACAATTAAATCGTCATGAGTATGCACATCAATAAATCCAGGTGATAAAATTAAACCTGAGCAATCAATTATTTTTTCAGCATCTTCACTTATATTTTTTGATATTTTAATAATCCGTTCATCTTTAACGGCAATATCACTGACAAACTCACTTTTACCACTACCATCTATTACAGTGGCATTTTTAAAAACATAATCGTATTTCATTTGAATATCTCTTTAAGATTAATTAGTTTGATTTTTAAATGCGACATATGCAGATATAAATGCTCTCGCTTTTTCTCTGGTTTTCTCTGGTGTTTGGCCTATTCGATAAAGATCATTTCCCAACCCTGCACCATGGCAGCCAATACTTAGGTATTCATGCAAGTTATTCGGAGTGATGCCTCCTACCGCATAAATGGCAATATTTTTTGGGATCACTGACATCAGCGATTTCACATAATTAACCCCGAAAGGCGCTGTAGGAAAAATTTTTAAATTAACAGCACCGGCGTCAATCGCGGTAAAAGCTTCTGTTGCTGTTGCACAACCTGGAAATATTTCCATCTTATTTTCAAGAGCAGTCGTGATCACAGAAACATTAATGTTGGGTGTGACAATAATTTTAGCGTTCATTATTGCCAACTTTTCAACATTGCTTTTATTGAGTACAGTACCGGCACCGATTTTTAATTTATCGCCGTAGTTTTCAATCGCTAATGGAATACTTTTTTCCCACTCGGGAGAGTTAAGAGGAATTTCTATATAATTAAAACCTTCATCTGCAAGGATAGCGATATGTTCTAAAACTTCGTCAGGTTTTATTCCACGTAATATTGCAATAAGCGGTATTTCATTTTTAGAATTCATAACAATCACCTAATAAAAAACCATTAATAATATTTATTTGTATTGCGTTTCTTTTAATATTGAAATTGCACCCAATCCAGAAAAAGGCTGTTCCTTTTTATCGTCTAATAGGTGTATTTCCCCAGTGAAATAACTATCGTTTTTAATTAACTCTTGAAGTGCATCCGCCAAAATAGGTTTTCCACTAATAACAATTTTTATATCGCTAGTAATATTAAGAGCTTGGCTATGTTTTATTGCGAGTAAATCTGACGCCAAAATAGCTCCCAATAAAAAACTTGAGCGTTGGTCAAGTGTCGCTTCCGTGAAAAGGTCTAGTAGCCTCACCGAAAAACAACTTCTTGCAATCCCTACTTGCAGACTAAGCTCAGCACCTTTGCGTAAATATTCTTTATCTAAACATTGAACAAACTGGTGTTCTAAAGAGCTGGCTAAGATAGTCTGGTGCGTTAATGTATCGAAAATCTCCCCTGCCATCGTTGTTGCCAATGCAACCACATTATTATTTTCATCAAGACGTACAAACTTAGAATGCGAGCCGGGCAAAATGACTAAGGCAGGGCCAAGATCCGGTTGCTGTGTTAGAATGCCAAAAACTTCAACTTCTTCACCACGCATTACATCTATGCTTTCAATTGAATCAAACGTCATATTTGCCACGTTATTTTTAACGCCTGGTATAAAAATAATCGGCTTTTCACTGATTTCTTTGATAACACAAGGCATTGTGGCTTTAGCAAGTTGCTGCATTGAAACCGGGGTCACTTGGTGAGGTAAGTGACACAGCCCAATTTCGGATGTAATCATGCCTGATGCAACGAGCTGATAATTTTCTCTTTCTTCAGCATTCACTCCTGATAACAGCTTATCTAGCACTGTTTTTATCGATTGAATTAACAGCGTTTTATCGCCATTTTTTGCACAATCCCTAATACCAACTTCAACACTTTGTTCACGAACAACCGCGTTATTTTTCCATGCTCTAACTCGGGTATTCGTTGTCCCTGTATCAATGGTCACTATCAACATGTTTATCCCTTTAAAATAACGGAACGTCGTTCCTTTTTTAATAACATACATTAAAATATAGGAATGTCGTTCCGATTTAATAAGAATAACGACAGAGATCACAATCAAAAAATCAAATTCAATGAAGATCAATACATTACGTACTGCATGTTTTTTCAGAGAAAAAGATAACATCGAGGTAAAAATGGAACGACGTTTAAATAATGAGTACAATGAAAGAGCTTAGCGTGAGTGAGGAGCCTACGATGACGAAAGAAAGTCAAGCAAACTCGTCGAGTATCGACAGAGTACTGACCATACTTGAAGAGATTAGTAACCATTCTGACGGAATTTCTTTGGCCGAATTGGTCAAGAATACGGAGATTCCAAAAACTACGGCTTTTCGCGTATTAGAAACACTAAAAGAGCGCCAATATGTCAGCTTAGACCATCTTACAGAACGCTATAACCTTGACTTAAAAAGCCTTGAACTAGGCATTAAAGGCTTAATGAATGTTAATTTAGTCGAAGTTTCAATCCCTTATTTAAAAACGTTGTCGAGTTCAACGTTTGAAACTTGCTTTTT
This sequence comes from Providencia sp. PROV174, assembly GCF_028480685.1. Classification (NCBI taxonomy): domain Bacteria; kingdom Pseudomonadati; phylum Pseudomonadota; class Gammaproteobacteria; order Enterobacterales; family Morganellaceae; genus Providencia; species Providencia sp. PROV174. The sequence goes on from NZ_JAMPOT010000005.1 coordinate 29,104, forward strand.
AGGGGTTTATAACAGTGGCCATGTGGTCTACCTCTATAAAAGTGAAGGAACGCTATCCATTCAAACCTCCGCAAAACTGGGTGCTCGACTACCCGCTTATTGTACTGGTATAGGAAAAGCTTTATTAGCCTTCCAACCGTTAGAAGAAATTGATGCAGTACTGGATAAACCGTTAACCAAATACACCGAAAAAACAGTTATCGACCGCATGAAACTGTATGAAGTTTTGGCTGATATCCGTATAAAAGGTTTTTCTTTAGATGATGAAGAAAATGAAGAAGGGCTTACCTGCGTAGCTAGGCCGATATTTAATTATACCGGTAATGTGATCGGCGCGATTAGTGTCGCTGGGCCGACTCACAGAATGGTTTCCAAAATAGACCGTGTTAATGAAGAACTTGCCCACGTTTGCTTACTGATTTCCCGCCGCCTTGGCTATATCGAGCCAACCAGCACTAAATAAAACAAAAAACCCCATCTCATATGAGATGGGGTGCCAAAATAGCAATATTTGTTGTTTACACAAGAACAAGTTGTACAAAAGCAATGTACTGGCCCACCTCCTTGTGGAACCCAACCTAATGGCGATTTCTCACCAATTGATACCGACGAGTCAGGTATTCGATAGGTGCACTCCAAATGTGCACTAAACGGCAGAATGGGAAGAGTAAAAATATCGTCATCCCCAACACAATATGCAGTTTAAAAACGATACCAACACCTTCTAGGTAATTGGATGCCCCCCAATGGAATGTCACAATAGACTGCGCCCATCCCACTAATTTCAGCATTTCGCTGCCATCCATATGTTGTGCTGAGAATGGAATGGTAAGTAACCCTAAGCAAACTTGTACCACCAGCAAGGTTAAAATCATGATGTCACCGAAGGATGAAGTTGCTCTCACTCTTGGATTCGTTAGGCGGCGTTTCAATAACATCGCGCCACCAATTAACATCATCACACCTGCTGCGCCCCCACCAATCATTGCCATTAGCTGCTTAATATGCATTGGCAAGAAAGATTCATACATCCAATGAGGCGTTAACATACCTAAAAAGTGCCCGACAAAAATCCCAATAATCCCCAAATGGAATAAGTTTGATGCCAAACGCATGTTCTTTTTATCCAACATTTGGCTAGAACCCGCTCGCCACGTGTATTGCCCATAATCGTAACGTAGCCAACTACCGACAATAAACACCGTCCCAGCGATATAAGGGTAAATATCGAAGAAAAATTGATTGATAAAATTCATTTTTGAACTCCTACATGGCTCCCCACACTGAGATCCAAATACTGCGGTACCACCGCATTGGCGAAGCGATGCTGATGTGCCGCCACTTCGCTACCACATGTTTTTTCATCGGCAAAAAATTTCACTTGCTCCTCTTCCCAAACCGCATCTAGCGCCTCTGGGGTGTCATCCCGTACTTCGGTTGCCACTTGTTTGCTTAATTGCTCCGCCGCAATATCGCTATGAGAAAGCTCAAGTAAAAAATCAAATAAAACGGAGAAACGGCTTTCTCGCTGTTTCAGCCTTTCTCCTAGCAACGCTAAAATTGGCGCAATATCCTGTAGCCCCTCGAGAGTTTCATTACTCGGTAATACCGTTAGATATTCCAAATAAATGGGCAAATGGTCGGGTAATTCACGGCAATCAATTTGCAAACCGTGTTGCTGATATTGAGCCATTAAATCAACCATCGCTTGTCCTCGGTCTCGGGACTCACCATGTACATGCTCAAATAGCAATAATGATGTTGCGCGCCCTCTATCAAACAGCTCACAATATTGCGCCTGCATATCAAGTAAGTCTTCGTTGAGATACTCGCGCACAAACACCATCAATTGAACAGCCCGTGTGACTGGCAGCTCATCAGCCTGTTCTAGTGCTTCAATGAGCTCATCGCGATGTAACCAAAGCGCTTCCGAAGGGTATTCCAATAACCGAGAAATCACTTTTAGTGTCATCATAGTGCTTTCTCCTGATTATTTTTTGGTGTGATATCAATGGCATCAATGCGCCTGCTATTAAATAAATTCGCTTTGCTATCGCTGCCATGGCAACCATCACCAAAACTAAAGCCACAAGCTTTGGCTTCAGGGAATGCTTCGCGTGCCAATTCTCGATGACTGGATGGAATGACAAAACGGTCTTCATAGTTAGCAATGGCTAAATAACGGTACATTTCTTGTGCCTGAGCTTGTGTTAAGCCAACTTGCTCTAACGCGCTGGTATCACATTGGTTTTCCACGGTTTCTGCCCGTTTAAAATGGCGCATTGCTAACATACGTTTTAACGCCAATAACACCGGTTCCGTATCTCCCGCCGTTAATAAATTAGCAAGGTATTGCACTGGAATGCGTAAGCTTTCTACATCTGGCAATACACCGTTATTGGCTAAGAGCCCTGAATCCGCTACTGACTGGATCGGTGACAAAGGTGGCACATACCACACCATTGGTAACGTGCGATATTCAGGGTGCAGTGGCAGAGCTAAGCGCCATTCCATCGCCATTTTGTACACTGGGGATTTCTGTGCCGCATCGATCACGCTTAATGGGATCCCTTGTTTTTGCGCTTCTTCAATCACTTTTGGATCATGAGGATCAAGGAAAACATCAAGTTGGCTCTGGTAAAGGTCAGTTTCCTTTTCTACACTGGCCGCCGACTCAATTTTGTCCGCGTCATACAGCAATACACCTAAATAACGGATACGACCAACACAGGTTTCAGAGCAGACCGTTGGCATGCCTGACTCAATACGTGGATAACAGAAAATACATTTTTCTGATTTACCACTTTTCCAATTGAAATAGATTTTTTTATACGGGCAACCGGTTAAGCACATACGCCAGCCGCGGCATTTGTCTTGGTCAATCAACACAATACCGTCTTCTGAGCGCTTATAAATTGCCCCACTTGGGCAAGTCGCGACACACGCTGGGTTTAAACAATGTTCACAAAGGCGTGGTAAATACATCATGAATGTATTCTCAAACTGCCCATACATCTCTTTTTGAATATGTTCAAAGTTTTTATCTTGGGCTCGTTTGGCGAATTCACCGCCTAAATCATCTTCCCAGTTTGGTCCCATTTTGACATTACTCATTCGCTCGCCAGTAATTAATGAACGAGGACGTGCTGTCGGTACGTGCTTGCCTTCTTTGGCATTTTTTAAATGGCCGTAGTCATAATTAAACGGCTCATAATAATCATCCAAGGCAGGTACATCTGGGTTAGCGAAGATTTTCGATAAAACACCCACTTTGTTTCCCATCCGTGGAACCAATTTACCCTTAATGGTGCGGATCCAGCCGCCTTTCCATTTCTCTTGGTCTTCCCAATTTTGGGGATAACCAATACCCGGTTTGGTTTCGACGTTATTAAACCATGCGTATTCTACCCCTTCGCGGCTAGTCCACACGTTTTTACAGGTCACTGAGCAAGTATGACAACCAATACATTTATCAAGGTTTAGCACCATGCCGACTTGAGAACGAATTTTCATTATGCTTTCTCCTTTCCGCTCAAGGTTTGCTGGTAGGCATCACCTTCACCATCCAGCCAGTCAACCTGTTTCATTTTGCGAACAACCACAAATTCATCACGATTAGAACCTACTGTTCCGTAGTAATTGAAGCTATAGGCAAGGTGCGCATAGCCACCGATCATATGGGTCGGTTTCGGGCAAACACGCGTGACCGAGTTATGAATTCCGCCACGTTGAGCCGTAATTTCAGAGCCGGGTAAGTTGATCAGCCGTTCTTGGGCGTGGTACATCATGATCATGCCATCAGGAATACGTTGGCTAACGATCGCTTTGGCGGTTAATGCCCCATTACTGTTAAAAGCTTCAACCCAATCGTTATCTTCAACACCCAGTTCGCGGGCATCTTCTTCGCTAAGCCAAACAACTGGGCCACCGCGGCCTAACGTCAACATTAATAAGTTGTCGCTGTAAGTAGAGTGGATCCCCCATTTTTGGTGCGGTGTTAAAAAGTTCAGTGCTTTTTCAGGGAATCCATTCGATTTTTTCCCCATAAGAGGCTGAGCCGCTCGTGTGTCAATCGGTGGGCGATACACCACAAGGCTTTCCCCAAAGGCACGCATCCATTCGTGATCTTGATACAATTGCTGACGACCACTGAGCGTCCGCCATGGGATCATTTCATGCACGTTGGTATAGCAAGCGTTGTAGGAAACATGTTCATCTTCTAAACCTGACCACGTCGGGCTGGAAATGATCTTACGTGGTTGTGCCACAATATCGCGGAAACGGATTTTTTCATCTTCTTTGTAGCGCGCTAAATGCGTGTGGTCGCGCCCTGTAACCTTACTTAATGCATCCCATGCTTTTACTGCTACTTGCCCATTGGTTTCAGGCGCGAGTGTTAAAATGACCTCCGCTGCATCAATGGCAGTGTCAATTTTAGGGCGGCCTGCATTGATCCCTTCTTGCTGGGTTTTATTCAGTTTTTTCAGGAAATCAACTTCATCTTGCGTATTCCAACTGATGCCTTTCCCACCGTTCCCTAATTTGTCCATTAATGGGCCAAGGGAGGTAAAACGCGCGTAAGTATTGGGGTAGTCACGTTCGACACAAATAATGTGCGGTGCAGTTTTTCCTGGAATAAGCTCACATTGCCCTTTTTTCCAATCTCTCACATCAAAAGGTTGTGCCATCTCGGCTGCACTATCATGTTGAATCGGCAACGTCACTACATCCGTTTCTTTGCCTAAGTGCCCAATGCTGACTTCAGAAAATGCTTTGGCAATCCCCTTATAAATTTCCCAGTCACTTTTGGATTCCCAAGCTGGGTCGACTGCTGCTGACAATGGGTGAATAAATGGATGCATATCCGAGGTATTCATATCGTCTTTTTCATACCAAGTAGCGGTCGGTAAAATAACGTCTGAGAACAGGCAGGTGCTCGACATTCTGAAATCGAGAGTCACCACTAAGTCAACCTTCCCTTCTGCTGCTTTATCTTGCCATTCCACTTCTTCCGGTTTGACGCCGCCTTGTTGGCCTAAGTCTTTGCCTTGAATACCATTTTCAGTACCCAATAAATATTTCAATAAATATTCATGGCCTTTCCCTGCGGACCCCAATAAATTTGAACGCCAAATAAACAGGTTACGAGGGAAGTTTTGTGGGTCATCAGGCTGTTCTGCTGCAAAGCGAATATTCCCTTCTTTCAATTGCTTAACGGTATAGTCTGTGGGTGACATACCTTCATTTTGTGCATTCTTCGCAATATTTAATGGATTTACATTTAATTGTGGTGCTGACGGCAGCCACCCCATGCGTTCTGCACGTACATTCATATCAACCAAACTGCCGCTAAAGGCATGTTTATCGGCTAGAGGCGACAGCAACTCTTCTGTTCCCACCGTTTCATAGCGCCATTGGCTTGAATGGTTATAAAAGAATGATGTGCTATTCATGTGCCGTGGTGGGCGCTGCCAATCAAGGCCAAAAGCAAGTGGCGTCCAGCCTGTTTGTGGGCGTAATTTTTCCTGCCCAACATAGTGAGACCAGCCACCACCGCTTTGCCCCACGCATCCACAGAAAATCAACATATTGATAATCGCACGGTAAGTCATATCCATGTGATACCAGTGGTTAATCCCTGCCCCGACAATCACCATCGCACGTCCGTGAGTTTTCTCTGCGGTATCCGCAAATTCACGGGCGATGCGAATGATATTTTGGCGGCTCACCCCAGTGACTTTTTCAGCCCATGCAGGGGAATACGCTTTCATATCATCATAATCAACCGCACAGTTTTCATCACCGAAACCACGGTCAATGCCGTAGTTAGCAAGCATCAAGTCATACACGCTAGTAACCAGTGACTCGCTGCCATCGGCAAGCTGAATACGTTTCGCGGGTAATTTATGCAGTAAGATATCTTTCAGTTCAACGCTTTGAAAATGTTCACTTTCTAAACCACCAAAGTATGGGAAGCCAACCTCAACAAATTCATCGTGCGTATCCGCAAGGCTGAGTTGCATTTTGACCTGGTGCGCATCTTGCCCTGCACGCGGTTCTAAGTTCCATTTTTGGCTATTATCCCAACGGAACCCCATTGAACCTTGTGGAGCACATAATTCGCCCGTCTCTTCATCAATCGCGATGGTTTTCCATTCGGCATTTTTCTCTTCGCCTAAAGAATCAACAAGATCCGAAGCACGCAGCATACGCCCAGCAACATAGGCACCATTTTCATGCTTATCGAGCATCACCAACATAGGCATATCGGTGTAAGTACGCACATATTCACGGAAGTATTCCGCTTCACGTTTTACATGGAATTCATTGAGGATCACATGCCCCATCGCCATTGCCATGGCGCTATCTGTTCCTTGTTTCGGGTTCAACCAATGGTCACAGAATTTAGTGATTTCTGCGTAATCTGGCGTGACAGCAACAGTTTTCGTTCCTTTGTAGCGGACTTCTGCAAAGAAGTGAGCATCTGGCGTACGGGTTTGCGGGACGTTCGAGCCCCAAGCAATAATGTAGGATGAGTTATACCAGTCCGCTGATTCTGGTACGTCCGTTTGCTCGCCCCACGTCATTGGGGATGCAGGCGGTAAGTCGCAATACCAATCGTAGAAGCTCAGACAAGCTCCACCGATAAGGGATAAATAACGGGCGCCTGAGGCATAGGAAACCATTGACATAGCGGGAATTGGAGAAAAGCCAACAATGCGGTCAGGACCAAATTCTTTAATCGTCGCGACGTTTGCCGCTGCAATCAGTTCATTCACTTCTTGCCAACTTGAACGAACAAAACCCCCACGACCACGAGCTTGTTTATAGCTTTGTGCCTTTTGTGGGTCATTGATAATAGATAGCCACGCTGCAACAGGGTCTTGCTGCTCTGCTTTTGCTTCACGCCACAATTTAAGTAAGCGCTTGCGCATCATTGGGTATTTAACACGGTTTGCGCTGTATAAATACCATGAATAGCTCGCCCCACGAGGGCATCCTCTTGGTTCATGATCAGGTAGGTCTGGACGAGTACGTGGGTAATCCGTCTGTTGGGTCTCCCAAGTGACTAATCCATTTTTGACATAAATTTTCCAGCTACAAGAGCCAGTACAATTAACACCATGGGTGGAACGCACGACTTTGTCATGCTGCCAACGGCTACGATAACCATCTTCCCAATCACGGTTTACATTTAATTCTTGCCCGTGATCACCTGAAAAGGTCTCGCCTAACTGCTTAAAATACCGAAATCTGTCTAAAAACTTGCTCATCGGATTGCCTCCAAAGAGACGGCGACCGGCGCCGTACATTGCTAAAATTGATTTTTATGACTTGTTATTATTTGTGTTTACGGCCATATACCAGCCATGTGATAAACACACAGGAAAGATAAAATACAAAAAACACTTTCATCGCATCTGCCGGTGAACCCGTCAGTGTTAGTGATGTACCGAACGCTTTTGGAATAAAGAAGCCACCTATTGCCCCAATTGCAGAGATAAACCCTAGAGCCGCAGCACTTTCTGTTACCGCCTCTTTTTGGGCTTCTTGCTCTGAAGCACCTCTTAAGATGGCTTTGTCCATAGTTAATTTACGGAAAACGACAGCAATCATTTGGAAGGTTGAGCCACTGCCTAGCCCTGCCGTTAAAAACAGCACCATAAATACGCCATAAAACGCCCCGAAAGAGCCTCCTTGACCGTTTTCTGGTAACGTAAAAAATAGCAAGCCGGAGAAAACAGCCATGACCACAAAGTTCAGTAATGTGACTTTCACACCGCCAAAACGGTCAGACAACATGCCGCCGACTGGACGAGCTAGTGCTCCGAGGAAAGGACCAAAAAAGGCAAACTTCAAAATAATGACATCTGGAAACTGTGTTTTCGATAACATAGCGAAACCGGCAGAAAAACCGATAAACGAGCCGAATGTCGCCAGATATAACAGGCTTAATACCCATAGATGACCCCGTTTCAAAACAGGTAATTGCGCTTTAAGAGATGCCTTATTCGCCGCTAAATCATTCATGCCAAACCAAGCCATCACAGTAAAAAGCAGCAGAAATGGCACCCAAATCCAAGCGGCATTTTCTAACCACAACGTTGAGCCATCCGGCTGAGTCGCTCCAGTTCCACCCACAAAAGTAAATACGCCGACGCCTACAATGAAAGGAGCCACCAATTGCATGACACTGACGCCTAAATTGCCTAACCCACCATTTAGACCAAGTGCCCCGCCTTGGCGAGCTTTAGGAAAAAAGAAGCTGATGTTGGCCATACTGGATGCAAAGTTAGCGCCAGCAAAACCACAAAGTAGGGAAATAATGACAAAGACTTGATAAGGCGTGGCTGGGTTTTGAATCGCATAACCTAGCCAAATACATGGGATCACTAAAAATAGTGTACTAATCGCCGTCCAGCGACGCCCACCAAAAATAGGAATAACGAATGAATAAGGGACTCTTAATAAAGCGCCTGAAACGGAAGGTAATGCGGTTAATAAAAATAATTGGTCTGTCGAAAAATTAAAACCCACTTTATTTAAGTTAACCGCAACTGCACTAAATAACATCCATACGCAAAATGCGAGCAATAAACATGGAATAGAAATCCATAAATTACGATTTGCAATACGCTGCCCCGTTTGCTGCCAAAACTGAGTATCTTCAGGACGCCAATCCTGTATAACTCCGTTATTTGACGGTGCAACTACGTTATTAACATTATCTCGTTGAGACATAAATCACCCCGATAAATACAATTTCTGCTCGCAGTGTGTGGCGAATAGACCACCGTGAAGCTGATCTAAATCAAGAGAGACTTAAATGAAATATGCGGGATTTTTTTCGTTAACCACCAGAGGAGTATTAGGAGTACACACCAATAACAAATTGAATTAAAACAAAAAAATTCATTACTCAGTAATTTTATATATTGGGATTTAAAGCGAATATCTCAATGGGATATTAAGGAGTAATACCGAAGTGGCATATTCAATTTTATATAATAGATAAACAATATCTACGTTATCAAAAATAATAAACATGTACCGTAGAAAGGATTATTTATGTCTATTGCTTATCACCGATTTTCAATCATTAACCAAGTTATTGGTTTAATGTTATTGATTGCCGTACTCGGTATTATTGGCATGACAATCTCAAATAGTATGATCATTAGTGTGCAAGGAAATGCACATGCAATTAATAAATCAGGCTCATTGCGGATGCAAAGCTATCATTTACTTTCATTAGTACCACTCAACCAATATTCTGACGTATATGTAAGTGAACTTGAAAAAAATTTATTAAGCGATGAACTGACACAAGTCGTCGAAATAGAAGATTTAAAACCGCAATTTTCTGAGATTTATCAATATTGGGTTACAGAATTAAAACCTGCACTTAACCATGCAGTTTCGCCTAATGATGCACGGCTTGCGGTCGTTACTTTTGTTAATAAGCTTGATGCATTAGTTCGCAATATTGATGAAAAAACAGAACGAAAGATAACCTATGTAGCAATCACTCAAATGGTATTTATTAGCCTCGTTTCGTTGCTGCTTATTTTTGCTATCTGCCATTTTAGAAAGAAAATTTATACACCTTGGCTTAAGTTACTTCATATGGTGAATGCGATTAGTCACCAAGATTTTAGTCAGCGCTTTCCTGTAGGCAAAAAACAAGATGAGCTAAATTCACTGGGCCAAACGTTAAATCAAATGTCGGATGAGCTTGCACAAAGTTACCATCAATTAGAATCTCGAGTTATCGAAAAAACGACTGACCTGCAAAATAAAAATAAAGTATTACTCTATTTATACCAATCTAATCGCACATTACATGCCATTGGGCCACTATCAGTCAGGTTAGAAAAAGTATTATCTGAGCTTAAAAACTTAATACCGCTACAGAATATCAGCTTGAGACTATACGAAGAAAATAATGATGCCTGCTTTCATGAAATTTATTGTCCAGAAAACAAGGAGGACTCACTCAAGTCACCCAAGGTAGCTGAACACATTAAAGTAATATCATGGGAGATTTCCGATAATTTACAGCGTTATGGCATGATTTTGGCTGAAATAGATATAAATCAGCCATTATCTGAAGAGCAAAATAATTTAGTGCTGATGTTAGTTAAACAAATTGCGGGAATGCTAGCAATGGAGCACCAATTAGAACAACAACAGCAGTTACTGATTATGGATGAACGCTCGGCGATTGCGAGAGAATTACATGATTCCATAGCGCAATCATTATCTTGTCTCAAAATGCAAATTAGTTATCTGCAAATGCAACCTAAAACATTGCCAACTAAGCACCAAGAACTATTAAACGAAATGCGTAATGAAATAAATTCCGCTTATAGCCAATTACGTGAACTTTTAACAACCTTCAGGCTAAAATTAACTGAACCCGGCTTATTTCCTGCTTTAGAAAGCACAATCCAAGAATTCAGACAGCGCCTTGGTTTTCAAATTGGATTAAATTACCAAATTCCAGCAAAAAGCCTCTCTCCACATCAATCTATCCATATTATCCAGATAATCCGAGAAGCTTTAAGCAATATTCTCAAACATGCTAATGCAAACTGGTCACAAGTCTCATTAATTGAAAATAACGGATTAATCACTATGACGATAGAAGATAATGGGGAAGGGATTCAGCCTCAGCCAACAAAAAATAACCATTACGGATTGATTATTATGAGAGAGAGAGCTCTGAGCCTAAATGGGAAATATCAAATTTCGCCAAGAGTTCAAGGAGGCACTACTGTAAATGTCGTATTTCCACTGACTGTGGCTTAATTGAATTGGAGTAACTCATTAATGAAAAATGAAAATAAACTAACTGGGCAATCCACCATTTTACTGATTGATGACCACCCAATGCTACGTAACGGTGTTAAACAATTAATTAGTTTAGAACCCACATTAAAGGTAATTGGTGAAGCAGACGATGGAATAACGGGTATTAAAATTGCTGAAGAGCAAGACCCCGATTTAATTCTATTAGATCTCAATATGCCGGGTATGAATGGCTTTGAAGTACTCGACAATTTACGTAGCCGCGAACTTTCAGGCCGTATTATCTTATTTACAGTATCCAATTACGGTGAAGACTTAATTAATGCATTAAAACGAGGTGCTGATGGCTATTTACTGAAAGACATGGAACCCGAAAAATTAATTATTGCATTAAAAGAAGCAGCAAGTGGAAAAATGGTCGTTAGCCCAACGCTCACCTCCATTTTAGCTGAATCCTTAAGAGATAACCGAGCCTCTACAGAGCATAATTTATCGGCATTAACCCCAAGAGAAACCCATATCCTAGATTTAATCTCTCAAGGGCTATCAAATAAGATGATTGCTAATAAATTACAAATCACAGAGAGCACCGTCAAAGTTCATGTCAAACACCTACTAAAGAAACTCAATTTAAAATCGCGTGTTGAAGCGGCTATTTGGGTTTTACAACAAAAGTAATGACACAGCACCTTAACTTAATGCATCAAGCCATGGCTGTTGTTTTGGGTAACGTCGACGATAGCCATGCATAGCAACAGACAATTGAATCAGATCCGTAAACCTTGTCGGGTCCAAGCTGGTTTGCTTTTTAATTTGCTGTAACCGATAACTTAATGTATTTCTGTGAATGCCTAATTGCTGTGCGGTACTGCCTATTTCTCCATTTTGCGATAGGAATAACTCAAGGGTTTCAATCAAAATATCCCCCGAATCATGCAACAATATTTTATGGCAAATATCCAAAAAGAAATTAAATAGATAGCTATTTTCCAATTCATTAAAGAGGCACAACGATGCCATTTCTTTAAATAGAAAAACTTGTTTATCGGGCACCGTTAGCCGGCCAACTTCAATGACTGAACGTGCAAAATGAACGGCATCCCTCACATGTTCCTGCGTATCTGCTTGAACACCAACACCAATATAATATTGGCTAAGCTGGCTATCTAGAATGAAATGAAGATTAGGAATAAATGATTCATGTTGATAATACGCTGATGGAAATAGCATCAAAATTTCGCGGCTATTAAGTAATAACACATCACTTTTTTCCATGGCTGATAATTCAGTAATGATCGTATCGAGTATTTCAGGACGATACTGAATAGCTTCAATATTAATAATCACAGGAATAGTCGGTAAAGTGAATGCAAAACCAGAGTTATGCAGTTTGAGTAACGCACTGCGCCCCTGTGCTTGCGTTGTACTTTCTATAAACTGGACAAATAACATATCACGCAAACGGTGCTGCCAATTAATACTACGCCGCTCAATTTCTTGTTGAATTAGCAGCTCAGCCGTCAGTATGGCAAGCTCGGCATAACGCTGGATCACAACAGGGTCACCACTCACCCCAATGACTAATTCCACTTTATCTGCCACAACAATCGGATGGTTTATCCCCGGAGCTACATTCGAATAAGCTCGCGCTTCATTTTCATTGTAAATAGTGATCCGTTTGCCGCAGCGAATCACTTCCACTGCGGCTTCATGAATTTCACCAATACGCTTTTTTTCCCCTGAGGCGATAATCACGCCCTGACTATTAATCACATTGACGTTGTGATGGATAATCCCCATTGCACGTGTGACAATATCATTGGCTAATTTTTCAGTCAGTAGCATCTTACCGCCTCACTTTAGGGTTTTATTTGCTTATTCGGATTCGCGAGTACGGTTCGCAGCAAATTTTCTGCTGTATCTGCCAAGTAACGCTCACCATTTGTCATGGCTTGCTCAAGGGAAATCGGCCCAGGGCACAATGACCACATTGCGCTAATGCCATGTTGATATAGGATACGGCTATCTTCACTATATCCTCCACAAAGCGCAATAACAGGCACACCATACTGGCTGGCCATACGAGCCACTCCGACAGGAGCCTTACCGTTCGCACTTTGGCTATCAAGCCGCCCTTCTCCTACAATGACTAAATCCGCTTGTTGAATATAGGATTTTGCACCAAGGAGCCCCAAAACGAGATCGATTCCTTTTTCGAGCTTTGCCGAAACAAACCAACGAAGCCCAGCACCTAATCCACCCGCTGCACCACTGCCGGCCTCCAGCGAAACATCTTTTCCCGTTATGGCTGACATTAATTTCGCATAGTGGGTCATCCCCATTTCAAGCTGGTCGAGTGTGGCTTTGTCCGCTCCCTTTTGGGGACCATAAATATAAGTCGCACCGTTATTGCCTAATAAAGGATTTTCAACATCGCAAGAGACATTAAATTCAACCTTAGCGGCTCGCGAGTCAAATTTATCAAAATCAATCTTTGCAATATTAATGAGGTCTTTACCGCAAATTGGCGCCTCAATAAGCTGAGAATTTTTATCATAAAACAAAGCACCTAGTGCTTGAGCAAACCCTGCACCACCATCATTAGTTGCACTTCCTCCTATCCCTATAACAATACGAGAGCAACCCATATCTAATGCATGCTTGACCATTTCACCCAAGCCATAAGTTGAGGCATTTTCAACGCGACGGTGCTCGCGTTGAACTAATTCCAGCCCACAGCATTGTGCCATTTCAATAAAAGCAGTTTTTCCCTCCAGCACTAATAATCCTGCATCAACCTTACTACCATAAGGTCCAGTACAGCTAAAAATGTAAGGTGTTACACCAGAAAGCGCAGGGCTATGTTCCAGTGACTCCAACAAACCTTCTCCGCCATCAGATATGGGTAATAACGTCATATCTAATTCAGAGGATACACGCTTGAAACCCTCAGCAACGGCTTGGCATGCTAACCTTGCAGAACAACTTCCCTTAAAGGAATCAAGTGCGATAACAATTTTCATGCAGACTTTCCTATTGTAAATGGCGATGTTGAATTATTTGCTTTCCACTGAAGCCGATACTTGTAATGGTTCGGGTTCGCTCATACCGTTAGTATTCACTCGTGAAGCAATAATCGTTCCGATAACTAACAAACCGACACCAAACCATAATCCAGAAGTCGCTGTTCCGGTATAATCCTCAAAAAATCCAAGAATAAACGGGCCGAGGAAACCACCAAATAATCCTAGACAGTTCAATAATGCTAAACTTCCTGCCAGCATGCTGCCACTCATATAAGTGGGTGGAAGAGAGAAAATAATCGATTGAACCACAAAAAACATAAATGCAGTCAAGCAAAAGCCTATTAAGCCGACAACTGGGCCTCCCAGCGCACCTATCACTAATCCAACCGCCATCACGGCATAACCTGAAATTAAAATGCGCGATGACCGACGCGGTGTATTCGCTTTTCTCGCTACAAAAATGCCACCAATTGCAGCTGAAATCCAAGGGATCGCTGTTAATAAGCCAATTTGAATCGGTGTCAGTTTGCCATACTCACCGATAATAGTAGGCAAAAAATAACTTAAACCATAGACGGAGAACTGGTGAGTAAAATAGATAGCAACAATCATCATAAAGGCTTTATTTTTGAATGCCGACTTGAGTGAGAACTTACTATTACTCACACTAATGCTGTTTTTATCTTGGTCGTGTTTAAATTTAATATAATTCCGATCATCCTCATCTAACCATTTCGCATCTTCCGGTTTATTCGGCAACACAAACCACACAACAAATGCGAGGATCACCGCAGGCAAACCTTCAATAATAAACATCCATTGCCAGCCATGGAAACCTAATAAGCCATCCATACTCAGCAATAAGCCACTTAGCGGTGCTCCAATAATATTCGCAAGACAGACCCCAAGTAAAAATAACCCTGTTGCTTTAGCTCGTTCCTCTTGGCTAAACCAATATGTCATATATAAAATAACCCCGGGATATAAACCTGCTTCAGCGGCTCCCAGTAATAACCGTAAGATATAAAAAGAAGTCGGCCCTGTCACAAACGCCATCGCCGCAGATAATAACCCCCACGTGATCATGATCCGCGTGATCCAAAAACGCGCGCCTACTTTTTCCATGATCAAATTACTTGGGATCTCAAGAATTGAGTAGGTTAGGAAAAAAAGCCCTGCTCCGATACCAAATGCGGTTGCAGATAATCCTAAATCAATCGACATCGCATTTTTTGCCATGCCAATATTCGTTCGGTCAATAAAGCTAATAATGTACGCTAAAATCAACAACGGCATCAGGTTACGGTATATCTTTGCGTTGGTTTTTTTCCCCTGAGCCGCAAAATCTAACTTTGCATTTGTAGAAAACATAGATAAGATCCTCATGTTGTAGTGAAACAGGTACGGCTCTTGGTTATCAGTGCCCCATACCTGTAGCTTTTACTTCAGCAACAGCCCGACGCCCCACGTCGGGCTTTCTGCTTGCAGTTTTTCTTATTCTCTTTCGAACAACATTGAAATCCCTTGGCCACCACCAATACACATCGTGACTAACCCGGTGGCAACCTGACGGCGTTCCATTTCATACATTAACTTCACGGGCAAAATAGCCCCACTGGCGCCCACTGGGTGACCCAGAGCAATCGCGCCACCATTCACATTCACCTTAGTGCTATCAAGAGATAAATCATTCATAACTGCGATAGCTTGTGCCGCAAATGCTTCATTTAGCTCAATTAAGTCAATGTCTTTTACATTCATCTTGAGCTTTTCCATTAGTCGGCGCGTCGCTGGCGCAGGCCCAAAGCCCATAATGGCCGCTTCACAACCCGCAACTGCCCAATCGACCACTTTCATGCGTGGGGTCAGACCACGTTTTTCCGCTTCTTCACGTCGCATCATGACTAACGCCGCTGCGCCATCATTAATCCCTGACGAGTTTGCCGCCGTGATCACGCCGTCGGCTTTAAATGCAGGGCGCAACTTAGCTAATTTTTCACGTGGTGTATCACGTGGATGTTCATCGGTATCAAAAATACGTGTGCCTTTACGGCCTTCTGGTATTTCTACTGGTAATATTTGGTCAGCAAAATAACCTGCTTGAATCGCTTTTAACGCTTTTTGCTGGCTGTCCCATGCAAAATCGTCCATCTCTTCGCGGGTAATATTGAACTGTTCTGCAACGTTTTCTGCAGTCATTCCGTTGTGATAAGGGCCTTCAGGCCAAGTTAGGATGGACGTTAATCCATCCTCGAGCACATCATTCCCCATGCGGTAGCCATAACGCGCTTTGCGTAAGTAGTACGGCAGCATCGTCATATTTTCTGTACCGCATGCCACCACAACATCGGATTGACAGGTCTGCAGTAACATCATGCCATCGGCTAAAGCTTGTAACCCGGAACCACATTGGCGGTTAACCGAATATGCTGTAGTTTCTTTTGGTAGCCCTGCTCGTAGCTGGCAAATGCGAGCGATAAAACCACTTTCTGCGATTTGCCCAACATTACCCACAATGACTTCATCGACATCTTCGGGAGCAATTCCAGCTCTTTTCACAGCTTCACGGATAACCACGGCCCCAAGGTCGTGTTGATGCGTATTTGCAAAGCTTCCCCCCATCGTGCCAATTGCTGTTCTCACACCACTGACAATGACAATATCATTCGCTTGTTTCATTATTTCCCCCTATAACACCATTCCGCCGCCAACATTGATCACTTCCCCATTGATATAACGCGCTTTATCAGAGGCTAAGAATGCAACACATTGGCCGACATCACGTGGATCGCCAGCAAAACCCGCAGGGATCTTGCTGATCATGATGTCCCAAACTTTTTCAGGTACACCACGTGTCATATCCGTATCAATAAATCCTGGGCAAATCGCATTTACTGTGACACCTTTACGAGCTAGTTCACGGCAAGCCGTTTTAGTCAGACCAATAACCCCGGCTTTGGACGCGGCATAATTGGCTTGCCCAACATTCCCAAGCCAACTCGCCGAGGAAATATTGACAATTCGGCCACTTCCTTGCTCACGCATTAATTTTGCCGCTTCTTGCATGCTGTTAAATGTCCCTTTCAGATTGATATCAATCACTTTGTCCCAATCATCTTCCGTTAATTTATGCAGCATGCCATCTCGGTTAATCCCCGCATTATTCACCAGTACATCAATCGCCCCAAAATGTGCTAATGCTTTAGAAAATAAGGCATTCACCTCTTCACGTTTAGCAATGTCGCAAGGAATGAAAATGGCTTGATGGCCTTGTTCTTGTAGCTGTTTTGCACTTTCTTCACCTGATGACATGGCTAAATCAGAAATAACAACTTTTGCCCCTTCTTCTGCAAGTACCTGAGCAATCGCAAAACCAATACCTCTTGCAGAACCCGTCACAATGGCAACTTTATCTTTTACTAACATGGATAAATTCCTCTTTAATATTGAAACTACAAATACGAAACCAGACCAAAAGGCGCCTCTTCAAATAATGAAGAGGCCATCACTTTCAGGTCTGGAGAAATTTCAGGTACGAAGTCCATATGGGCAAGAATGTCACGCTCTAGGTCGATACCGGGGGCAATTTCAACCAATACAGGGGTTTTCCCCCCTAAAGTGAACACCGCACGCTCCGTGACAAAATGCATGGTTTGGTTGATATTTCGCGCGACATCCGCATTCCATGAAATTTGCCGTACTTGGTTAACTAACTTTCTAATATCCCCTTCCCGCACAATAACTAATTGCCCATTTTCACAACGAATATCTAACCCTTTTGCCGTAAACGTTGAGCAAAACACTACGTGCCGAGCATTTTGGGTAATATCAATAAACCCACCTGCACCAGGGCAAATATTGCCTAACAACGTCGCATTAACATGGCCACTGGCATCCATTTCCCCTGCGCCCATATAGGTGATATCAACGCCTGCACCGTTGTAGTACAACATTTGGTCTTGGTGACTAATCATCGCTGACAGGTTGCGGCCTATGCCGAAATCAATACCGCCAGCTTGGACGCCCCCCCAAATCCCTGACTCCACGGTAATATCAACACGCTTGGTTGCATTTTCTTCCTGAATAATTGAACCAATAACATCGTTTGGAATTCCCGTTCCTAAATTAATCACACAGTTTTCATATAGATAACGGCATGCAATTCGCCCAATCAATTTGCGAATATCTAAAGATAATGGCGTAGTTTGTTGGATAGGCGTGCGAATATCGCCGCATAGCGTTGGGTCAAAAAACCAGCTTGAGGATTGGCGATGGTCTTCTTCAGGGTTATCACACACGACAATGTGGTCAATAAAGCTAGCGGGAACCGTGACACGTTTAGGATGCAAAGTTCCTTCTTCGACACAATACTTCACTTGTGCAATCACTTTGGCACCAAAGCGTTTAGCAGCCAGTACCGCATGTAAAACCTCTAACGCCATGGCTTCTTCATCGGTGGTCAGGTTACCTTTACTATCCGCATGGGTTCCTCTGATCACCACCACATCTAAAGGAATTTCTGGATACCATAACCATTCTTCCCCTTTGAAATTCACTTTTTCAACTAAAGGAGGAAGCGCCAACGTTTTAACGTTCATCCTCCCCCCTTCGAGATCAGGGTCGATAAATGTCCCTAGCCCCACTTTGGATAAGCGCCCTGGTAAACCTGCGGCCATTGCGCCATATAAATGCACCATTTGCCCTTGCGGAAGACAATACGCTTCGACTTGATTGTCATTAATCATCTGCATCCATCTAGGTGCTAACCCCCAATGGGAACCAATAATCCGTTTCACCATTCCTTCATGGGCAAAGTGTTGATTCCCGCGAATACGGTTACATTGCCCAGCCGCATGAACGAGAGTTAATTGATTTGGTACGCCCTCGGATAAAAAACGTTGTTCAATTGCCGATAAAATAGATTCAGCAGCACTGGTTAATGTCATTCCCACAGTACAAATCGTATCACCATTATTAATTAATTTAGCGGCATCTTGTTTAGAAATAAATTTATTATTCATGATAAAACCTACCTGAAGGCTAATATTTCATAGCCCCTTTTTGATTAATTAAAAACTAATTTAGATTTTAGTTATTTAAAGAGTAATAGCGTAATTTCAAATCTTTCTTACTTATTTTCCCATTCCAAGTTCTAGGGAAATTACGTGTAAACATAATTCTTACTGGAACTTTATACGTTGGCACTCTATTTTTTAACCATTCAATAATTTCTTTACTGGTTAAACATACTTGGTTCTCAGGAATAATAAATGCAATGGGTTCTTCGCCATATATTGTACTTTCAATTGGAATGACCGCGACCTCATTAACGCCTGGGTAATTAGAAATCAAATCTTCGACTTCAATAGAATATATTTTTTCCCCACCACGGTTAATCATGTCTTTAATTCGATCTTGAATATAAAGGAAACCATCATCATCCCTATAACCAATATCGCCAGTAAAAAACCAACCATCATTAAACGACGTGGTGTTCGCAGGGCTATCTGGCCAATAACGTTGGATAACAACATCTCCCTTAACCCAGATATTACCGGTACTGTTAGCGGGCTTATCTTCACCTTTATCATCTCGTATGGCCACCTGTAATCCAGGAACCGGTGTACCTGAGCTCGCCTTTTTATCACTGTATCGAATATCTTCACGAAATACGGTGGCTGGGGATGATGTCTCTGTCAAACCATAAATAGAATGAATGGATGTTTTAGCGAATAGATAAGAAAGCTCTTTAATCGTGCCTTCATTCAAATGACCTGCACCACAAGCAATCATTTTTAATGAGTTAAATCTTTCTAGATTAATCCCTTTATTTTCTTTTATTTTTTGAATTAATAATATAAATACGGTTGGTGAACCGTGTAAGAATGTGATTTTTTCTTTTGCAATTGTTGAAATAATATCTTTTGCATTAAATCTCTTTTGAAGATAAACAGTTCCACCAATATGAATAAATAACGCTAAAATAGCAGAAAGCCCAGTAATATGATAAATCGGTACCGCTAAAATTGTTTTATCATGTTCAGATAACTTTAATGTTTCCTGGTAGGCATATACTGCAGACAATATATTCTTGTGCGTGATCACTGCACCTTTTGGTGCACCTGTTGTACCTGAGGTAAATATCACAACCGCGGGGTCTTCCTCATTAACTTGGTTGATAAAGTTAATTTCTTCAGTAAGTATTAGATTACGCCACTGAGAAAGACTCATCCCTTTTGTACTGAACTGAGCTAACCATGGTTGATATGTGTCATCCCAAAAAATAGCATCCGCATTAATACAAGATAAATGCTCTTTGCCTTCAAACTCTTTCATTTTAGTACTTAAAGGAATTACCTGAATACCCAACCCTACAGCGGCATAAAATAATTGGCAAAATTCAATTGTATTACCCCAGCCGAGTACTATCCGATCACCTTTTTTCAACTGTGCGGCGGTAGTTAGCCATAACATTGTTTGGTTTACTTTCTCAAGTAATTGGTGATAACTCCAACTTTGCTCTTCAAATACAATCGCAACAGCGTCTGGCTGCACTTTTGCTCTTTGTGATAAGCTTTGATAGATGTTTGAATTTGGCGCAAGCATGGACACACTCCGATACACCTGAATATGACTGATATGCTATCAATGTATAAAATACACTCCAGCAAATTAGTGCCAATCTTCACAAATTATTCACACCCTTTTTTTATTTGAATTAGTGATCTGCACAACGCGTTTGTTAACAATTTTTTCACTTAAGTCTTATTTCAAGCGCTGATTTTTTATTATGCACGAGCATATTTACCTTTTGTTATTACCTAACCATTCAAAACATGTGTTAATTTCGATGAATAACTCAACTATCATTGTGCGTATAAACAATAACTCCCAGACTAAAAAGTCGCTCAGCGCGAATACTTAACTCATCTGTTTATCTTCTATATGTTCTTGCACTCTGTGCTATTTAGCCTTCCTACCAAACCAAATACGATAAAAACAGTGGCGAATTCATTAGAGCTTGCTACAGTGAAAGACCTTCACAATGAAAAGATTGATGAGAAAACAATCACCACCTTTGCAAACGGTTAAGGAGATAACTCATGGCAAACACCCCCTATATTCCGCCAAAAGTCTGGCAGTGGGAGCAAGGTAACGGCGGAAAATTCGCCAATATTAATCGTCCCATTTCCGGTGCAACTCACGAAAAATCTTTACCTATAGGTAAGCACCCACTACAGCTATATTCCTTAGGAACGCCGAACGGGCAAAAAGTCACTATCATGTTAGAGGAGTTATTAGCCCTTGGCATTAAAGAGGCAGAATATGACGCTTGGCTAATTAACATTGGTGAAGGCGACCAATTTAGTTCTGGTTTTGTTGAAATTAACCCTAACTCAAAAATTCCCGCTTTAGTCGACAGAAGCGGCAAGGAGCCTATCCGAGTATTTGAGTCAGGCTCGATTCTGACCTATTTAGCCGAAAAATTTTCTGCTTTTTTACCCACAACTCAGCCGGAACGAGCTGAAACCTTATCCTGGTTATTTTGGCAAATGGGCTCAGCACCTTTTGCTGGCGGCGGTTTTGGGCATTTTTATGCCTACGCACCTGAAAAATTTGAATACCCAATTAACCGCTTTGCCATGGAAACTAAACGTCAATTAGATGTGTTAGACAAGCGTTTAGCAGAACATAAATATGTTGCAGGGGAAAACTACAGCATCGCTGATATCGCCATCTGGCCATGGTACGGTGCATTAGTGAAAGGTTGGCTTTATGATGCCGCAGAATTTTTATCTGTCCATGAATATAAAAATGTTATTCGTTGGGCTGATGAAATCTATGCACGCCCAGCAGTACAGCGAGGCCGCCGGGTTAATCGCCTACAAGGCGACCCTACACAGCAAGTACGCGAACGCCACGATGCGAGCGATATAAGTTAATTGATAAGTTTTTATATGTATCATTAGTGCAAAGAGTACAAGTAAGTTAGTAAATGCTTACTTTGTACTCTTTACCTATATCCCCTACACCTGAAAATCCATAAAATATTTTCATTGTTAATAATAGATAATATATTTATGTTATTTAAAGAAAACATAAAAATAACAATTAACAATTAACAATTAACAATTAACAATTAACAATTAACAATTAACAATTAACAATTAACAATTAACAATTATTTATTTTGATGTAAATCACAAATAAGAAATTACTATTTATATAATAAATAATAATTCCAATTTATAATTTAAATACCATCTAAAAACGACTTTAATTTATCAATTAATAATGCGTATGGTCACATAAATGAACCTTTATTGAAAACTAATCAACAATCGCCCACCCTATTGATGAATCTTTTTCAAATGGATTCTATTCCATATCAACTGTTGCTATTCTTGCTACACCATCAAAACAAACCCAAAAAATCAATCAATTACAGGTTAATAAAGTTATTTATTCGCCATGGGATTTATTTAATCAGTTCATTCACATTCATAAAATTTAAATTATAAAAATTTTATTATTAATTTTTATAGGTACGCCAATTAATTTTAATTAAAATGAGGTTCACCTAATTATGTCAATTAAAGAAAAAGATAATGTCTTATTAGATTCCGAGTATGAACATGTCCCCGTTCCCCTTGAACATCGTAAAAGCTTTGCATCTGTTTCCGCTGTTTGGTATAGCTTCCCATTAGTCTTAACTAGTGCCGTTATTGGTGGTGTTGTAACTGCCATGCTAGGGTTTAAAATGGGCGTTGCCGCCATTTTAGTGGGTAACTTATTGCTATGTTTAGTGATTGGGTCATTGAGCTATTTAGCAGGGAAGACAGGTGAAAATTTTGCAATTTCAGCCAAAAGAACCTTTGGGCAGCGCGGCTATATTGCAGTTTCAGGACTGCTCGCTACGGTCGTTATCGGCTGGTTCGCATTGATGGTCGGTCTTACAGGCGATACGATGTTTCGCTCATTTGGGCAGGATTTATTACTCATGACCATTTTAGGCGGTGTATTATATGTTGGCGCAACGTTTATTGGTATTAAAGCCCTCGCTATTTTAGGGTATATCGCTGCACCGATGTATTTGATTTTAGGGTTAATCTCCGTTTACATCGCGATGAAAAGTGGCTCATCAGATATTATCAATTACCAACCTCTTGCAGGGGCTGGAGCACTATCATTTGGTGTTGCAGTTACAATGATTTTCTCTACATTTACGGACTCAGGCACCATGACAGCCGACTTTACCCGTTGGGCAAAAAATGGCAAACAAGGTTTTCTAGCAGCCTTTACCGCGTTCCCCATTTCTAAATTTTTTGCGGAAGTGATTGGAGCAATTATTGTGGCAACAGGTGTAGTCATGCACCCCGGAGTCACTGGCGGTGATTTCATCACTATTTTAGCAAATTCAAGCCCACTACTTTCTATCCTCGCGATTATTTTTGTATTTGTTAACTTAGGTGTGGGCTGTACTCACTGTTTATATAATGGAGCTGTGGGCTGGTCTCATATTACGAAAGGAAAGATGAGAACCTTAACCATTATTTTAGGTGCCATTGGGATTATTGTTGCTGTGACTGGGATTTGGAATGCGTTTCAAACCTGGTTGAATTTACTGGGTTTAATTGTGCCGCCAATCGCCGCTATTATCATTATGGATCAGCTGGTACTTAAGCGTAAAAATAATGAAGCAAAAAAATGGCAACCACTGGCTTTCATCTCTTGGATACTCGCCTCAGGGATTGCCTTAATCGTTAATGCTTATGCTCCTGAGCTTTCCGTCGTGGTTGCAGGGTTAATTTCTTCCTCTGTTATCTATTGGATTGGTCATCAATTTTCAAAATAATCGCTAAGTAAATAATGAAAGAGGGTTAATCCCCCTCTTTCATCTGCCCTTTATGTTCTTCTTGTGAAACCAAATGTACCCCTATATATCGCTGATAACGTGCGGGTTTTAATTTGGTTAAGTCCACCAGTACCAAGCCATCGATACAATCATTGAATGCGGGGTCTGTACCGAAATCCATAAACTGTACGCCTCCCGGCTCGCATAATTCAGTATATTGCTTATAAAGCGTCGGAATCGAACAGCCAATGTTATTGAGTAAGCTTTTCAATTTAACTAAATCTTCGTGGTAATTGTCCCCTGAAAATTGGGCTAATACCTGTGGCAAAGAAGCTGGATATGGCTGATGTGACTGTGCAATGCTGTGTTGCGCCGAAAAATAGAGCCGATAAAAAGTAATCAGTAAGTCACGCGCCGCAATCGGCATTGAGCCAGAAATAGATACTGGGCCAAAAAGATAACGATATTGTGGGTATTTCACCAAATACGCGCCAATACCTAACCATAAATAATCTAAACCCCGTTTTCCCCAATATTTAGGCTGAATAAAGCTCCGACCAAGCTCAATACCTTGCGCTAATATTGGCATCATGGCTTGGTCATAATGAAA
Organism: Providencia sp. PROV174; assembly: GCF_028480685.1. Taxonomy (NCBI): domain Bacteria; kingdom Pseudomonadati; phylum Pseudomonadota; class Gammaproteobacteria; order Enterobacterales; family Morganellaceae; genus Providencia; species Providencia sp. PROV174. Next base: position 53,408 of record NZ_JAMPOT010000005.1, read on the forward strand.
TAAGCTAGAGCTGTAAATACCCTGCAAACCTTTGGTCTCAATTTGCTTTTTAGTGGGTATAAACCGATAAGCCCCTACAATATCAAGTTCACTTTCGTCCCATAATACCAGATGATAATAATCGTTATCATAGCTGTCTAAATCACGGCGCTTACCTGAGCCTTCCCCTACAGCACGAAATGCAATTTCGCGTAATCGCCCTATTTCTCGCAAAATCGGCGACCTTACTTCTTGGTTTCGGTGATAAAGGTAAATCGCTTTCCCATCAGGGGATGTTCCTAGCCGCTCACATGCCACCAACGCTTTTTTTAATTCAATTCTGTCTTCTGGCAACGCAATTGGTGATTCGCTGGTAAATAGCCCTTCCTTACCTTTTCCCAACAAATAGACATGGCGACGAAAGCGCCCTGCTAGCTCATGAGCCGCTGTATGCCCATCATGCCAATGAATAAATGGGATACTGCCACCAATACGAATTTTTAATCTTTTTCCTCGCTGCTTAAACATTTCCCTGACTAACATTAAAGTCGATAACGGCTTGTAAACCAACGAGGTTAAATAGAATAAATGGCTATTTCGCCCTTGAATATGAATAGGGACGATAGGTGCTCTGGCCTTTGCGGCTAAACGCAAAAAACCTGTACGCCAGTGACCATCACAAACCCCTTTACGGCCAAACCGAGAGACTTCACCCGCAGGAAACACAATTAATGCCCCTTGCTTGTCCAAATGCTGTTGGATTGCTTCAACTTGCTGCCGACTGGTTCGGTTATTCATATTATCCACTGAAATAAATAAGCTTTTTAGTGGCTCTATATAATTGAGGAACTGATTTGCCACGATTTTGACATCAGGACGAACGGCAGCAACTGCACGTAATAAGGCAAGACCATCGAGTGAACCTATCGGGTGGTTAGCAACTAAGACAACAGGGCCTTGAGTCGGAACATTTTCTAAATCACCCTCAACCATTTCGCAAGAAATATCAAAAAACTCCATGATTTGTTCAATAAGATCCAAGCCCTTTAAGTGCGGATAATCTTGCGCAAATTGGTGAAATTCTTGTTCAAACAACAGCTTTTTTAATAAACGACGTTTCCATTTGCCTGGTGTTTGATGAGGAAAAATATCGTGCAGCAGGGTATCGACACTAAACATAATGCTATCTCCTAACTGAGTTACGACGAACTTAAGTCAGATTCATAACAACAATATGTTTATTTTATGACAAAATGGTGAAAGCACAAAAACGATGATGTAGATCATTACTTTTCATTTACTAATATTATAGTTATCTAAAATCAATAATTTTTCAGAATATTGCTTTCTTGAATAATTTATATTTTGCTCATTTTATAATATGCATTTAATCCACAACAATAAAAAAAGTATAAAACTAAAGTTTTTGATTAGTTTTACTTAATTTATTTTAATAATTCAGAATTTATTATTTATAAATACCCACCAATTAAATTGAACTAAGAATTTATTACAATAAGATTATATTTAAATAATACCCTTTAAATTCAATCAAATAAAAATTAATTATACGTTTATCTTTTGATTTTCTTCTTATTGATAGGTAAATCTTATTTCAGCAATTGCTTAAACCGATGGCCATCATTGATAAAAATCAAGAACCTCTCAACCTTATTTATACATGATAGTCCGGCTGTAGAATTATATTAATTAAAAAATATTTAAATATATTTGACCGCAATCTTTCAAGGATAGTGTAATGAAAAAACTTACTCGCATTACGGTCGCTGTCATATTTTTGCTTTTACTCGGTTATTTTGGGTTATCTGGATATGTGTGGTATCACGATAATCAACGAAGAGAAAATAATGACATTCAGACATCTAAAATTGCAGAAAATAATCAAGTTCTCAAATTCTTCGCTGAAAAGGGATGCGATTACTGTCATACGCCGTCAACTGATTTACCTGCCTACGCATCATTCCCCATCGCTAAGCAATTGATGGAGTACGACATTCAGCTAGGTTATAAATCATTCAACCTTGAGGCAGCACGCGCTGCACTCATCGCAGGAGAACCTGTACCACAAAGTGAGCTAAATAAAATTGAGTGGGTTATGCAGAACCACACCATGCCACCAACTCGTTATGTTGCACTTCATTGGGCAAGTAGCGTCAGTGACGAAGAGCGTAATAACCTCTTGAATTGGATAGCTAAACAGCGAGAAGAGCACTATGCCAGTCAAGATACCGCTGCTGAGCACCGTAACGAACCGATTCAACCAATTCCAAAATCACTGGATGTCGATGATGCAAAAGTCGCATTAGGCTTCCGCTTGTATCATGATGCACGCCTGTCAGGGGATAGCACGATTTCTTGTGCGCACTGCCACGCACTCAATGCAGGTGGTGTTGATGGCCGTAAAACGTCAATTGGGGTTGGTGGCGCGGTGGGTCCAATCAATGCGCCAACGGTGTTTAACTCCGTATTTAATGTCGAGCAATTTTGGGATGGTAGAGCGCCTGATTTACAAGCACAAGCCGGTGGGCCACCATTAAATCCTATCGAAATGGCATCAAAATCATGGGATGAAATCATTGAAAAATTGGATAAAGACCCTGTCTTAAAACAAGATTTTAATGCAGTTTATCCAGAAGGGTTTACAGGTGATACCATCACAGATGCGATTGCAGAGTTCGAAAAAACCTTAATCACTCCAGACTCTCCGTTTGATAATTGGTTAAGAGGCGACAAAACTGCATTAACCGCACAACAGCTCCATGGTTACCAGTTATTTAAAGAGAACAAATGTGCAACCTGCCATGGTGGCGTGATCTTAGGTGGTCGTTCCTTCGAACCTCTGGGCCTGAAAAAAGACTATGAGTTCGGTGAAATCACTGCTCAAGATATTGGTCGCATGAATGTCACCTCTGATGAGCGTGATAAGTTACGCCAAAAAGTGCCAACACTGAGAAATGTTGAATTAACCGCGCCTTACTTCCACCGAGGGGATGTTGCCACCCTAGATGAAGCAGTGAAACTGATGCTGCGTTATCAAGTCGGTAAAGAACTGCCACAAAAAGATGTCGACGACATTGTTGCCTTTCTTGAAAGCTTAACGGGTGTGTATACACCGTATGTACAACAAGGTGAATCACAACAGTAAATATCAATAGCTGATTGATATGAAAAACCAATAGCACCGCTCAAATAATAGCGGTGCTATTTTTTTATTTAAAACTGCCGTATAGGCTGCCTACAACCCTGACTTAATCTATATTCAAAGCAATTCACGTTATCGTGTATCTCTTTCCCACTGTGTTATTACTTGAACGACCCCTGCTTCCCTATTTATACGAAACAATGTTATCTAGCTCAAAGTTTTCATCAAATGGTATTTAAAAGGTATTATTAAATGGTATTGTCATTATTGTACCCTACAATACCTATAATTAGCCGTATAAAGGAATGAAAGATGAAAAAAACAACAGCAAAACTCTCATTCATGATGTTCATTGAATGGTTTATATGGGGGGCTTGGTTTGTTCCCTTATGGCTATTTTTGAATAAAAGTGGCTTCACCCCTTCTCAAATAGCATGGTCTTACGCCTGTACAGCCATTGCTGCGATTATCTCCCCCATCCTTGTAGGCTCAATTACTGACCGATTTTTTGCCGCGCAAAAAGTTCTGGCAGTACTGATGTTTGCAGGGGCGGTCTTTATGTTTTTCGCAGCTCAGCAAACTGAATTTTCTAGCTTTTTCCCTCTACTCTTAGCGTATGCACTAACTTATATGCCAACCATTGCGCTCACCAATAGTATTGCTTTTTCCAATGTGGAAGATGTGGAACGTGACTACCCTCGTATTCGTGTAATGGGGACTATCGGCTGGATTGCATCAGGTATTGCATGTGGATTTTTACCTTCCATGATGGGCTTTGGTGATATTTCTGCAACTAATATTCCACTCTTAGTGACAGCCGCTAGCTCGGCTTTACTAGGCTTTTTTACCTATTTCTTGCCAGACACCCCACCAAAAGGAACTGGCAAAATGAGTATTAAAGTCATGCTCGGATTGGATGCCATTGTGCTGTTAAGAGACCGTAATTTCTTAGTGTTTTTCGTGTGTTCATTCCTCTTCGCCATGCCTTTAGCCTTTTACTATATTTTTGCTAACGGCTACCTTACTGAGGTTGGGATGAAAAATGCTACGGGGTGGATGACCTTAGGGCAATTCTCTGAAATCTTCTTTATGCTTGCTTTGCCCTTCTTTACCAAACGTTTTGGTATCAAAAAGGTATTACTCCTTGGTTTAATCACCGCAGCTATCCGTTATGCTTTCTTTATCTATGGTGATGCAGACCATCTATTCACCTATGGATTACTCTTCCTTGGTATTTTATTACACGGAGTTAGCTACGATTTTTACTATGTCACCGCATATATTTATGTCGACAAAAAGACGCCTGTACATATGCGGACAGCGGCTCAAGGCTTAATTACTCTCTGTTGCCAAGGCTTTGGTAGCTTACTGGGTTATAGCCTAGGTGGGCAAATGATGGAAAAACTTTTTTCTTACGGTGAACCTGTCAACGGCCAAACCTTTAACTGGGCCGGTATGTGGGGCTTCGGCGCTGCCATGATCGTCGTAATCACGATTGTTTTCATGTTGATGTTTAAAGAGTCGAGCCGTGATATTCAAGAAATTGATATTAATAAAAGTGGCGTAAAACCCACATCCAATTAGTTAAGCAATCATTAATTAAACGCCTTTATTGACCGACTGCCAACACATAAGGGCGCTGTTTTTAGCCAAAATTGAAGGAATTATAATGAACAAAGAGAACCGTATTTTAGGCACGTTTTATGGCCAAGCCTTAGGTGATGCAATGGGAATGCCTTCTGAATTATGGCCTCGTTCTCGTGTTAAAGCACATTTTGGTTGGATAGACCGCTTCTTACCTGGGCCAAAAGAGAATAATGCAGCTTGCTACTTCAATACGGCAGAATTTACAGATGATACCTCAATGGCGCTCGCTCTTGCGGACGCGATTATAGAATGTGATGGCACAGTAAATCCTGAACTTATTGGCCGTAATATTTTAAAATGGGCAGAGCAATTTGATGCCTTTAACAAAAATGTCTTAGGACCGACCTCTAAAATTGCATTAAAAGCAATAAAACAAGGAACCCCGATTTCTCAGTTAGAAAACAATGGCATGACAAATGGTGCCGCAATGCGAGTTTCCCCACTCGGTTGTTTACTGCCAACGCATTCTATTGATGAATTTATTGATGAAATTACACTCGCCTCATCGCCAACGCATAAATCGGATGTGGCAATTGCAGGGGCAGTTGCTATTGCTTGGGCGATTTCTAAAGCGATAGATGGCGAAAACTGGTCGCAAATTCGTGACCAATTACCCGCTATAGCGAAGTTAGCACAAGAAAAGCATGTCACAACCTTTAGCCCCTCAATAGCTGCACGTATTGAACTTGCTTTACACACAGTGAAAAATGCAGTTGGTCCCGAACAAGCAATGGAACAGCTTTATCAACTCGTTGGCGCTGGTACTAGCACCATTGAGTCCGTTCCTGCCGCCATTGCTATGGTTGAATTAGCGGAAACTGATCCCAACCGCTGTGCCATTCTGTGTGCTAATTTAGGAGGTGATACCGACACCATAGGGGCAATGGCCACCGCCATTTGTGGCGCACTCCACGGCGTTGATGCCATCGACAAACAACTCAAAAAACAATTAGATGATGTGAACCAACTTGATTTTGCACAATATAGCCAAGCCTTTATGGTACTGAGAACTGCAAGAGAAAAAGCTTATGAAAACCGCTGAACTTATTGCCCATCTTCCATTGCAAGCAGAGCATCGTCCTGTCTGCCTAATTGGTGCAGCCGTTATTGATGTGATTGCAGATGCATATTCACTGCCTTATCGCGGAAGTGATATCGAATTGCACCAGCAGAGTGTCAATATCGGTGGATGTGCTCTGAATATTGCAGTGGCCTTGCAACGTCTTGGTATCCAGTCACTCAATGCATTACCTATTGGGCAAGGTGTGTGGGCAGATATCATCCGCAACCAACTCAATAAAAAAGGTCTGAGTTCAGTTATAGAAACGAATAAAGGTGACAATGGCTGGTGTTTAGCCTTGGTTGAACCCGATGGAGAAAGGACATTTCTTTCCATTAGCGGTGTAGAAAACCAATGGGAGCGCCAAACCCTAGATGATTTGCCAATTACATCTAACAACATCATCTACCTTTCTGGCTACCAATTAGCCGCAAAATGTGGCGAAACTCTGCTTTCATGGCTGGAGTCACTCTCCGATAACGTCACTTTATTTATCGATTTTGGCCCTCGGATCGCCGACCTTTCGAAAACACAATTATTACGATTAATGGCTTTAAAACCAATCATTTCGTTGAACCGCCAAGAAGTCGAACATATCGTCACGTTATTCCCTGATATCGCACACCAAGGAATGGATACAGCAGCATTAGCCAATATTTGGCATTCTCAATTTTTAGTTCCCGTAATTGTTAGAGTCGACAAAGAAGGTGCGTTCTTTCAAGAAAGTGGTCGTTCATCAGGCTGGGTGGCACCATTTAAAACCACCGTTGTCGATACCATTGGAGCAGGAGATAGCCATGCAGGAGGCGTGATTGCGGCATTGGCGTCCGGCTGGGCACTACAAGATGCCGTATTACTCGGAAATGCGGTCGCATCCTATGTTGTTAGCCATCGCGGAGGAGATTGTGCACCTTCGTCAGAGCAACTCACCACATATTTACAGCAATATTAATCATCAGAGAAAAAAGAGGCCTAGCCTCTTTTTTATTCTTCAGAGACAAATACATACATATCACTGCGACATTGATTAAAACTGTATTCAATGGGCACATTTTTATGGTCGAAAGCCACCTGCTTAATCACTAAAACAGGCACGGTCTTTTCTAATTTAATGTGCGTTTGAAAGTCTTCATCTGGCATTCGAGCACTCACCTTGCTCTTTGTTCGCGTAGGATAAATATTTTGGCTGCGGAAATAATCGTACAAAGATAAGCCAATATCGTCTACGTCACCAATCAACCCAATAGGAACATATGACTCCTCAATAGAGACAGGCTGTTCATCCACATAGCGAATACGTTTTAACATAAATACATCACTATTGATGGGGAGCGCGAGTGACTCTGCCACCTCCTGTGAACAAGGTACAATACTTTTATTGACCCAAAGTGTGTTGGGTTTTTTTCCAAGTAAAACCGCTTGTTGTGAAAAACCTTTAGCTTCTTTGAGTGAATACTCAAACTTATCGCTAATTTGGGTGCCATAACCTTGTGACCGAATGATAACGCCTTCTTGTTCAAGTAACTCTAACGCTTTTCGAACGGTAATACGCGACACCCCTGTCTGCTGACCTAATTCCCTTTCACTGGGCAGCATATCACCTTGATGCAAAACCCCTGTTCGCACGGCAAATTTCACCGTTTCAGCAAATTTTACATATAAAGGTGTATTGTCTATTTCAGCAAGACGGGTGCAAAGTTGTTGGATCAGAGATAAATGCGCATCATTCATATTGAGTTAGTCACCTAAAAATCGCAGCAATAATCAATAGTACCATTATCCATAGATTTATTGCAGGTAATTGAATTAGATAAATTTATTACCAATGAAAAACAGAATGCTACAGGGTACTATTTCTGGTGAGGTACACGCTTTTCTCTGATATAGGTAAAGTCAATTGCTGTTGATAACCATCCAGTGTTTCTTTCGCTAATATTGCCAATGCACGGTAAAAATCACTGTTAGCCGAATCTATCAACACTTCGAGAAAATGTGCCGACCAAGGTAATAAATGCCAAGCGAGCAACTCTTCTAAATCCGCTCTGCGATTTTGCTCAGCCAGCCAAGCCGCTAACATCAAAATCAACCCAAAGTGGTCTTCAGGCTCTTTTTGTGTCGTTACGGATTCAACACCTTTAGTACGCATCCACTGGCGCAACTCAACGGTTGAGTCGCCAAAAACAATCTTTTCTTTATCTAGCCAAACCGAACCCCAAGGTGGAGCTGCTAAAGCATAAGGCCCAATAAACAAGCGCTGCCATGCTTCACTCAGTGGTTCATTTTCCTGAGCACTGGATTGCAAAAGCTGGCTAATTTTCACTAAGGAAGGTAAAGCAAATGGCCATTCTTCATGCCAAGTCGGCTCTTGTAAAATCGCGATAATTTCTGCATTGTTTTCATTCTCTGGGGAGAAATAAAATAAAGATCCCAAAACCCGCCCTGTCACTGCGACGTGTTCAAGAAAGTGCGCTTGTTGCATATTGATTGTCTCTGAAGTTATCAGCGCAGGGAAATCACACCCTGCGCTGAAAGTTTACCAATTAAGCTACAGCCATGCCGACTGTCATATGTAAACCATAGAATAGCCCACGACCAATAAATTCACCAACCAGTACCAGCACGGTACCAAGAAGTAAGCTCAGCACCGAAGGCTGATTTTGTCGCACAACAGGTAAAATCCATAACAACAGCCCAAGACTTGTCACCACAATACGTACCACTTGTAAAACACCAAAATCAGGGACTAAATCCACGGCTTTTTGTACTGAGGTGGTGATTAGCGCAATCTCACCACTTTGCAGTAGTACTGATGCAATAGTCACGATATAAGCAACGATGCTAATTGCCGCTAATTTACCACTATTAAATGGAAATTTAGCCACGCGTAATAGTAAAGTACCTAAAATTGGCCCCACAACAAACAGAGTCATAAAGAAGCCGATAGTGGTATGTGGCGTGTTCCATGTCGGAACTGTGCTTATCATATAGACTCGTGTCATTGCCCAAACAAATAGCAATCCCATCAACATGGTGATGATTAACCACACCTTATCGAGTCCTGTTGGCATCTTTTTGATTGCGGATAACAACCACCATAGGCCACCCAACACAAAGAAAATAGAGCCGAATAACACTTCGTTACTCAGTGACGAGGCAAATACACGATTCATCGAGTTAAATGCGCGCATCGGTGAGCCCATATGCATCATAGAAGCGAGAAAGCCTAAGCCCATCAATACCCATAATGCCAACATCGCATTCACAATGCGCTGTTTTTGGGGTTTATCGTCTGTCGATAACCATGCAAGCCCGGTTACAATCACACCACCTGCAATACTTTGGCCTAATACCGTAAATAAAATTAGCGGCCATTCATGTAATCCATTGCCCATGTTATACCTCCCGAGGATTGGCTAAATGGCCTGTCGTATCATTGACAGGGCGACTATTGGCATTCGGTTTAATGACAAGATTGGGTTTGGTATAGTGCGCTTCAGGTAGTGGCGCAATCTCGGCCAAATTACCATGTTTTTCACGTAATTCATCAATGGGGCCAAAGTCTAATGCACGCAGTGGGCAAGACTCGGCACAAATCGGTTTTTTACCGACCGCAACACGCTCATAGCAACCATCGCACTTGGTCATATGCCCTTTTTCGCTATCAAATTGCGGTGCACCATATGGGCAGGCCATATGACAATAGCGGCAACCAATGCACACGCTTTCATCTACAACAACAAAGCCATCTTCACGTTTGTGCATCGCACCGCTTGGGCACACTTTGACACAAGCAGGGTCTTCGCAGTGGTTGCATGAAATCGACAAATAATAACTAAATACGTTTTGATGCCACACACCGTTATCTTCTTGCCAATCTCCCCCTGCATATTCATAAATGCGCCTAAAATTCACCGCAGGAGATAAATTTTTGTAGTCCTTACACGCTAACTCACATGTTTTGCATCCCGTACACCGTGCGGAATCAATATAAAAACCATATTGTGTTGTCATGATTTATCCCCCTATACCCTTGCCACTTCAACCAAATTACTGTGTTGCGGATTACCTTTCGCTAACGGTGACGGGCGTTGAGTCGTCAGGACGTTTAGGCTACCACCATGGTCCACCTTGTTTTCATCAGGCGCGTACCAAGCCCCTTCCCCCATTGCGACAACGCCTGGGATGATGCGTGGAGTCACTTTGGCAGCAATCTGCACTTCCCCTCTATCGTTGTAAATTCGCACCATGTCGCCATCTTTAATATTGCGACGTTTTGCATCAATAGGGTTGATCCACATCTCTTGTAAACAAGCCGCCTTGATCACATCAACGTTACCGTAGGTGGAGTGAACTCGTGATTTATAGTGGAAACCACTCAATTGCAGTGGATATTTTTCGGTGAGCTTATCATCATGGCTTTCAAAGCCTGGGGAATACATTGGGAGTGCTGATATCAAATCACCTTCCGCTAGCGTCCATGTTTTCGCAATATCCGCTAAGCGTGATGAATAGATCTCAATCTTTCCTGACGGGGTATTTAATGGATTACCAATAGGGTCTTCACGGAAAGCTTTGTGCGCCACAAAATGCCCTTGCGGGTCCATTTTTTTATAAATTCCTTGCTGCTGGAATGTCTCAAAATCAGGTAGCTCAGGTAACTTTTGTCGTGAGATTTCATACAAATGGCGTAGCCACTCTTCTTGAGTTCGCCCTTCGGTAAATTTCTCTTCAACGCCCATGCGACGCGCAATTTGTGTACACATTTCATACACTGTTTTACTCTCAAAACGTGGTTCGATGGCTTGGCTAGCGAAAATGACATACCCCATATTACTGGCAGCGCCATCCAAGCAAAAATCCATTTGTTCAGAGGCAGTGCAATCTGGTAGGACTAAATCCGCATATTTCGCTGAGGCGGTCATATGGTTATCAATCACTACTATCATTTCGCATTTTTTATCATCCTGAAGAATGTCATGCGTTTTATTAATATCAGAGTGTTGATTAATTAAGCTGTTGCTGGCGTAGTTCCAAATAAACTTAATCGGAACATCCAGTTTATCTTTACCGCGTACGCCATCATGAGTTGCAGTCATTTCTGGGCCACGCTCTATTGCATCAGTCCATAAAAATACAGAAATGCTTGCTTTGACTGGGTTTTCTAACGTTGGCATCCGCTCAAATGGAATATCATAATTCCCTTCACGAGCCCCTGTATTACCGCCATTGATGCCAACATTACCGGTTAAAATCGGTAACATCGCAATCGCACGTGCGGTTTGTTCACCATTCGAATGACGTTGTGGCCCCCAACCTTGGCTAATATAAGCAGGTTTTGCAGAACCGATTTCACGCGCGAGTTTAATGATTTTATCAGCCGGAATACCGGTAATCTGCGCAGCCCATTGTGGTGTTTTTTCTACGCCATCATCCCCTTGGCCTAAAATATACGCCTTGTAGTGACTGTTTTTTGGGGCATCTGCTGGCAGAGTTTTCTCATCATAACCCACACAATATTGGTCTAAGAAGGGTTGATCAACCATACCTTCAGTGATCAACACATGGGCGATCCCAGCTACTAATGCGGCGTCTGTTCCTGGGCGGATTGGGATCCACTCATCTTCACGCCCTGCTGCTGTATCAGTATAACGCGGGTCGATCACTATCATTCTTGCATTAGAACGCTCACGGGCTTGTTCTAATTGATAAGTAATCCCACCACCGCTCATACGGGTTTCTGCAGGGTTGTTACCGAATAGAACCACCAGCTTTGAGTTTTCGATATCGGAAACGCTATTACCCGCCCCGCTACCATAGGTATACGGCATTGCACAGCTGATTTGTGCCGTACTGTAGGTTCCGTAATGGTTTAAATAGCCGCCCATACAGTTCATCAAACGGGCGATGGGTGAATTCGCTGGCGGCCATGAACGTGCGACTGTGCCACCTAATGTGCCAGTTCCATAGTTCAAATACACCGCTTCATTACCATAATCGGCAATAATTCGTTTTAGATTATCACTGATTAAATCGTAGGCTTCATCCCAACTGATTTGTTTGAATTTACCTTCACCACGCGCCCCAACGCGCAACATTGGGTATTTCAAGCGGTCAGGGTTATAGACACGACGACGCATTGAGCGCCCACGTAAACAGGCTTTAACTTGGTGCTTATTACCGTAAACATCATCACCAGTATTGTCGGTTTCAACATATTTGATTTCACCATCAACCACATGCATACGCAGTGGACAGCGGCTCCCACAGTTAACGGTACATGCACTCCAAACTATTTTTTCTTCAGGTATGGCTGTTTTGGGTGTTATTTCACTGGTTTCAGCAACACTATTAAAAGGTAAACTTAGCGCTCCACTTGCAAGTGCGAGTCCCCCGACGGTACTGGTTTGCATTAGCTTCCTGCGGCTGATCTCCGATTGGAGTACTCCCTCAGATAATGCTTTACTCATATCTGCCTCACTTTACATTGCTTCAGCGTTTTAAAATGGTTTTCTGAAATTTATTTTTATCTTTAATTTACTTATCTACTCTCAATGACCATTCTATCGCTGAGGCTTGGTAGGGCATTTGTGCACGATCAATAATCCAATACAAAGTGTATGGTTTTTATCTATTCATAATCATTAAACAGCATTGAAAATAAAATCATCCCAGTTTTTATCATTAAAAATTAATTTAATTAAAATAAATATAGCGAAGTTATTTCTTTAAATTAGTTGATTTAACTATTTCAAAGTCTTTTTATATACCTATTATTTTCTGCTTAATACATTGTGCCATTCGCTTCTATTGTGCAAATGAACAATCAAATTAACAATTAGCCGTATAATAAACACAGCTATCTTCACATTATTTTAATGGCACTTCCCTACTATTAAGATTACCTCCAACCACAGCCAATCATATATATCACATCATATCTAAATTAATTAGATACATTCCTTCTAATCAATCGGTATTATTAATAGGACTGTAAAAATGAAAATAAACATATTATTAGATTTAAAGAATAATTTAGGGGAAGGCCCTGTTTGGGATACGCAACAGCAACGCTTATATTGGATTGACAGTTTAGATGGTCGCGTATTTTCCTGCACAGAACGTGGAACTGAAATTAAAAGTTGGGATGTTAGGCAAAAAATCGGTTCAATGGCTTTGTGTAAAGATGGAAACTCCGCAGTCGTTGCACTCGAAAAAGGAATTTATCTCCTTGATTTCACTACGGGTGAAACAAACCTTCTACATTCACCGGAAAGTGATAAACCCCATAATCGATTCAATGATGGAAAAGTTGATAGACAAGGACGCTTTGTTGTCGGCTCAATGGATATGCAAGAAGAGACCGCGTCAGGTGCGTTATATCGGCTAGATACGGACTATTCCCTTCATAAAATTGAACAAAATATCATTGTCTCGAATGCGCCTTGCTGGTCGCCTAAAGGCGATATTTTCTATTTCGCCGATACATGGACAGGTGAAATATGGAAATACGATTATGACGGCTCAACAGGCAATATCAGTAACCGCCAAACATTTTGTGCCGTTGACACCTCATCGGGCGGGGCTGCTGATGGTGCGACCGTTGACAGTGAAGGCTATCTTTGGAATGCCCTTGTTTATGCAGGAAAAATCGTTCGGTATAGCCCTTCTGGCGAGATTGACAGAATTATCGAAATGCCTGTTAAGAAAGTCACCAGCGTCGCTTTTGGTGGTGAAAACTTAGATATTTTATATGTCACATCAATGGCAAGACCACCATTACCTCGCTTTCCTGAAGATGGCCAGTTACGCGGAAGTGTCTTCTCTATACATAATCTTGGTGTAACCGGTATTCCTGAAAAACGATTTGGGGGTTAAATAACGTTTAAATCACAAGTGAATATCACGGGTTCTCAAATTATTATACTTATAAAAGAGCTGCAATTATGATTAAAAATAACGCTTCAAATCATAAAATATCATTTAAAAAAATACACCGTTTCTCATGGGTTTCATTATTTGTTTGTTGGCTTATTTGGTTATTAAATGCTTATGATAGAGAAATGATATTAAGGCTAGGCCCTGTTATTTCTCAGGAATTTAATTTAAGCCCTGAAGAGTGGGGGAATATTGTCGCTATTATTATGATAGCCCTCGCTATTTTAGATATACCCGGTTCAGTTCTCAGTGACCGATATGGTTCGGGTTGGAAACGCGCTCGTTTTCAAGTTCCTTTAGTATTAGGTTATACCGCTATTTCATTTATTTCTGGTTTTAAAGCCATTAGCCATAACTTAACCTATTTTATCCTATTACGGTTTGGTGTGAATCTCGGTGCAGGTTGGGGTGAGCCGGTTGGAGTAAGTAATACGGCAGAATGGTGGCCGAAAGAAAAAAGAGGTTTTGCTCTCGGTGTACACCATACTGGATATCCCATCGGGGCTTTATTAAGTGGCGTTGTAGCAAGTTTTATTATTTCTGAATTTGGGGAAGCGAACTGGCGATATAGCTTCTTTATACCACTCGTGGTCGCGCTGCCTATTATGATTTTTTGGGCTAAATATTCAACCGCCGCACGAATTTCAATATTATATGAACATATTGAAAAATCAGGTATGACCAAACCCGCAGAAAGTAGTAGCACCCAAGTACAAAAAGGCCAAGGTGTTAAAATTTTTCTCGCCACATTAAAAAATAGAAATATTGCACTAACAGCAGGGAACACATTATTAACTCAGATTGTTTATATGGGGATCAGCATGGTATTGCCTTCCTATTTATATCATGTCTCTGGGTTATCTTTAGCCGCCTCAGCAGGGCTGAGTATTATTTTCACATTAACAGGCGTGCTCGGGCAAATTATTTGGCCTTGGTTATCCGACATTCTCGGTAGAAAAAGAACCTTAATTATTTGCGGTTTGTGGATGAGTATTGGTATCGCTTTATTTTACTTCGCAACGTCAATGCCAAAAATTATCGCGATACAACTGTTCTTCGGCTTGGTAGCCAATGCCGTTTGGCCAATTTACTACGCCATGGCATCTGATAATGCTAATGACCAATCCATTTCGACTGCAAATGGTATTATCACCACATCTATGTTTATTGGTGGCGCATTATCACCGTTATTAATGGGCTGGTTAATTAATCTTGGGGGCGGCTGGAATAGCTCTTTAGGTTATATTTATACCTTCTTTGCGATGGCAGGCTGCGCACTACTTGGCGTTATATTACAGCTCTTTACTACCCACACATCACTACATGAAAGCCATACATCAGGCGAATAAGTCACCTTAAATAAGGTTGTTTAAACACATAAAAAATCCCCTTAAACGAAAATTAACTAAAACGTTTAAGGGGAAACATAGAAACCAACCTTATCTAGTGACTTTTTTCTTTTAACAGCACTCAAAACTGGCAATTACGCCGTTAACCCACCATCTAAGACCAATGTTTGCCCTGTTAAGTATTGGCTGTTATTACCAATCAAAAATTCAACTAACTCTGCCACTTCTTGAGGTTGCCCTAAGCGACGTAAAGGGATGTTTTGGCACATCGCTTTTAATTTAGCTTCAGGCATTGCACGGGTCATATCACTATCAATAAGCCCCGGAGCAATACAATTCACACGTAATCCAAAACGCCCAACTTCATGAGCCAATGAACGCGTCAACCCCATCATCGCCGATTTACTTGCTGCATAAGCTGTTTGGCCAATATTGCCTTTTAACCCAGTAATTGATGACATCAAGACGATTGAGCCACTCCCCGCCATCAACATGGCAGGTAATAATTTACGGTGCCAATTCATCACGGAAATGACGTTGTTCTCTAGCACATCTCGCCAGATTTCAGCATCTTGATGAATATGTAAGGCATCCCTAGTGATACCTGCATTATGAATAATCGCCGTAGGCGCTCCAAATTGTTCCAATAACGAGCTAGAAAGCGCATCAACTTGTGCTTCATTCTTACCATCACACGGAGATCCTTTCACCCATGTATCTAAATCGGGGTTTTCAAGGTTCGCTTGAGTTTCATTAACACCATCAACGCTACGCCCAGTAAAAACCACATTCCAGTGGCGTCGCAATTCGCTAACCAGTGCAAGTCCAATTCCTCGGCTGCCCCCCGTCACGAGTACCCATTGATTATTTGCCATATTAAGATTTCGACTCCTTATCAATATGTTCACACAACGCTTTCACCGAAATTTCTGGATGTTCTAGGAAAAATTCCGCATCTAAAGCAACATTAAAATCACGTTTAACAAGCACCATCAGTTCAACATAATCTAAGCTATCAAACTCTAACTGGACTAAAGTCATATCCGCATTCAGCTCTTCTGCTTCTAAATCTTTTGCGTCACAGATCATGTCACTAATTTTGGTATAAATTTCTTGGTATTGGCTCATTTGTTTTATCCTTGCATTCTTATTGAGTTATTGAATTAACTTTCAATGTTATTGAATTATTTATTATTTTTTCTTTGTAACGAGCAGCGATACTAATACTCACTAATCGACCGCTCTCACTATCCGCGATCACTAAGGCCGGTAAAATACGTAGATAAATAGGCTCAGGAGAGGTGATAGGAACCCATTTCGTTAGAAGTTCACGGTCAAACACCACCTCTTGATGGGTTTGTACGATAGGATAACGGCAAAAAATATCTTTCAATGTTGAGCCGACCGGCAGCCATTGTGCGATCTCTTGTTGTTCAAATAACGAGCTATCATGAATTAAGTACCAGAACAAAACTGCATCAATAAACTGCCATTCATACATTTCGTTGGAAAACTGAGAGAATATTGACTGCAATTTCACTATCTCTGCGGTCGAAATCATTATTTCATTCGCAATTTCATGTAATACCGGTGGAGGGGTGAGTGACAATTGGCAAGTTAAGCAATTTTGTTGTTCATCAGAAGAGAGTAAAGCCACAGACCCCGCTTTATTTCGTGCAACTAATTGATAATCTTTATCGTTCCACAGGGGATTGCGCAGCCGCACAACACATTTGATAAACTCAGGGGCGGTAACCTCTTTTGAAGCCAATAATGGGTGATTTAATGATTCACTTGCGAATTGTTTCACATCGAGTAGTGCACGCATGCCATGCACACTCAGTTGATCTCCACCCTTTGCTTTGACCCATTCAAGATCGAAATGAATAGGGTTATCATCACCAGAAAATGAGGCCCACTGTTTTGCATCCTCAAGGGTATAGCGTAAAGTCCTCATGACGCTTTCTCTAAAATCAGTGCCGCATTTGCCCCACCGAAACCAAAACTCAGATTTAGTGCACGCTTAACGTCACCAATGCGGTGCTCATTAGGGATATAATCGAGGTCACATTGCGGGTCCGATTGATGTAAGTTCGCGGTTGCGGGCATCACGCCATGCGCCATCGCTTGCAAGCAAATAATGGTTTCAAAGCTACCAGCAGCGGCGATTAAATGTCCGGTATAGGATTTCGTACTGGATATTGGGACTTGGTAAGCTGCCGCACCTAATGCCTTTTTCAATGATTCTGTTTCATTTAAGTCATTAAGAGCCGTTGAGGTTCCATGAGCATTGATATAATCGAGAGATTCAGGAGCGGCTCCCGCTTGTTGTAAAGCCATTTCAATGGTTTTCACTCGGGCAACACAATCTTCTGCTGGTGAGGTAAAATCAAAGGCATCAGAAAAATTCGCATACCCTGTAATCTCGCCCAAAATGGTGGCGCCACGAGAAATAGCGCTCTCACGCTCTTCTAAGCACAACACGGCCGCACCTTCAGAAAGGACAAAACCACTGCGATCTGCGCTAAATGGACAACTGGCACGAGTCGGGTCTTCCGCTTCACGTGTTAAAGCACCAAGAACATCGATATTCCATACAGCACAATCTGTCCGCAAGGACTCCCCTGCACCAGCGAGCATCATATCGGCTCGTCCATGACGAATCGCTTCAAAAGCATCACCAATCGCAATAGTGCCAGTCGCACAAGCCGCGATGGTGGTATTTTGATACCCACGCAGGTTCCAAAACTGGCTGCACGCCGCCGTTGTCACATTTGGCATTGCATAAAAACAGTTGAAAGGCGAGGTCATCCCTGTCGCTTCAAATTCACTTACTGACATATAACTTTCATCAAGCCCTGCCCATCCCGTTCCCATAATGACACCGCACATCAGTGGGTCATAAAAATCAGTTAATGGCGTGCCTGCGAAGGCCATATCCATGGCTTCTCGCGCTGCCCCCAAGGCTAAACGCGTATGGCGTGGTAAACGACGACGAATAGCCGCAGGAACCCCTTTTAAGCTGGGTTCATTATCAATAAGCCCTAAAAAATGACTGTGGATATTTTGCGCAGTTTTATCAACGTAACGATAACCGAGCTTTTTATCCATAATCGCTTGCCAACATGCTGAAGCCGTATCCCCCAAAGGAGTGACAGCCCCATAGCCTGTGACAACAACGCGTTTAAAGTGAGATTTTTGGTTCATAATGGGTTGTCCTCCTGTCGAGCGCTACCGCCACCTTGTGCTAGCCAAAGTTGTAGCGTTGCATAAAGATAATCGTATTGATTTTGCGCTAATGAGTTCTCAATAGTTAAAAGGTCATCTTGCGCATTAAGCAGTGTTTGATAATCGACAGCACCTGCTCGGTAACGGCTGCTGGTTAGTTTTAGCCGCTGCTGGCTAAGTGATAATGACTGTTGCAATTGCTGACGAATTTCATCCGCAGCAAAACGGGCCTCCATCGCATTATCGACTTCTGACAAGGCGGTATAAGCCGCGCTACGAAATGCCACTGCAGCTTGTTGCACTTGTAAATCGGATTGTTCAATGGTCAATTTCACTGTGTTCCACTGAATAAATGGCAAAGAAATCGAACCCCCAACAACACGTGTTGGGTCACTAAACCATTGAGAAAACAGCTGGCTACCCGCATTAAGCGCACCTTGCAAAGACAGTGTCGGGTAGAAGCTCAATTTAGCAGCGTCAGAATCAGCAAGCGCGGAACGTAGACGTGACTCGGCAGCTTGAATATCCGGACGCTGTGCTAATACGGCCAATGGTGTTGCGTTAAGAATTTCAATCCGTTGATTTCGATTAAGTGCGCTAAGCTCACGCACATGCTGCTCCGCAGGGCGGTTTAACAATAGCGCTAATGCATTACGGGAACTGTCACGTTCTTTAATGAGTCGTCGCAATTCATTTTTTCGACTAATCACCGTTTGCTGTGATTGTAAGAAATCCAGCTGGCTAACTTTTCCTGCCAAATACCATGACTTAATTTGCTGCTGACTTTTTTCTGCAATCTTTTGGCTCGCTATCAGGTTATCAACCTGTTGATTTAACAGTGCAATATTCCAATATAATTGCGCCGTCGTATTAATAACCACCAATGCTGTTGCATGGTAATCCTGTTCGGTTGCTATAGCTTCCCACTCATTCTTTTCACGAATACGTGCCAATTTTCCCCATAAATCAATTTCATAATTTAAGGTTAGATTTGAGCTATAACTCTCTTGGGGGGAGGTTCCATGGCGTATAGATTTTGTATTACTTGCTGAGCCCCCAAGGGAGAAATCTGGGGTTATATTGGTATTTGCTAACCCAGCAGTACTTCGCGCAAGCTTTAATTTAATTGCCGCTGTGGCTAAATCATTATTATTTTCTAATACCTGATTGATCAGTTGGGATAGCTGAGGATCTTTAAACTTATCCCACCAATTTCCAGCAACATTCCCCCCCTGCACTGACGTAATCACGTCATTCGCACCAGATTGGCGTATTTTATCATCCCACTTCTGAGGCAATGTGAGTTCAGGGCGTTGGTATTCGGTACGCGTAAAACTGCCGCAGCCATTAAGCAAAAATAAAGCAGAAATAATATAAAGTGATTTGATATTCATTCGCGTGCCAATGCCTCCGTTGGGTTGAGTTTGGCAGCTCGGCGAGCAGGAAAATAACCAAAAACCAAACCAATTAAAGCTGAGAAACCGCACGCTAATAAAACAGGGAACAGAGTAAACACCATCGTAAATTCAGTGGTGAAATAAGAGAAAATCCACCCCGTTAACCATGAACCGACAATACCAATTAACCCGCCAAGCGAGCAAATCATCACGGCTTCTATCAGAAATTGGTTCATAATATCTTGAGGACGCGCACCGACGGAAAGGCGGATCCCGATTTCATGAGTTCGTTCCGTTACAGAAACCAACATGATATTCATCACCCCAACCCCCCCAACCAATAAAGAAATCGCGGCAATCGAAGTGATCAGTAATGACATCGAATCGGATGTTTTTTGTAATGCATTGGCGAGCTGGTCATCCGACTGAATAAAAAAGTCCTTTTTACCATGTTCGCGTAGTAACAAACGCTCAACCTGTAATTCAGCTTGTTGAGAGGTTAAGCTTTCAGGGAAGCGCAATGAAATAAACTCAATGGGTTTGTCCCCGACCACACGTTGCTGCAACGATGAGTATGGTACCCACCCCATAACAAAGCCGCTCGACATTTTGGGCCCCGGTTTACGGGCAATACCAATAATTCGCCATGGTGAATGGCCAATCTGCACAATTTGCCCTAACGGTTCTTCTTCTGGCTGAAAAAGTACTTCTCGGCTTCCTTCATCCAATACAATAACGGGCTCGCTGTCAGCCATATCGAGCGTACTGAATAAACTGCCATGTAAAAGCTGAAACCCTTGTGCCGCAAAATACTCTTCTGAAACACCATTAAGCATGATGGAGTTATCCAAGCCTTTATTAACGACCATCGTCATGCTACTCGCGACGGGGGAAACAGACTCAATCCATGGCAGTTGCTTTAAACTTTTAACATCATTTAACGATAACGCACGCTCCATATCAGGCCGCTTAGCCCCCCACCCAGTACCGGGGCGAATTTCCAGAGTCGTGCTGCCGAGCTTCCCGATTTCATCCATGATGGAGCGTCTTGCTCCTTCCCCCACGGCCATTGATGACACCACCGAAGAAATACCAATGATAATTCCCAACATCGACAGAAATGCACGCATGCGATGACCGAGTAAGGCCCGCCATGCCATACGAATGGACTCAATAATATTGCGCCACATCGATGCACGGCCATTATCTTCAACAGCAGGAAGCTGATGCCGCTGTTTTGTGTCTGTCTGCGCTTGGTTCTGCTTATCAGAAACAATTTTTCCATCACTAATTTCAATAATTCGCTGAGTTTGCTGGGCGATATTTTTATCGTGGGTCACAATCACAACAGTGTGCCCATCGAGATGAAGCTGATGTAAAATATCCATCAATGCGTGGCCACTGGCACTATCTAATGCCCCTGTAGGTTCATCCGCAAGAATGATTTGTGCACCATTGACCAAGGCGCGACAGACACTAACACGCTGCTGTTGCCCACCAGATAACTGATAAGGTTTGTGATCCAAGCGTGTTTGTAACCCTAACTTTTCTGCTAATAAAGCAACTCGTGCGCTCCGCTCATCTTCTGGCATTGCCGTATACAAAGCTGGGATCGCAATATTTTCCTCTGCAGTCAGGTAGGGCATCAGGTGATAACGTTGAAAAATAAATCCAAGATATTGGCTACGCAATTCCGCCAGCTGGTCACTGTTCACCTCATGAACCGCAATCCCATTGATAAACACTTCTCCTTGAGAAGGTTTATCTAAACAACCAATGATGTTCATCAGAGTCGATTTACCTGAACCTGATGCGCCAATAATCGCGACCATTTCTCCTTGGTTAATTGATAGCGAAATATCATTCAAAACAGGAATAGTTTGCGTACCGGCTGAAAACTCACGGTAAACATGATGAAGTTCAATCAGAGGACGGGTTAAAGATACATTTCGTGTCGTCGCCATCATTAACTCGCCACATTATCTGATTGAATAACAACGTGTTCACCCTCGCTAATCCCCTCAAGTACTTCGACGAAATGGCGATCATTAATCCCCACTTTGATAGTGCGAATTTCCGGTTTTTGATTGTTGATCACGGTCACTTCATATTGGTTTGCACCCACCGCTCGCCCCAGCGCACTAACGGGGAGTCGTATGGCATCTTTTGCTTGTGCAACACGAATAAATACTTGCGCTGTCATTGATGTCTTTAATGCACGATCGGTGTTATCAACCTCAAATGTTCCGTTGTAATAAATTGCACTGTTCTGTTGCCCCCCAGAATTATTGTTATTTTCATCAAGAGCTTCGGGAGGAATGGGTTGAACATACCCCATGGTACTTTCGTAGTGCGTTTCAGGGTCCGCAATCACATAGAATGTGAGGGGTTGGCTTGGGCGAATTTTTTGAATATCCGCTTCCGAAATTCGTGTCTGAACCTGCATTTTATCTAGGTTCGCCAGCACTAAAATGGTCGGTGCTGTCTGTGAAGAAACGATGGTTTGCCCTTCGTTCGCCACAATACCCAGTACTTCGCCACTAATCGGCGCGATGATCCGTGTAAAATTGAGGTTAGCTTGTGCAGTTTGCACGTCCATTTCTGATTGCGTGATTAACGCCTCATTGACATTAACCTGCTGTAATTGCGCCTCATATTGGGCTTGTGCTTGTTCATATTCACTGCGAATACCAGAGCCATCTCGTTGCATCACCACCTGACGCCGATAGGCTTTGATATACTGTATTAATGTCGCTTCTGCAGCCCGTTTTTGCGCCTGAGCACTGGATAACCGAGCGGTTGCATTTTTGAGCTCAGACTGCTGGATAGTTGGGTCGATTTCTGCCAACAATTCCCCTTTAACTACTTTGTCGCCTTGTTTTACATACAGTTTTTTGATTTGCCCGTTAACCTGAGCCCCTACGTTAACTTGCATTGAGGGCTTTAATGTCCCCGTGACCATGACAACTTTTTCAATATCGCCACGTTCCACCGATAAAATTACGTTTTCATGCAACGCTGGCGCGGGTGATTCCCAAACAAAACGGCCGATCACCACAATCAGCACAAGTAGTGCTACCAACCCACCTAAAATGCGTAATCGTTGAGTCGTTAAACCCAATTTTGGTGCTACGTGGCGAGAGGTCATAAGGAAGTTCCTTCCATTGCCGCTAACAAAGAAGGTTCAGATTGAGGCATGCCTGTTGCCACACAAGGGGCTTTATTGGGGTTGTTCTCAAGACTTAATTTCCCATCTACGATTCGGTAAAGTGCATCGAAATTAGCCGCCAGCTCTTCACTGTGAGTGACAACAATCAATGTTTTACCCGTTTTCTGGCAATGTGACTGAATGGTCGCCATGACTATTTTCGCCGTTTCTTCATCCAAATTGGCAGTGGGCTCATCCAATAACAAAATAGGACGGGCACTGTATAACGAACGAGCCAATAACAAACGTTGACGTTGCCCAAGCGACAGCGCCGCATGGCTTTCTCTTATCAACGCATTAACCCCACCAGGTAATTGATTAATCACTGCACCGAGTGCCAATTTATCAAGCAGCACTTCGACTCTTTTTTTATCTTTTTCGCGGAAGTTAGGGTCAAATAGCGTGATGTTATCTAAGACGGTCGCATTAAATAAAATATCTTCTTGGCTTTGCAAGCAAACCAATTGCGTAAGCTGCTGCACACTGACGGCCTCACCGTTGGACTCGCATATTCCTTGCTGTGGGCTGAATAAACCCGCAATTGTCCGTAATAACGTGCTTTTTCCTGCCCCTGACTCCCCAACAATGGCAACCTGCGTGCCTGAAGGTAAGTCTAATGACACATTATTTAAAATCGGTTTCGCAGGGTCATAACTGAAATGAATCCCGTTGAATGATAAGTGAGGTGCTTTTCCTAGCGCTGCGGCGTGTTTTTCATGGAATGGCGCGGTGTCCTGCTCACTTTTCTTAGGGAATAAAGAATGGGCGCGTGTATCAATAATATGCAGTTGCGACTTATGGATAATCGCATAAAAAATACGCGTCACATAATTGGTGAAAATTTGACGCAAGAAACTATAAGCAAAGAAATCCCCCAAAGAAATTAACTCATTGGCCACCATGGGTAAAACCACTAACATAAAAATGACCATCTCCAAACTACCGGTTAATTGATAGATGCCATCTTTAATTTGTTGATACACATTTCTGCGCTGCATACAGGTAAACAATTCACGGCTTAACCATGCAAATTGCGCCTTACGCTGATTTTCAATCCCTGCTGTTTTTATGGTCAGAATGCCTTGCAGCGTCTCCATAAAAAAGTCATTTAATTCTGCTGATTTTAACTGTAACTGTTGGGTATACCACCGATCACGAATTATCGCCCATACACTAATTAAGCCCATCACAGTGACACCCGCAGCTGAAATAGCCGCTAATACGGGCGCAATCCAAAACATGGTACCTAATGCTATCGCACAAATAACCCAATCTGTTCGTAGCCCGTTATCCAGCTCAATTTTTTCAGTTAAGGCCCCCTGCCAAGCGACAAAACGGCTAAAAACATCCCCAGGTGCGCGTTTTTCAAAAAAGCGCAATGGATTACTCAATAAACGTGAAAAACCCACCCCGCTTTTAATCAACACAAAGTGTTTTACGAAACGCTCGCTTAGTATTCTCACCCCGAGTGCTAATAGTGTTGCAACCACAAAGGCAACAATGAACCAGCCGTAAGGAAAAATGGCATTTTTAGCGTCGGAAAAGGCTTGGTTGATCGCATTGCTCACCATGGCTGGCATTAAAAATAGCGTTAACGAAACCAAAAAAGCGAATATCATCAACCAATAAACACCGCGAATTTCTGAGGTTTCTTTCAGGCTCATTGCATGAGGAGCTTTTTTCCCTGTAGTCCCATCATTTCTGTCTTCTGGTGCTAATGATTCAATTTTTTCCAGCGCGGTATCTGGTTCTAAAATTAATGCATAGCCGCTAATTTCCGCTTTTAATGCAGAGAAAGGTAACCACTGCTGCCCAATTGCAGGGTTCATCACGCACACGTTATTTCCTTTGCGATAAGCAAGCAGCACAAAATGGCTTGCTCCGTAATGTAAAATAGCGGGAAGTGGTAAGCTATTGAGCTCTTGGTGCTCAAATAGCACCGGTGTCGTCGCAACACCGTAATTAGCTAAAATGGACGAAAGGTCAATCAAAGAAGTTCCATGATCCGATGCTGGATACACCTCTCGCAGCGTTTCAAGAGAAACATTGAGACCTTGAGTTTGTGCTAACATCGCAATACATGCTAAGCCACATTCATTGGTTTCTTCTTGAGAAACAAAATTTGGAATAATATTTTTCATTATTATTTAATGGCTAATAAAATAAAGTGAATGGCTATGCCATAAAAGCCAATCATTGGGATAATGACGAACCGCATTTTCAATGATGGCGGGCATTTGAGTTGCAACATCTTTTGCTGCAACAGGCGGATAAACCTTGATTTTTAAACCGTTTTGGTAGTACAGATGATAAAAAACCACCTGTGCCGAAATCGCACTGGATAAACGCACGACACCATTGTGCAGCTTCGCTGCACGGTTGAATAAATGGCACGATAATTTGCTCGACGCCCCTTCCTCTGTTTGAACCGTGTAATCAGGGGTGATATCAGGAAAAACAATTATATTCTTTTGCCCTGTCGCCGTTTCTGTCATCGCAGTCATTAACTGGCTAGCTAATACTTTATTTCCCTGATGAATAGAGCAATATGATAAATTCACCTGGCCTAACTCACGTGCCGAAGCGTTATACTTTTGCTGTTCTGCACTCGACGAAACCACCACCGTCGCATTGCCTGGGGTCACCCCTGCACCAACCATGGTGGCTAAAACATCAGAAACCATATGCAATGGAGCAAGCACAACGGGTTTATTTTGTTGGTGCAAAGGCGCAACGATGCTATCAAGTTCAAGAGTACAAACTCGAACTTGCGCCATGATTTTTTGGTTTTGTCCCCATGTTGCAGCTTCTTCCAAAATGAAGCGTCGAACAGCTATCCAGCTCATATCAATATGCCCTTTCGTTTCCATTAAACTACGAAAGTTTTCCGTGGCGACTTTATTCCGATTACGATATTGACGACCTAATAAGCCTACGCGACATAATAAATTGGAGACAAATAATACCGATGTGATATAGCCCCGGCGCAGTAACAACCGTAAAAAGGTAAGTCCACTATGATTAAGTTTTTGATATCCTTTTTTAAACGGCATCAAACAGTTTTTCGCTGTAAATACCGTCCAGACAATGCAAAACCGGATCACCGTAACTCCTCATTGCTTTTGTCTAATAATTCAAGCATATAAGCAGTAAAGTCTGCAAAATCACGGTCTTGATAGACGACATAGCGTTTATTGATAATAAATGCAGGTGTTCCAGTAATTTGATAAAACTTGCTAATTTCAAGCATGTTTTTCAGACGTTCTTGAACCGCTTGGCTTTCACTGGTTTTTAGATATTGGGTTGAATCAACATTGTGCTGTTTTAACCATTGGTTTAAGACATCTTTATTAGCTAAATCAAGCTTATCATTGATAACTGCGGTATAAAGATCCTGACGGTATTGAGATTCCACCCCCATCTCTTCCAATGTCGCAAAAATAGGCGCATAGGCAGCAAGCCCCAGATTATTATCCATGGCTAAATGCACGACTTTAAAGTTGACGTTCTCAGGGAGTGTTTTTTCGAATTGACTGACATTATCATGATTTACGGCACAATAATGGCAACCATAAGAAAGGACTTCTATGATGCTGTTATTTTCTTTTATTGGACTCAATAGAACTTGTTCACTATTAAATTCAATAAAAGAAGAGCTTTGTGCATCATCATTTGAAAAAGTATTAAAAACAAAAATATGATAGAACAAAACCGTCATGAGTGAAGAAGCGATAATAACAAATAGAGTATAAAGTGTAATAGTTATTGGTTTAAAACGAGTATTCATAACAGTTAATTCCATTCAGGTACGAAAAATACATGGGGATAACTCCCCATGTATCAATTAATAAAAATCAAATTTAATACTATGGAGCTGTTACATCACAGTTTGATGCACCAACAGCTTTTGCTTTGTATGTTTTATTACCGTGCTTATCAGTACAAGTGGTCACTAATTGGCAAGATTTAACACCACCAACAGTGATGCTCTCGTAAGAATTAGTACAAACTTGTTTTGTTCCACCAACTACAGCAGCAGCTTCGATAGCATTTAACTTTTTCATGTTATTTCCTTTAATATAGATTTAAATTAATAAAACGCCCTATTTATTGATAATTAACACCAATAAATCCTTTAGATTTTTAATTAATATACAAATTACCGCATGAATAATTAAAAATTCAATCCTTCTAATTTCTCATTATTATCAAATAAAAAAATCGCTTTTTCTTTGACGCTTTTTGCTTTCTCTTTCTCACCTAATTCATTTAAAACAAGGATCCAAGAAAAATAAACATTAAGATCTGAGCAAGAACGTGAATAGTTTTCTGCCCAAGATGAAAATAAATTCAAATAATAAGGGTCTTGCGTCTCGTTATAGCGTAATAAATACCCCATATTGAGATCCAATTTGTAACGATCATCGATTAAATAGTATTTCCATTCACTATAATCAGGCTCATTCATCGAAAGAAGATACTGCTGCCCTGTTTTTTCGATATACGTTAAATATTGCTGTGTTTGCAAAGTAAAATACAGCAACCCCATGGATAATAAACCACCTAACGCAATAATTGTTTTCGAAAAATACCCTACAAACTTATTCAATGAATATTTTTTAGTTGGAACATCGGCACAACGCATTAACAATATCAATACCACCCCATGAGGTATTGATAACCACAATGGAAACTCTGTCATCATATGAAAAACAATTGGTAACGCAATAACTAAAAAAACATAATTGTTATTTTTATTTTTTAATGAAGAATAAAGTAGATGCACACCACCAATAATAACTAACAATATTGCCGCAAAACCAACTAACCCACCTTCAACCATCCAACGCAATACCTCATTGTGTGGATGTGAAATAACCTTTTCACTGGTTCCTAGCAAACCACCACCAAAACGCTCTAAAAATACAGATTCAAAACTACCAACCCCAGAGCCAAATAACATATTTTCGCTAAATAGATATAAACTATGTTGCCATAGCACCCATCTAATATGTGATGTTTGTAATTTACTGTCAGAAAAGTCAGAAATATTAAAACTAACTTTTATTCCATAACCAATAATAAGACCGATAACAATCGCTATTAAAGAGTAAACAATATATTGACGATGATACGTTGCGAAAAAATAAAAAACAATAACAATTAATAATAAATTTAAATATCCAGTTAATGATTGGGACAATGGCAATACCATACTCATTAAAATGAGACTCACAATGATAATGGCAAACGCATACCGTGTGACAGTTCTCATTAAAATAAACATGCCTATTGCACTGGCAATACCAACACAAATAAAACTAGAAAGAACATTAACTTGTTGGAATACACCATATGGCCTATCCCCTGATATCGGAAAAAAATTAAAAACCTGTGCTATTGAATATAGACTCTCAATAATAGCAGCAAATAATACACTGCAAACAATTATTTTCAATACAGTTTCTGAAATATTTATTTGCAATAAAGCTTGATAAAAAAACAACGCCCCCAATAACCAATACGCAGTCAAGTACGCATTAAACTGGTAATTTTCTGGCGCAAAAAAACACAAACCTAATAATAAGACTAATCCAATCGTAATATAATTACTCGACTTAGAATAGTATAAGTTTAAATTTTTAATTTGTGTAATACTAATCATCACAATAAAAAACGCAATAAAAAAACCACTAATTATATTGAATGGCAATGACAAACCTGTTCCGCCCATATTCGGCAGATAAATATGCAATATAATGCCAAAAAATATAACGACAAAACCTAAAAGCACCCATGGATAACTTTCTTTTTTATTATCTTTAATTTTAATTGCAAACGTCATGTTTTCATTCGTTATTGATAATTTAATGTATAGTATGCAGTACTATAAAAATTCCCATAGATAATCGTTTCGTTAATTCTCGCTTCTGGTTCAGCCTCGACATAAGCCTTAAATTGAATTTCCGTATCATTTTTTGCCAAATTTTGCGCTAATGATGGCGTATTCAATTCTATGGGTGTTTCATTTAAATTTAATAACCCAATACCGATTCCACTTGCCTCACTTTGGTCACTAATCGCAAGATGGTCAGGAAGATTTTTATTTTCAATTCCATTAAAAGTCACTGTCACCGATTTAAATATGGTCGTATTACAATTCGTTAAATGAATTGAGAAAATTAAAGGTTTCGACTTGCCTTCTTTATAAAGATCTTTAACCGAGATTTGTTGAAAATCAACAGGGACCTTCTCACTTCCAGGTGCTATCTGACATGGCGTAGCAACAACCATGCCTCTGAATGAATAGCTTCCCATATTACTCGGGATCACACTTGCACTCACCGACCCTGAGACTAATAAATATAAGCCAATCGACAATAAATATTTATTACGCTTTATCTGATTATTATTTCGCATGATCGGCCTCATTGGAATTCAGCAAGAATTGTCCCGGTGCTTGTAAATTCACCTTCTTCCACGCTACTACCAGGCGCAGCTATTGGCGCAGCCGTTAAGTTCCAGGTGCCTTGGTTATTAATAAAATTAGGCACTTGATAAGCTTGGTTCGGTCTTACCAAGGTTCCGGTCAAATTATCAGTCACCACAATGCCAAGATTTGTGCGTTTCACACCGTTTTTTAACGTACCGAAATAATCAGGGTTAAAATCCGCGCTACCTGACGCTCCCGGCAACAATGACAGCTTGATATTTAAATCACCTGTCGTAAAACTGCCTCCGGTACATTTAACTGGGATCTTAAAGGGCTGAGCATAATTAGTGCCATTCAACTGTTCACTCGTGTTTGCCACATCAAGAAAATTAATATCTATTGGGTTGCCTTCATTAATCGTACACTCATCAGCAACCGTGATAATTCCTGCCCCTAGAACGACTCGCGTTGATGGAATTGGTGCATAAGCTGTACTGCCATTCGCTGGGCTGCCTTTTTTAGCAAAAACCTGTACCAGTTCCGCTTGGTTGATGGTAATGCCATTAATAATCGGTTTTTTCAGCCTAAACGTGATCGTTCCACTCGATCCCGTCCGTAGCTCGACACCATAATCGCGGCTATTAACTCTCGGTGGTGTACACTCTATTGGGTCAGAACCCCCATTCCACATATCCTTTACTGGGACAGCAACTTTCTGGCCAACCTTTCCCCCGATTTGAATTTCAACTTTTACATCAAAATATTCATTGAGGTTCAGGTATCCTGGGTTTTGCATTGATGTAGGAATGGTTGACATTAAATCAAATGTCATCCCTGAATCTGGATCTGAATTCCCAACCCCCCCCGGCTTCATATAGCTTTGGCAATAAATATCAAAATAAGGCCAATTACCCACATCAAAATTGAATACTGTTTCTGCATCCTTCTCATTAACGAGCAATTGATTATTCATTCTTGCTTCGAATGTATACGTTCCCCCATCCGGTATAGCAGAACCGTGGGGAGCCCCTAAAGCAGATAACGGCAACGCCCCGACGGTAAACAGACCAACAGCAATAGTGATATCTTTTAGTTTTTTATTGTTGTAGACAAACATGGTTATAAATACTCCAGTTTTAGCCTAACTAATCCGCTAAAGGTTCCCGCCGAAACAGACCGTGCTGTAGATTCCAATGATGCATTAAGTGTGAGGTTATTATCGCCAGGTTTGATCACCCATGAACTTGTTGGCTGGTTGACCATTAGGTTTTGATGTTCTTTACTGGAAATACGCAATCCGGCACCTCGAATATCACCTGTAACTCGCACCAAATCAGGGTTAAAAAAATCCGTATCTCCCGCAATGCTCAATGAAACAGCACTTTCTCCCGTCAAGTAATAACGCTGCGCATTTTGAGTTGCTTCTCCAGCAGAATTCACAAATGACTTGGATGCTCCGCGTTGGCAATCTTTGAGGCGAATATTAAATGCAACAGGAGTACTTCTATCGCCAATGCGATGAAATTCTCTGGCATTTATTTCACCTAAATCGACATACTGCTCTTGTGTTTCTAATTCAAGAACACAAGGCGATGCATAAACGCTCCCTGTAAAATGCACAGTACTATGTACGTCTAGCAATGTTTGGCGGGACAGCTTTTCATCCGCAATTTCTGCAACCGCGGAGAAACTTCCTAGCCCCAATAATACGATCCCTAAGCACCTAATGTTCATATCAATACTCCTAGCGAATCTGTTGCTCTGGTGGTAACGCTTTACACGTATTTCCGCTACAACTGTATTTAAGTTCTGGATGACCACCATAATCATTCACATACATCATGGTGAAACTCTCGCCTGAACTATTGACCTTAATATCGAGATGCGATTTAGGTGCAATCATCACCCCTGGAAAATCAGTTAGTTTTTTTCCACCTTCTGCCACCGGTTTATTATTAAGGCTAATAATGGTCACAAAATAAGGAGTTGGGTTTTCAGCGCGCCAATTATTTCCCTGTTTATAAAATATGACTTGGTCTTGCCAAACTGCACTTTTAGACTCAGGAATAATGGCTGTCGGCCGATAAAACAATTTAATCCGCGATTGCATCGCTAACTGTAAAACATTCGGTTTATCGGGTTTTGGCGGAACTTCGCGTACATTTAAATAAAACAGGCTTTCTCGGTCTTGGGGTAACTTATCTATCTCGGCTGTTTTTGAAACACGGGCAACCCCTTTTTGCCCACCATTAATGCGCTGTAATGGTGGCAATACAACTAATGGCGATGTAATTTTTTTCCCATTGGCATCTTCAACCCATGACTGAGCAAGAAAAGGAATACTTGAGCTGGTGTTTGATAAATTAGCACTCGCAGAATTTTCATCGCCGGTAATAATCAGTCGTGTTCTATCCAGTGAAATACCCGCATATGATTGCCCTACGCCAACCATCATAACTAGCAAACCACCTACCCATTTATTTATACGAATCGCCATTTTCTCTACCTTATAGAATACTTTTTCAAACTGTCATTACATTATTGGCAAGGCAGCAAAACTGACATACCCGAATTAATTTTTTCAGGCAGTTGAATTTTACATTGCGCTTTTCCGCCCCAAGATACCGTTAATGTTTCTTTAGGATTTACTGCCATCAAATACGCCAATCCATTTTCCATCAGCATGGCAATGTTAATGCCATCAGCGTTTGTCACATCAGCACCAAATGGAGGTACCGTATCGTTATAACGAATAGTTGCTATGAGCTTTTCACCTTCTGCAACATCAAAGCGCTGATAACCTATTGCGCCTTCTGTTAAGGTCGATGTTGCTATCGCCTTATTGGTATCAACGTTATTTTTTAACTTATCGACATCAATACGCGTGTCGAAGCTGTAATAGCTGACAATATCAGGCACAACAGAAATACCGGCCCAGTTAGTTCGTGTTTTTTCATGGTTAAACGGCACGCCACCAACACCGTTGGTATCGACCATAATTCTTGCTGTATCCGTTGTACCGGTACTGTTATGTAACGCAGCTCCATGCTTGGTAGCAGTGAAACCACCGCGCAATGTCCCGTTGATCGATGCCGTTTGTCTTTCTTGATAGCTGACATTAGTATTAACTTCAGCAAGTTGCGTCCGTTTTTGATAATATCCATCAAACCGTACGCGATCATCACTGCTTCGACCGGCTCTAACTCGCCATAAGTTATTCATATCCCTATTGTCACTGTAAGACAGCATGTGGCTGGTCTTACTGCCACTATTTTGCAAGTCATATCCCGCCCAACGGCTATCACCAACAGGCACTGAAACCGAAAGTGAAATGCTATCGTCACGTCGACCCCGATAGTCAGAACGGTAGGCCGCAATATTGGTTGAAACACCATTGATGCCCATTAAACGAAATGTTCGACCCACAGATAAGCCATATCTATCTTGAGATGTCTGGTCCCAAAAGGTCTGATGGGTATACGTTAAGAATACTGTCGTTCTCCAATCAGGATCATCAGCCCAAAAAGTTTTATTCCCTGTCACGGTATACATCTCTTTTTGACGGCCAATACCCAGATATTTGTTTTCACGCTCATCTAAATATTGCGACAGTGTTCTAAACTTATCCTGCGAGAAGCGGTAACCCGCAAAAGAAATCGTACTGTTAAGTTCATCAAATGATTTTGAATAACTCAGGCGATAGGAAGAACCCGTTTGCGTGTTATCACCTGGCATTCGGCTAATGGATTGTGTGACATCGGCAGAAAGTGCCCCAAATACAGATAAATCACGCCCTAATCCAGCAGATATAGCGGTATAATCCCTACCCGCAAAAAGTAGACCACCAATGAGTGACCAGTTATTGCTCAGCCCCCAAGAGAAATCTCCCGTGGCAAACATTGGCCCCTCTGGTTTGTGATTAAATCGTGATGGTTTACCGACCGAAGCGTTATAACGCACATAGCCCGGGCGCGTTAAATAAGGAATATTTGCTGTATCAACTTGAAAAGTCGATACCTCGCCGTCATCCCCTTCAACTTTGACATCCAAGGTTCCACGAATTGAACTTTGCAAATCCTGAATACTGAATGGCCCTGCAGGTACCGTCGTTTCATAAACGACACGCCCAGCTTGAGTCACAACAATTTTTGAATTGCTTTTCGCAATACCATTAATCTGTGGTGCATATCCTCGCAGATTTGGCGGTAACATACGTTCATCACTGGCAAGGTTAAAGCCAGTGAAGCGAATCGTGTCAAAAACCTGAGAATTTAAATAAATTTCACCCAGTGTCAGCTTGGCCGCCATGTGGATCAGAGGACGATATGCATAAAACTGGTTCCAATCGAATTTTCTATCACCACGCTCGTTATAATTAGCTTGATAATCAGCTCTAAAGCGCCACGCCCCCAAGTTAAAACCCGTCTGACCATATGCTGACAATGAGTGCTTATTTGTATGTGTCGTCAAGGAACGAGAAACTGACCCGGTCAGGTTATAATCAAATATAAGACCTGAAACCCCCGAATCCCAACGCTCAGGCGGCACCCAGCTAGGATCGGAATATTTCATCCATGCCTGTGGAATAGTGATATCCAGCTTGCCTTCATGATTATTAATTTTAACACCTGAAATAGGTAAAATATTTGAACATTCAGGGGATATGGTTTGGATTTTTTTTAACGCATCTTCTTTGAGCGCTAACATTTCAATTTGCTTAGGCGTAAAACAGACTAATGATTTTTCACTATCTTGAGGATCGGTAATATAAGTGACCTTCTGCTGTGACAATGATTGTCCATTAATATAGACATCCAATAAATAAGTCCCAGGAAATACGAAGTTATCTTTAGAGAATCGAGTTAAATCAATATTGTTACGATCACCAACATCTAATACGTCAACATTAAACTCAACAAGGTCATTTGCAGACATATTTGGTGAATAGCAAAGCACTGCAATATATATTGCAAATAGTTTTTTTATATTATTTATATTTCCATTTAAAATAATCATTTTAGTTACTCAGTATTCACTCATTTGGCTAGAGATTTAGCTCAATTCTCTTTTATATGTAATTATTATTAGTTTTAGAAATAATCCATTCTAAATCGTAGAACTCCTGCGAAATCACCTGCCTTAATATGCTTTTGATAAGCAACTAAAATTGCAGTAAAATCTAATTTATTGTGCCCTTCTAATAATGTGTAATCCGGCATTCTTCTATTAAGTTTAAGTATTTCACCGTGAGAGTCCCTAAATTGAATTCCAAATCCTTCTGAATCACCACTCACTTGTAAAAGTTGATCATCATTAACAGAGGTTCCCATCATAGTTATTTGCGCGCGCGATGCACTACCTTTGTCATTAGAAGGCAACGTACATCCAACAAGCTTTATAGCAAAATTCTTACTCACCAACATATTGACTTCAGGGGTGATTTCTCGGGCACTGATTTCACCAAAACTAACCCAAAGTTCTCGGCTTTCAGGATCAATCGTGCATGAGGCTTCTATTAATTCACCTTGCATTACAATATCACCAGGGATGTTATTACCAGTCATTCCCCAACTTAATAGAGGCCATAACAAACTAGATCCTAATGCTATTTTTGCAACCCGAATTATCATGAACAATACCATTTAGTTATTGGTAGATTTTATTAATGCGGAGTATTAAATACTCCGCATATTGATATAAAACCAATTACAAATTATTGGTAATCAATTTTGAAATTGATAGTTGAATCAAAGCTACCTGGAGTCACTGCATTAGATGCATTATCAGATTTTAAATAAGCAACGAATGGAATAGCAGTTTTACCTTCAGTTAAATTAACTGCAGTAGAAGCTTGTCCCCAAACAACATCTTTATTTCCATTGTCTCTTAAACCAATACCAGCACCACTTGCAGTACCTGAAGTGAACGCCGCTAATGTATTATCATTAGGGTTAATAGTTGATGGTGTGTAAGTTACAGTTGCAGTTTGTGCAACTGTAGTATCACAACCTTGCAGAACGATATCTTTCTTGATATTACCTGCACGCTCACCATTTTTTAAATTAGAAACAGGGATCTGATAAAAGTTTACTTTTACAGGACTTGATTCTTCACTTAAACCACAAGCAGAATTCACTAATTCACCTGAAAATTCGATAGTACCGTTAGTAGGTGTACCCGTATAAGCTGCCATTGCTGCGAACGAAGCAAAGCCTGATGCAAATACAGCACCCATTACAAATTTATTCAATTTCATGATTATTTAATCCTGTATAATACTTGTATAATGTATGTTTCGCCATAAGAGTTGTTAATAACAACTTTAGATAAAAGTAATCATTATTTTAATTAAATTAATGATTACTTTTAATAAAGTTATCATATTAATAGGCTAAATTTATTATATGTACTAATTACACTTCACCAAAAAGATTTGATTTTTTATTGGCCGAATTAACGCCACATTTTTTTAGTGTCTTTATCTAAGATAGCAAAATAATTATTTTCATTTTTTATGGTATACTGTAATCTTTCATTATCGTATCTATCTATTACATGATTAAAAAGGTCTCTCCATGACTTATTGAATATCACTAAAATTGTATCCATCATTTCAAATGTCAGCTTTGTTTTTCCCGTTTCATATCGGGATATCTGCTGTTGGCTAATATTCAACTTTTTTGCCAAATCTTCCCCTGTTAAGTTTTGCTCTTTTCTAATTCCTCTCAAATACTGCCCTATTTCTTTATTTATCTCATTAGAAAAATAAGTCATTTAATTTAACCTTTATATTAAAAATTAATTATAGGCACCATCTGAACCATAGATACCGTCCTAAAATTTTTGATGATTATATGTCTGATTATTTATTTTGTATAATCGATAGGGCAAATTGATTACCATTAAAATCATTTATCGCTCTATTAACATAGGATAAATGTAACAGAAAATAACCACACTGAAATTTATAATATAAATAACAGCATGTTATAGACATAAAACTTCAGCCAATCACCTTTCAAATTACATTTTGATACATTTGAAAATATTAAAACATATCTTTTACTAATCAGATGTATTTTATGGTTAAATTTCAACCATAAAATACAACTTAAAAAAGTAGTATTACTCGAATTTTGAGTTTGTAAATTATTAAATATTTTTTTTAAGATTTATCTTAACTTCATTATTTACAAACACCAACAAATTAATTATAAATAATTGTAAAGTTTATCAACGAAATTATATCTCACAAAAATCATCACCCACATATAATAAATCCCGATACTACCCGAAAATAAGGATATTAATTACGCAAATAACGAGTATTTAAAAATTATATATCAATGTATAACTTTAAGCTTTAAAGAAATTCTAATGAAAACTTCTTTTAAATATTTTTATCTATAGAAAGGTGAGAGCCTTGCTAGCCACACTAAGTTTAAGAGCAATTCAAAGAGTGACGATTTAACGGTTATCGTAAGAAGGGGTTGAGTAAGGTGGTAAAGTATTATCATAAAACGAAGCATAGATTTGCTTTACACTATATTGTAATGCACACCAAATGCCTAATCCTAGCAAACCGTAGTATTAGGCATTTTATAATACCAAGTAAGAATACAATTTAAGCACGCCAACCTTTATGAAGGTTTTATTCGTTGTGATTGCTGGTTCCACATGCGATAGACCAATGCACTCCCCACGGCGGCTAAATAGATAAATGGCTCAGGTGTTAAGGTTTTTAATGACAGCATGTAGTGGCAAAATGCGAGTAAAATCGTTGGGTAAAGCAGCATATGAATTCTTTTCCACCATACGCCCAAATAAAGGCGTATACGGTTGAATGAACTGACCGCCATCAACAACAAACACAACCAAGCTACCGCGCCGATCACTAAATAGAGGCGCGAAAAAATTTCTTCGAAAAATAGCGCTAAATTATTTACACCAATTTCCAGTAATAGATAACTACTTAAATGCAGCACAGCCCAGAAAAAACACCATAACCCCAGTAATTTTCGTGTTTGAAACAATACCGTAAATCGCAATAATTTTGCAGCCAGAGGGATCAATACAATAACGACAAGCAAACGTAAAGCCGCTATTCCTGTAAAATGTTGGATATCTTTGGCGGGGTCAGCTCCAAGCTGTTGAGTATCGACTAAAAAAATCAGCCATATCAAAGGGAGCAAAGCAATAAGATGAAAGCTCCCTTTGGTTAATCCAACGATGAATTTATTGTCCTGGGGCATCAATAATTTCTCCGCAAGTCCATTCCTTGATACAAGCTTGCCACTTGTTCACCATATCCATTAAACAACAATGTTGGCTGACGAGTCACTTGACCTAAACCTCCTGCACCAATAAAACGTTCGGTGGCTTGTGACCAACGAGGGTGGCTTACATCTGGATTCACATTGGCAAAAAAGCCATATTCGCTCGGCGCTGATAAATTCCATGTAGTGTCAGGCATATGCTCAGTAAGACGAATTTTGACGATCGATTTAATCCCTTTAAAGCCATATTTCCATGGTACAACCAACCGGATCGGTGCTCCGTTTTGGTTGGGTAATGTTTTTCCATAAACGCCTGTCGCCAGCAAAGTCAGCGGGTTCATAGCCTCATCTAAGCGTAGCCCTTCCACATAGGGATATGATAATCCACCACCAATATAACGAC
Organism: Providencia sp. PROV174; assembly: GCF_028480685.1. Classification (NCBI taxonomy): domain Bacteria; kingdom Pseudomonadati; phylum Pseudomonadota; class Gammaproteobacteria; order Enterobacterales; family Morganellaceae; genus Providencia; species Providencia sp. PROV174. The sequence goes on from NZ_JAMPOT010000005.1 coordinate 91,486, forward strand.
TTTTTTGTCCCGGCATTTGTTCTGGAGCGTAGCGTGTTTCAAAAGCCACATATTTGGCTTTGCTAGTGGGTCCGACTAAAGCCAATAATTTCGCTAAAGGAAAACCAACCCATGGGATGACCATCGACCAAGCTTCAACACAGCGCATACGATAAATGCGCTCCTCTAAGGGAAACTTAGTGTTTATATCATCTAGATTAAGCGTTAGGGGACGATTTACTTCCCCATCAATCGTTACCGTCCACTCATCCGTCACTAAAGTATGGGCATTCTCGGCAGGGTCGGATTTCCCCAACCCAAATTCATAAAAATTATTATAACCAATCACTTTATCTTCAGGTGTGAGGGTTAATGATGGCTGAAATTCTTCAGGTTGAATAAATGTCAGAGGTTTTCTTGGCTTCATCGGAGGTGCTGACGCATCGTCACTGAACCAAGAAAACAGCCCCGCATTGGCCGTCGCCGCAACGGTTAAACCTGCGGCTCCAATGCCTAATGCCTTAAGTAACTGACGGCGTTTCATAAAAAAGAGGGTTTCATCCGTGATTTGAGATGCGGGAATTTTAGGTAACTTTTTCATCATGCGCTCCATAGCAAAAGGGAAATGAAATTAGTTATACCGAAAGCGCAGTAAAAGTGGCTGACAGTAAGATGACAAATTTGTCATCTTACTTAATTGTAGGAAATTTCAGTGTAATGGTACTGGTTCCTGCATGGTGCTCAAAGCTCACTGAGCCGCCATGTAATTCAACTATCGCTTTCACAATCGCCAACCCTAGCCCTGTTCCCTCTGTGGTTCGAGCATTATCCCCGCGCCAAAAACGGGTGAAAATTTCATCACTGTTTTGTAGAAGTTCCCCTTGATTAGTGATTTTAATTTCCCGTTGCTGTGGCAGCGCATTAATTTGGGTAACGACACGAGTGTCCGGGTGAGAATATTTAATCGCATTGGAGACAATATTCACTAAAACTCGGCTGAGTAATACAGGGTCAGCATTAAGAGTCAGGGATGAGGGCTCGCTATACAGCTCAATCTGTTTTTCTTCTGCATAGGCAGAAAAGAGTTCATAGACATCGTTAACTAACGTATATAAAGAAAGGTTTTCTCGATTTAAGGTAATATTTTTATTTTCAGCACGGGCAATAAATAAGGTACTTTGGATCATTTGTGACAGTTTATCGAGCTCCTCAATATTACTGACTATCATCCCTTCATATTCGCTAACACTGCGCGAGCGCTGGAGGGTAATTTCATTTTGCACCCGAATTGCATTAATTGGGGTTCTCAGCTCATGCGCCAAATCATCGGCAAATTGGGTAAGTTTGACAAAATCATGCTTTAACCGCTGGCGCATCGTGTTCATCGATTCGCCCAGCTCTTTCAACTCCTGTGGTAACTGGTCAATATCAATTGGGTCATTTAACGCATGAACATCTGTTTTGACCGTTATCTGACTCAATGCTTGAATGTCGGATAACCCTTTTTTCAGCAGCCATAAGCTGAGTAGCCCCATCAACAAAATTGAGAGGACAGAAATCACTACGCTTTGGGTGAGATATTGAGTCAACACGCCACTACGGTCGACAGACACTTTACCAAGTACCACATGGAGCGGCCCTTTTGGGGAGTTCATCGAGAAATAAACCGCAGAAATAGGGATACCTTGAGCGGTTTGCCAATGGTTGATGGCATTAATATTTAGCTGTTCAAGTTTGACTAACTGAAGAGGTTGAGAACCTAATAATTCGCGATTGGTGGTGACCAATATGTGCCCCGCCGCATCAGAAATTTGGATTAAGTCTTGTCGCATGTCCATCATGCTTTGGAAATACATGGGAAGTGTTTTGATATCAATGCCACCAGCAATGAGTTTGGCAAGTTGCTCCGCACGGTTAACCAGTAAGTTATTATCTTGTTCAGATAATTCATTTTTGAGTGAATGATACAAAACCCATGTCACCACCCCGGCATTAGTAATCATAAGAATGATAAACAGAGAAATAAGTTTAAAACGAAGTGACTTCTTTTTCATTCTATCGGCCTATTTAAGCGGTATCCCATCCCACGAATAGTTTCAATGAGTTTAACGTCAAATTCATCATCGATTTTCTTTCTCAATCGACGGATTGCCACATCAATAATATTCGTGTCACTTTCAAAATCGATACCCCAAACTTCGCTAGCAATTAAGGTTCTAGGTAAAATTTCATCGCAATGTAGAACGAAGAACAGTAATAAGGAAAACTCTTGCCGAGTTAAGATGATTTTCTTTCCAGCACGCTCAACATCATGGCGAGTTAAGTCGATTTTTAAATCCGCAATAGCCATGGTGGTTGAGGCTGGCTGGTTAACTTTTAATTGGTTTTTAACCCGAGCTAATAATTCAGAAAATGAAAACGGCTTAACGAGATAATCATTAGCACCCAACTCTAAGCCTTTAATTCTGTCATCAACGGCATCCCGTGCAGTGAGGCAGATAACTGGAATATTTTTAGCTGTGCGTAAGATTTTTAAAATCTCCCAGCCATTCATACCGGGCAGCATGATGTCGAGGATTACCAACTGATAACTGTTTTCTAAAGCAAAATAGAGACCGTCGCGACCATCATCAGCTACATCCACAAGAAAACCCGCTTCTTCTAACCCATTTTTGACCCACCCTTGGGTTTTTAGGTGATCTTCAATTAATAGTATTCTCATGAGAACCTAACAGTGACTTTATTTGACTTAATTTCATTTCATCTTAAAGAAATTTTCAATTTAAAGATATGGGTAGGAATTTAACCATAAAATACGCAGAGAAAACATGACACTAGCTCCTTAAAAATAACTCGTAGAATGATTAATAGCTCGGTACGAAAAATGGAAATTAGCTGCTTTTATCGACGAGTAAGTATTGTTTTACAAGTAAATAATCTCTTTTCTCTCACATTTATAAAGCAGAATAAAAACTGCTTTATAAAATATAAAATTTTAGTTAATTAATCTTTGATTACTGACCTGACGGATAATAAATAATTTTTTATTTCACCTATAGAATAAAAGCATTATATTTATCTAAAAAAATTAATATGTTAGGCCGATTAATTTAGATATGATTGACCTTTTTTGACTAAATGGGGAAACGTTCATGTCCACTCGTAAGTATTTAACTCAACAGGAAATATCTCGACTTTTAGCTGCTTGTCATTTGTCACGACATCCCGAACGTAATTCTTGCTTAATTTATATGTGCTTTATACATGGTCTAAGGGCAAGCGAGGCCCTATCACTAAAATTATCTGATCTTAACTTAGAAAGTAATGAGCTTTATGTACATCGTTTAAAGAATGGTTTTTCCGTTAATCACCCACTGATTGATGAAGAGATCCCACTCATTAAAGCTTGGCTAAAAATTAGAAATACATGGAAAGGGAAAGAAAGTCAGTGGTTATTTTTATCTGAAAGAGGGACTGCCATGACTCGTCAGCGCTTTTATCAACTTTTTTCACGACTTGGTGAGCTAGCTGAGCTAACCCTAGGTATTCATCCCCACATGTTACGACATGCATGTGGTTATGCATTGGCGGATAGAGGCGCCGATACGCGCCTAATTCAGGATTATTTGGGACACACGAATATACAACATACCGTACGATACACAGCAAGTAACCCAGCAAGATTTCGGGGAGTATGGTGAGACAAATGCGTTAAAAGAGTTGTCAAAATGCACCAAATTGACAAACGTAATGAATTAGGTGCATCTTAAGTTAAATGAAAATACACGTCAAATACGTAGCGTGTAAATAACGCTATGTATATATTACTAAAAATAAGCACATTCCATTATTAAAAGATCATTGAATTTATTAATTTTTTCACACGTTAAAACTCTCCGTAACATCTCAAACTTACACATTGTAATATTCTGAAATGTTTTATTTGGAATAATTATCCGATAATTTTAAAAATAAAATATAAAATTTAAGTTAACAAGTAATTAATGAAATATTTAACTAACAATATACAACTATTGTCAATTTGGTGCATTTTGACAACAGTTAAATTAGTAAATCATTCAGTTTCATGAGGAGGATTTTATGCAATCTAACTTATCTCCTAAGGAAATTGTTGGGAGCAATATACATAAAGCTCGCCGAGCTAAAGGGCTAAGTGGTTCTGAGCTAGCTGACTTACTTTTATGCTCACAGCAACATGTTTCACGTATTGAGCGCGGCGTTATTCGACTACACCTAGAGCAAATTAAGCAAATTGCGAACTCGCTTGATATTGATATTAATTGTTTATTAGATGGCGTTGGATTTCAAAATAACTCAGTAAATTATATCCATAATATGGAATGTTATTTTAAAGCTGAAGGATGGTTTTCAGGATCTAGTCAATTTATGAAATAGGCTTAACCTTATGTCAGAAAATATAATAAAACCAACATTTAATATTATTGTAGGAAAAAAAATAAAAAAACACAGAAAAGAAATGAAATTAACTGCTGAGGAGTTAGGGAGATATATCGGTGTAAGTCAGCAGCAAATTTCTCGTTATGAATCAGGCATTAATCACATTAATATTGATTTTTTATCTCAATTATCTGAGTTATTTAAAGTACCAATTCAAGTTTTCTTAATAGAAGACTAAATATATTTTTTAATTATTAATAATTAAATTTAATTTTTAGTATTTGATTTTTTTAAATCAAATACTAGTGCTTTGCTTTTTTCCAGTTCATTGCAAATAGAGTGTCTGCAATGAGCAATGAAAACTGACACTCATTCTTTATTTAACAAAAAACATAGGACTTTATATTCATGAAAATGAAATCTATTGCAATGGCAACTTTTATGGCTCTGGGTTTAGCTTCTGCAGCAAATGCTGCTGATCAAGGCCACGGTAAAGTAACGTTCAAAGGCGCTATTATCGATGCTCCATGCTCAATCTCTCCTAGCTCAATCGACCAAACAGTTGAATTAGGCCAAATTTCTAACATGGCATTAGTTGATGGCGGTAAATCAACTCCACGTCCATTCGAAATCACTTTAGAGAACTGTGATATCACTAAACTGACTAAAGGTGTTCAATTAACCTTTAGTGGTGCTGCTGCATCTTTCGACAATACCAATAAAACACTGGGTATTGTTGGTACTGGTGCTGGCGCTGGTGTTCAGATCACTAATGGTAGCGGCAATGTGGTGACTTTAGGAACAGCTGCACCATTCCAACAAGTTCAAAATGGTAACAACACACTGAATTTCGCTGCTTACTTAAAAGGTAATGGTGGCGATATCGACACTATCACTGCCGGTGACTTTAGCTCAGTAGCGGATTTCACTCTGTCTTACGAGTAATTCATCTTGAGCCAACAAATTAATTTGTTGGCTCATTCCGACTGAATTGGGTGTAAGAGAGGAAGCAATGAATCATTCGATAACCAGTGGAGTGTTTTCATTGATCTTAAGTATAGGCACGTTGACTGCGGTATCAACTGCACATGCTCAAGGCTCAGTGAGTATGAATGGAAGCATTATTGAAACAGCATGTGCAATTGATGTCGGCAGCCGTGATCAAACTATTGATATGGGAAGTATTGCGCTGACTCAAATTCGCCGTGATGGGCAAGGACCTGCTCGCCCTTTTGTTATCCGATTAGTGAATTGTGTTCTTGAACGCCAAAATCCTGACAAACCGAATTGGCAATACTTTCGCGTAACATTCGATGGCTCCCATGACAGGGGGTTATTTGGAGTAAACGGACAAGCTCAAGGTGTTGGATTACAAATTCAACGTGAGGGAGACGGTGAAATTGCCATACCAGGCCAAGGAATGTCAGTGAGCGCACTAACAGCTGGAACAAAAGATCTCACCTATCGGCTACGGTTGGTAGCGAACAACCACCCATTGGCATCAGGTCAATACTACAGTCAATTACGTTTCAAACTGGATTATGAATAGTCGGTTCCTCTAAGAAATGAAGATCTCCTGTAGGATGAGCTTCGCGAGCGAAATGACATTACGGATAAAAGAACGCAAAAGAAGGTCGAGATGATGACCCTGAATTTCATTCACACGCCTGTGTTACGGATAACTCGGCCTTGCAGATTAGGGCTTTTAGTCGCGCTGGCTATCAGCTTTGGTGGTCACGCATCCGATATTACATTTAATATGGATATGCTAGACGTCAATGATCGAAACAACATTGATTTAAGCCAATTTGCGCGTCCAGGCTATCTCATGCCTGGTGAATACAGTTTTACGGTTTTCTTAAACAAGCAAAGCATGCCGGAAGAAACTGTCTTTTACTATGCGCCTGAAGGTGAGTCGGATGAAAGTCTCCCTTGCCTGAACCCTGCTTTAGTTGAAAAGTTCGGTATCAAGCCTGAATTGATGTCGACATTGAAGTGGTGGCACGAAGGACAGTGTTTATCACTTGAAAGTTTACCCGGAACTGAGGTTAAAGCCGACCTTGCGACTTCGGCTATGTATATTAGTTTGCCGCAAGCCTACCTCGAATATACCGCTGAGAATTGGGATCCTCCCGCACGCTGGGAAGAAGGGTTACCCGGCGCATTGTTTGATTACAACTTAAATGCACAAGTGGGCCAGCAAACCCGCTCAGGACAACAGACCAACTACAGTACCAGCGGTAATGGGGTTGCTGGTGTTAACTTGGGTGCTTGGCGTGTTCGTGCTGACTGGCAAATGCGTATTGATAAGCAGCAAGGACAAAGCACGACCACATCACTAGATTGGACTCGTTATTATGTCTACCGAGCAATCAAATCATTAGGTGCAAAACTCACTTTAGGTGAGGATTATTTAACCTCTGATATTTTTGATAGTTTCAGATTTACAGGGCTTAGTTTGGTTACCGATACCAATATGCTTCCACCCAATCTACGTGGATACGCACCAGAAATTACTGGGGTCGCAAAAAGTAATGCGACAGTTATTGTGAGCCAGCAAGGACGAATTATTTATCAAACTCAAGTCGCTGCGGGCCCATTTCGTATCCAAGACTTGAATGATGCATTAGCTGGGCAAATCGATGTTGAAGTTAAAGAACAAGACGGTTCAACACAGAATTTCACTGTCAATACTGCAAGTGTTCCGTATTTAACACGCCCAGGACAACTGCGTTACAAATTAGCCGCTGGGCGCCCAACAAATTGGCGCCATCATGTTAGTGGCGATACCTTTGCAAGTGGCGAGTTCTCTTGGGGGGTTAACAACGGCTGGTCACTGTATGGAGGTGGAATTGGTGCGGAAAACTATGCATCCGCGGCTATAGGGATTGGTCGTGACTTAATGGTATTCGGTGCATTGTCATTCGATATTACTCATGCCCGGGCGCATCTAACCAACTTAAGTGATATTAGCGATAAAACGTATCGCGGAAGCTCGTATCGTTTAAGTTACTCTAAACGTTTTGATACCTATAACAGCCAAGTGACATTTGCAGGATATCGATTCTCTGAGCAAGGTTTTATGAGTATGTCTGAGTATTTGGATGCGCAGGAAACAGGTGCTCGCCAATACAACAGCAAAGAAATGTATACCATCTCTTATAACCAACAGTTTTCCGAGTTAGGGCTAAGTGCGTTCATCAACTATTACCATCAAACCTATTGGGATCAACCCGATAACGACCGCTATAGTATTTCATTAGCGCGCTATTTTGATATTGGTAAATGGAAGAATCTTAGCCTCAACTTGACGGCCTATCGAAATCGTTATCGTGAAAGTAATGATGATGGCGTATATGCGTCACTCACCGTGCCTTGGGGTGAAAAAAGCTCCGTTAGTTATAACAGTAGTTGGGATAAAAATGATAACTCACAACGTGTGAGTTACTACAGCACCATCGATGAGAGAAATAACTATCAGCTAAGTACCGGATGGGCGCGTTCAGGTGCGCTCGTGAGTGGCTATTACACTCATCAGGGGGACTTAGCACAGCTCAACGCAAACGCAACGTACCAACAAGACCGTTATCGGTCTGCGGGGTTCTCTTTGCAAGGTGGTTTCACTGCAACAGAGAAAGGTGCCGTACTGCATCGTGGTAGCCAAATTGGCGGTACTCGCATATTTGTTGATACCGATGGTGTACCTAATATTCCACTACGTGGTTACGGCTCTATTGTGCGTACCAACCGCTTTGGACAAGCCGTTATTAGTGACGTGAATAGCTATTACCGTAACCAAATTAGCGTTGATTTGAATGCATTACCAGATGAAGCGCAAGTGTCTCAATCTATAAAGCAAGGCACTTTAACAGAAGGGGCAATTGGCTACCGCCAATTTGATGTTGTCGCAGGAAGCAGTGCGATGGCGTTGTTAAGGCTATCGGACAATAGCACACCACCTTTCGGAGCAATAGTCTTAAACGGTCGTGGTCAGCAAGTCGGTATGGTGGGTGATGATGGAAATACCTATCTTACTGGTTTAAATGCAAAAGATACCTTGCAAGTTCGTTGGGATGACCAAGTGCAGTGTGAAATCACACTCCCTGATACCTTGCCAGAAGATGAATATTTACAGGCAAGCTGGTTACTACCGTGCCACAAACCGGGAGCAAAAGCCGCATCGCCAGCGACCATAAAAACACAATCAGCGAGTCGTGCATTAGAAGCAATGCCGAAAGCAGCAGAACTGGTTGTGCCTGTAGTTGAAAGAACGGCGCCAAAGGAACCAAGTCGCTGGTTACAAAAATAATAAAAATGGTGGTACGCAAAGAGCGATGAGTGCTCCTTAACCATAGAAGATAACAATATGATGAATAACATGATGAAAAACAAATTAATGAACAAAAAAAATGCCCATAGAGCAGTATTCGCATTGGCTGGCGTTGTGTTGACTTCAACAACGCTATCTTCTGCTCAAGCGGCAGTTGCATTAGACAGAACTCGAGCGATTATTACGGGAGACGAAAAATCGATCAGTTTAAATATCAGCAATGAAAACAAACAATTACCTTATCTTGCTCAAGGTTGGGTGGAAAATGAGAAAGGTGAAAAAATAAGCGACCCATTTACGGTATTGCCACCGGTGCAACGTGTTGAGCCAGGGGCAAAAAGCCAAATCAAAATCCAAGCACTGCCAAGTGCAGCGGCACTGCCGCAAGATAGAGAATCCGTGTATTACTTTAATTTGCGTGAGATACCACCAAAAAGTGATAAGCCCAATACACTGCAACTGGCGTTACAAACACGTATCAAATTGTTTTATCGACCGAAAGCCATCATTCCGACACGTGAGCAAATGGATAACCCATGGCAGGAAAAAGTGACTCTTACTCGCCAAGGTAACCAGTATACGATTAATAACCCAACAGCCTATTACGTTTCTTTTGTCGATGCTGTTCCCAACAAAAATGGACAAACGGTCGCAGGGTTTGAGCCAGTGATGGTGGCACCAAAAAGCAGCAAAGCACTGAACGTCAGTGCAGACGCATTAGGTAATAAACCTGTGCTGACCTATATCAATGATTACGGTGGTCGTCCAACACTGTCGTTTACATGTCAGGGAAATAGCTGCCATGTGGTACCTGAAAAAAAAATAGACTGATTTGAAATGCGCGATGAGATAGCAGGAGAATATCATGGCAAACACAAGCAGGATGCTCCGTTATGTGGGCTTAGGAAGTTTAGCGCTGAATTTATTCAGTAACATGGCGATGGGAACAGCTCTAAATAAAGTTGATAACTGGGATGTAGATGGTTCACATGGCACGCTATATGTCCATGGGGCCTTGACGGAAAGTGCTTGTCGTTTAGCAATGTCATCAGCATATCAAACTATTAATTTAGGTACTGTGGGAACCGGACAGCTTCAGCATGTCGGGCAAACAGGTCATCCTGTTGCGATTGAACTGCGTTTAGAAGATTGTCTAAGTGGTGAAAGCCGCAGCCGTACTGCACAGGGAAATCTTTTGTGGAGCCAACAAATGCCTTCAATGAAGATCCGCTTTTTGGCTCCTATAGATACTCAAGACCCGCGCTTGGCAGCTGTTATCGGTGTTCAAGGGATTGGCCTGCAATTAAGTGATGCAGCGCGTTCACCAATTAACTTAGGTGAGTACAGTACACCACAGTTGGTTTCACCTGGACAAAACCAATTAACTTACTATGTAACGCCGGTACGTACCTCCGCTCAACTGAATGCTGGAGCTTATCAGGCGTTAATTAGATTTCAGGTAAGTTATGAATAGGAGCATGGAGATGAGAGGAACTTATTTTCTTACGATATGCTTTAAAGCGCTTGTCCTCGCTGGGGTAATTCTCTTTGGTGCTCTGATTTCACTCAGTTTTTCTTACAATGCTATCGCTGCAAACCTAAGCACTAATATCCAAATCCGCGTGACGGTATACGGTGAGCCGGAATGTACCCTTGGCGGTGCAACAACGACTTCGGTAGATTTTGGCGATATACATCAGGCAAAGATTGATGGTACTTATGGGCGCTCACCTATTAATTACAACTTGATATGTAATGGCTTATATAAGAATACATTAAAGATGACGCTGAAATGGACTGATAGGCAAATTAATGGTGAGTCATCCGTGACAACCAATCTCCCGAATTTAGGTATTGCCATTTACCGTGATGGAACCCGGCTCAGTAATGGTGCGACACTCAATTTTAATTATGGGAGTTCGCCTGCTTTGTATGCCGTCCCCGTTAAGCCTACAGGAGTAAACTTAACATCAGGTGGGGATTTTACGGGCAATCTCACGATGGTATTGGATTACCAATAGGATGATATCAATGAAATTATTCCGTTATCTTCTCTCGGTCTGCATGATGCTTAGCCTGTTTAGCCAAAGCCAAGCAGCAACACTTGGTATCCAGCTAAAAGGTCGATTATTGGTGACACCGCCCGAGTGCATTTTGAATAACAACCAACAAGAAACTATACATTTTGGCGATATATTGCTTCCGCGTATTGATGGAGTTCAATACAAGCGTACTGTACCAATGAGACTCAGCTGCACAAATCTAGCGAAAAACGCTATAAAGCTCACGCTTGTCGGTGATGGAACATCATTTAATAGCAATGGCGCATTAAAAACGAGTAACCCAAAACTCGGGCTTTCCTTTTATGTGAACAATGCTAAGCAAGTTATTAACCAGCCTTTCAATGTGTTATATACAGCGCTGCCAACCTTGGAGGTTGCTCCAGTAAAAAACAGTAATGCCAATTATACGAATACCGATGGCGGATTTTTTACAGCGCTGGCAACACTGAAAATTGAGTATCAGTGAGAATGATTATGTGGAATAACAATCAAATTAAGCATTGGATGGCAGGATTTATAATGGTGATGTCCATATCTTCAGCGCAAGCAAATTGGGCATTTGATGGTACGTTAATTATTCCTCCTGTTTGCCAATTAAGCCATGACGACCCGATAAAAGTTTCATTCGGTAAAGTCGGTGTACGAAAAATCAATGGTACCGCCTTCAAGCAATCTATTCCTTTTCAATTAGATTGTGTTGGCGATATGACACAACCATGGGATATCAGCTTGATATTTGGAGGAACACCTGCGGGAAGTGGATTTGATAATGCGACATTAAGAACGGTGACACCGTTGAATAATGGCAAATTAGGAATTCAAATTCAGAAAAATGGGCAACCTCAACCATTGAATGAACCCTTTTTGATTAATGCGGCTTCCCTACCATCCCTTTCAGCGGTTCCTGTCATGCGCTCAGGAAGCGAACTCGTAGGGGATAATTTTACTGCATCAGGCACGTTAACCATTATTTTTGAATAGGAGGCGACAGTCATAACTATGAATATTAAACGTAATATGAGCTTTGCCTTTGGCTTATGGTTTTTGGGTGCCACTGCCGCTTTTCCTGCCAATGTGGAATTTGATGGCACGCTAATTGAAGATGCTTGTGACGTCTATCCTGGCGACGAGTCGATTGAATTAGATTTCGGTACGATAGTAGATAAATACCTGTATCTGAATACTCAAACCAATAGCCAACCTTTTACCATTCGCTTAATCAATTGCGATTTAGCGTTAGGCCATGAAGTGAAAGTCACATTTATGGGCGCAGAAAGTTTGGCTTTACCTGGTTTATTAGCGTTAGATGCTGGAAGCCAAGCAACAGGTGTGGCGGTTGGTATTGAAAGTATTTCCGGTGCGGCAATCAAAATTAATAGTGGCAGTTATACCCAAGGGTTGTATACCGGAAATAATAATGACCTACGATTTCAAGCGTATGTGAGAGCTGAGCCAGTTGCATTGCAAAATAAATCAATTGTGCTCGGTTCATGGGCTGCGAGTGCCACGTTCAAATTAGATTATGAGTAAATCATTATGTATGCGAAAAAAGCAAAAATATACGGAATGTTAAATACAAGCCATTTGAGTATTTTATTATTAATCATCGCATTAGCGTTTCTATTTCCTTCTCGCCCTGCCAATGCGATTGCGTATGTAATGCCTGTGAGTATGACCTCTGGAGCTTGGCCTCGTGTTGAGATGGACATTCTTTCTTGGAGTGAAGCAAGTGGTGTTACTAACCCTTGTTATGGATCAACCGAATGCTGGGTAGGCCCTGATGTTCTGTATGCATCTGGTGCGCCGTCGTTGAGTGGATCTTGCTTAGATTATGGTAACTGCATTCGAATTAACCAGTATCGAACAGCGGAAGAAGTCGCAGCGGCTTTTCGTAGTGCAAAAGGAATTCCTTATCGTGCATCGTTTGTCATTGATAGCCCAAATGCGACTTGTATTGGATTATTCTATGTTAACCATAAACCAACCCCGGGAGTTAGGAATGCAATCCAGTGGCCAGGTAGCGTCTGTGGTAAAATCCCACCTACAAATCAAACATGTAGTATATCTCTGCCTGCTTTTGTTAATCACGGGGCACTCAGTAACACGAGTTTAAATGGTAAAACAAACTCAGTTTCTGGCAATATCACTTGTACACAGGCGACAAATATCAATTTATTTGCTCGTTCAACCACAGGTGAGCGTTATGTATATTTAAATTCGACTTCTAACTTTTATTCAAATCCATTAATTAATAATCAAAATGGCTGGAATGGCGCGAACATGAACATTTCTGGGAATAATGCGGCGAATTCATTCACATTTACTTCTGAATTACATGCATCAGGAACGGTAACACCTGGGTATTACACTGGAAATGCAGTCGTCATTATTGCATTTAATTAGTTAATCAAAACCTTCGAAAAACCAATTCACTGACTTGATAATTGAGCAGCGTATTTTTTAATAAAATACGCTGCTTTTATGAATATTAATTAGTTTTGCTTTTCATATCTAGGCACTGATATTTCTTTCAGTGCCTGATTTATCAACCTTATTACTAATAATCCAATCAACGGTTACTGCTACAAAAATAATCACAAAGCAAATAGTCATTCTGTGATGGCCATCTTACTTTTGTTTTTACGCTATTCTCAAAAATATCCAGTCTTTTAATGGCAAATAATATAAATTAACACTTTATAATCGCTAATAAAAACCTCGCCTTCGCGAGGTTTTTATCTCTTCAGAAAAGCTCAAAACGAATTATACATTTTTCCTTTCGATGGTTTCTTCCCCCCAATATAGCCTATCCGCAGTGGTCTTCGAAAAGGCCAGAGGTAAAACTTCATCAGAACCTTCTTCCCAAATTTGTTCCGCTAACACTTCATCATTATTCGCTAATTCAAAAATAGCTTGAGCAATTTCAATTGAGGTTTCTCTAACTTTAGCCCATTCAGCTATATGGTGAGGATCTTTCATTATTCGCTCCTGATTAAATGGTTCTGGTAGAAATATTGAGAGATTTCAAGTCTGTGAATAAGATCACTACGACTTTAAATATATTACCATTTTTACTTTTTAGTGACGATCTATTGAGCCCGCCACTATTCACTCACTCTAGTATATGACGATAAGTTAAGTAATAGGGATAAAAAAGTCATGAATATTCGCCATGTTGTTGCTATTGATTTAAGCGCATCTAGCGGTCGTGTCATGTTGGCTTGCTATAATGTGCATAATAAAAAATTATCATTAGATGAAATTCATCGTTTTACAAACCATTTGATCACTAAAGGTGAGGTTAATGGCCACTACCGTGTTCTAAAAAACATTATGAGGTTATGGTTATTCCAACGTATTTGCCTCGAGCACGATGTGCAAGATATTTGCAGCCTCATTGCTATTGAATGTATGCTCGAGAGTATCTCAAATATTTTTTGTATTAATGACTGAACATAAAAAGATAACTAACCAAATAATCACATACCCATACTATCATTGATGATAGTTTTTGATAAAAGGATGAATAATAGCCCTCCAATCAATAAAAAAATCCCTTAAACCGAAGAGTAACGAAAAGTTTAAGGGATAAATGCGCAAGTCTAATTAGAAGTATAAGAAGTAGAAAGTTACAACAAGGTTAACTATTGCGGCAACTGCCATTGGGATTGCCGTCCGTTTTACTATTTGAAACGGTGAAACCCCCGCAATCCCTGCAATTGCAACAATTGCTGCAGTGATAGGTGAAACTGTACGTCCAAAGCTTGTCATGATCTGCATTGGTAAAATGAGCGTCACCACATCCACTTTGAGAAAAGCAGCAATTTTCGGTGTCAATGCAGCAAAAGAGAAGAATGCTGCATTCCCTGAGCCCATTAGGAACGCCGCAAGTGCAAGGATGGCACTCATAACAATAATCATCGCCCCGATACCAAAGCCAGCATCTTGAGCAGCACTAATTAACGTATCCACCGCTCCACTTTTGAGTAATCCATTTGCGAAAAACTCCCCTGAAACAATCAAAGAAACCACTAAAACAAACTGTTTCCCCATGCCTTCAAAGAACAACATAAAGCTGTCCATGACGGCTTTCGCATCACGTAAACGGACGTATTCAAAAATCAGTGCAATGACAGTGCTGATGATCATCGCAGTGGTGACTTCCAACTTAATATATGGATGTAATAATGGGCTAAATCCGATAATTAAGATCAATGGAATAACTGGTAACAACGCATAAGACAATGGAACTTTATTACCGCTATCTTCTTTAATAGAATCAATTTTACTCAAATCAAAAACAAACCCCTCACGCTTATCCCACCAACGCTGGATAAAGAAATGGGTGATTGCCACTGCTATAATAATAGGGATAGTTACGGGTAATTGATACTGAACAAAGTAAACGGCGGGTTCAATATCTGCTGTTTTCGCTGCCATAATGACATTACCGGAACCGGGTCCATGGTCAATAAACTGGCAACAACCGATAACTGCTAAAGCAGAAAGCGGGCTGATACCTGAACGAATTAATATTGGGTACATAGTCACCATTAGTAGCATCCCCAACCCGGCATGGCTTGGAATGAAAATAACGAGAATTTGCGTTACTAAAAATGAAATCACTAATAGCAAATAAGGTGATTTAATAGTCTTTAGTGGCTTTTCAAAAATAGCAAATAATGCGCGACTTGCCCCCACATGCTCCATATAACGGGAGAATCCAGCAATCGCCATTAATGTTAACCCTAGACCTGCTAATCTAGAACTCATGATATCAGTAAAAATTTGGAAGATATCAAAGTACTTAAAATGCGTAGTTTTGTTTTCTGGTAACAATGAATTAAGATCTAAAGATGCGGTTAGGAGCAGCAAAAGCAAGCCCCCTAGCAACAAGACTGGCTGAGGCTTATAACCTCGAGCCAGCAGGTAAACAACCAGCGCTGTAACTAGCGCGGCAATGATTAAACCTGTCATAGAAGAATTCCCCGGTATTGGTGCAGCTTTATTGTTATTGGTTTAATGTTGAAAATGCTTGTGTAATATCGGATATCAAATCATCCACAGACTCCAAGCCAATATGTAAACGAACAAAAGGCCCGTGGCCTTCACGCCAATCTGATGCTGTTCTTGCACCGACTACGTTAGCGGGTAGTGCGAGGCTTTCGAACCCACCCCACGATGCACCGATACCAAACAGGGCTAAAGCATCAATAAAGTTTTCTGTTTGCTTAGTGGTATATTGTTTTTTGAATTCAATGGTTAATAAGCCGTTACTACCTTTGCAGTCACGCTTCCATAGATCATGTCGTGGATGAGATGGTAATTCAGGGAACCAGACTTTTTCCACTTCAGGACGCGTTTCCAGCCATTGTGAAATCGCTAACGCGGCTTTGCCATGCGCAGCTAATCGCTGCCCTAAAGTCCGCATTCCTCGTAAAACTAAAGCTGCATCATCGGGGCTACTGGCTTGACCTAAAGCTTCTGGCAAGGCACCAATTTTTTTCCAAGCTTTTTCTGTCGCGACCATAATTCCCATCATCACATCAGAATGCCCGCAGAGGTATTTTGTTGCTGCAATTACAGAAACATCCGCGCCTAATTCTAGTGGATTATAAAGCCATGCTGAGCCCCAAGTATTATCAACGCCGACAGGAATATCTCGTTCATGCGCGATGCGGCATATTTCGGGTAAATCCAACATTTCATAAAGTAATGAACCAGGGGACTCAACAAAAATAAGCTGTGTATTACTCTGAATTTTTTGTTCAAAATCTGAGCCATCTGTTTTAAAGAAGCTATAGGCAATATTGTTTGGTTTTAAAAAAGCATCGGCAATTTTGCGCACAGGCTCATAAACCGAATCCACAAACAATACATGCCCACCACTATGTACATAGCCCATAATAGTGACGGCAATCGCGGCTAGACCTGTAGGAAATAACTGTGCTCTATAACCTCCTTCTAATTCAGTTACCAAGCTTTCAAGTGCAAATGCTGTTTCTGTACCTCGCGCACCGTAACTTAAAACACGTTCCGTTGCGCGGCGATCGCGAACATCACGCCAGCTTTTAATTGAATCAAAAACAATAGTGCTCGCTCGCATTACTGGTGGATTGATTGGTCCTGATGTTGTAATAGTTTGTCGTCCACTATGTATCAATTTTGTATATTTATTTAATGTCATTATTTATTTCTCCAAATATAAGAATAGATCCCCTGATAATTAAAAGGAAGATTATTTATTTTTGATAATTTTTAATTCATATTATGTATATCAAATTACTTTTCTTTTAAAACATGTCTTATTTAAAAAGATGATCTTCATCATACAAATGAGCATTAATTAAATTAATGAAAACTTAAGAGAAAATTAAGAATTAAAATCGATAGATAACAAACAATAAATAAAAATACAACGTATTGATTTTAATGAAATTATAAATACATAAGAAAGCCTTTAATTAACATTAATCTTATTAAGGTGTTTATTTTTATTATTTGTTGCATAAATAAAGAAACTCTCTAACAAATAATTGCTTTTTAATTTTCAATATTATTCTTACACAGGGGAATATTATGGGTACTAGTGTTTTTGATTCGGTATTATTAAAGAACTTATGGTCTACAGAAGAAATGCGAGCTATTTTTTCTGATAAGGTCAGAATGCAAAATTGGCTTGATTACGAAGCAGCATTAGCAATTGAACAAGCTGAATTAGGCTTGATTCCAAAGCAAGCTGCGAAGATCATTGCTGATACAGCAAAACTGGAAAAGTTAGATATGGATTTCATCTTAGAGCAAGTGCGTTTAACTCGTCACCCACTTGTTCCAACCATCCGTGGTTTAGAGCATGCTTGTCCTGAACATTTTGGTGAATACGTCCACTTTGGACCCACGACACAAGATGTTATGGACACAGGCTTAGTGCTTCAACTTAAAGAGGCTCATAACGTTTTTTTACGTGATATCAAAATATTAGGGCGTTCTTTATTATCGTTAAGCGAAAAGCATCGCAATACACCAATGGCAGGACGAACCTTAGCCTTACAAGCCTTACCGATTACCTTTGGACACAAAACTGCAATTTGGTTAACTGAATTAGCACGCCATTATCAACGATTAAAAGAAATCGAACCTCGCTTATTCGTTGGTAGCGTTGTTGGCGCTGTTGGAACTAAGGCCTCATTGAGCGACAAAGCAGATGAGCTTGAAGTTCGTGTATTAAATCGGCTCGGTTTAGGCACTCCTGAAATATCTTGGCAACCCGCTCGCGACCGATTTAGTGAATATGGCATGCTGATTGGTTTAATTAGCGGCACGTTAGGAAAAATTGCCAATGAAATTTTATTATTAGCTCACAATGAAATTGATGAACTTTCAGAGCCTTTTAGTAAAGGTCAAGTTGGCTCCTCAACGATGCCACACAAACGTAATCCTGCCATTGTCGAAAATGCGGCATGTGTCAGTAATACATTGAAAGCTAATCTTTCAGTACTTACCGACATGATGAAACACCAACACGAAAGAGATGGTGCGATTTGGAAGATGGAATGGAAAGTGATGCCAGAAATGTGCCTGATGCTTTCGGTGATCTTCGATAACATGAAAACGGTATTAGGGGGATTAAACGTGCATGTCGATAAGATGCGCCAAAATTTAGATATTTTAGGTGGATTTATGCTCGCTGAGCGCGTCATGTTTGCTTTATCAGACAAAGCGGGTAAACAAACTGCCCATGAAATTGTTTATGAAGCTTCTATGTCTGGCCAAGAAGAAGGCATCACCTTTATTGAGGCCATTAACCGTGACACGCGCATTCGTGACCATATAACGCAAGAAGAACTTGATGCCCTATTAGATCCAACGACCTATGTGGGAAATGCTCCTGAACAAGTCATTCGAGTAATAGAACAAACCAAAGCATCCGGTTGGCTTAATGACTAATTCATTTTAGCAAAGTTTAAATCTCTACTTTCTTAAAGCCAGTCAAGTGCTGGCTTTTTCATTCACCAGAGGTATCTATGACATTAAGCCAACAGCTAAGCCAATTTATCACATCCCTATCATTTTCTGATATTCCACCGCAGGTTGTTGAACGCGCCAAATATCATTTACTCGATACATTAGGCGTTGCACTTGCCGGAAGTCTCCAACAAAGTGCAACACAATGCCGTAAGGGAGTCGCTTATTTACCTGATCATCAAGGAAAAATTCCAATTTGGGGAAGTAACCAAACCGTTTCAACTACCACCGCCGCTTTAGTAAATGGTATTTCTTCACATGCATTAGATTTTGATGATACACACACCGACTCAATCACTCACGGTAGTGCCGTACTTACCCCTATCGCCTTTGCACTCGGAGAACATTTACAAGCAACAACGCAAGAGCTCCTTACTGCATGGATTATTGGCTGGGAAGTTGCTGCCAGAGTGGGGTTAGCAAGCCACAGCGGGTTCCATCAACGCGGCTTCCATTCTACCGCCATAGCCGGTATTTTTGGCTCGACAGCTTGTGCATCTTCATTACTTAAATTAACTCGGGAACAAACGGTTCATGCTCTTGGACTAACAGGAAGCCAAGCCAGTGGTGTTGCTGAATACCTAACCAATAGCTCGTCTGCAAAATGTTTTCATGCGGGCTGGGCTGCGCAATCAGGCATTATTGCAGCTTGTTTAGCTAAAGGCGGAATGACAGGGCCAGAAACTATTTTTGAAGGGCGCTATAGCCTGTACCAAACACATGGTCTTCGTGAAAATGCGCATCCCGAGCAAGTCACCCAAGACTTAGGTAATGTTTGGCAGTTAATGAATGTTTCCATTAAACCCTATCCTGCTTGCCATTTTGCTCATGCCACTGTCGATTGTGGGAGACGATTATTACAACAAGGAATAACCCTCGAGCAAATTGCTAAAGTAGAATGCGTTGTCGATCCCGTTGCAGCTGCCTTAATTTGTGAGCCACCAGAACAAAAATGGGCTCCTCAGAGTGCCTATGCAGCGAAATTTAGCCTCCCGTGGTTGTTTGCCGCAGGCTTTATCGAAGACAAATTAACATTAAGTTTGCTCTCAGCCCAAAATTTACAGCGAACAGATATCCAAAACCTCGCGAAAAAAGTCAGTTATCGTTATCCCACTGAAAATGAAATTCCTTTTCCAACCTATTTTCCCGGCTTAATTTTTGTCACATTAACTAATGGTGAAACAATAACGGAACGATTAGATATCCAATACGGTAACCCACAAAATCCAATGTCGTTGGAGGATATTGTGAGCAAATTTTATGACAATGCAGAGTTGGTAATGAAAAATGAACAAGCTGCGCAGCTTGCTAAAAGTGTATTGTCCTTCGAAACGAAAACTATACCGGCTATCACACAGTTATTGCGTGTCGGTATTTAATAATACCGACTAACGAATAGAAGCCCACACTAAATGGGCTTCTATTTTTCTTTCCCCTTATTATTCATTTAACTGAGCAATAATTTGCTGTAAATGAGCAATAGCAACATCATTGAGAGGTTCTTGTGGAAGGATCGGGTCACCAACATTAAACCCTTGAATGTTTAAAGATGCTTTAATACATGATGCTAATGCATATTGCGTAAAAGCTTCGTTGATTTGCCACATTTCTTTCTGTTTTGCTAACGCTGTATCCCAATCCCCTCTAGTGGCCAACTCATATAGTTCAACACATTGTTTTGGCAATACACAGGCAGGACCCGCCATCCAGCCCACGCCACCTAATTTAATGACTAGTAAAGGAATATGAGCTGAAGCACTAAAAATTTTAACTCGCTCACCGAAGGTGTTGATCATCGTTAATAACCTTCCAGTATTACTCGATGCATCTTTAACATATTCGATATTAGGGATATAGCTTAATTCATTCAAAAGAGAAATTGACAGCACATCCCCTAATAAACCAGGATTGGTATAGACCGTCATCGATTTTTCAGGAAAAGACTCTGCTATTGTCTGGAAATAACTCAATTGAGCTTTGTCACTCAGAGGGTACATTTTTTGGGATATCAGTACCATACCATCCACACCTAACTTGGCATATTGCTCTGCTTGTGAACACGCATCTGATGTTGAGAAACTGGCGACCCCCGCTAATACGGGTACCCGCCCCGCGGCTTGATCAACCGTAATGCGAACGACTTCATTTCGCAATTCTTGTGACAAATATGCGTATTCACCAGTACTCCCTAACGGACTCAACCCGTGAACTCCGCTCGAAATAAGATGTTCAATTAGATGACGAAGGGATGATTCAAGAATAACCCCTTTAGCTTGGTCAACTGGTGAAACAAGATAAGGAAAAATACCGTGAAAATGGGTCATAATCACTCCTAATTTTAGTTGTTATGGGAGATAACGTCTGTTTGTTCATTTTTTAATGAGTTAAAAAGAATTTGGGCGGCTTTAGTTGGGCTTTTTGAGTTGAGGTACAAGTTATATCGAATTGCCGGAAGTGCTGGTAACCCTTCATCTTCACCGAGTATGCGTAAATCCTCCCCAGAAAGTTCAATTGAACGCGCCATAATGCCCAATCCCGCCCTAACTGCAGCACGTGCACCAGATAATGTTGTTGCCATGTACGCAATTCGCCAAGGTATTTGCTGTTGATCGAGGTGATTGATCATCATCTCACGGTAAGTGCTCGGTTCATCTAGCACAACTAATGGCAGTGGCTGCTCTAAATTAAAGGTAAAGTGCTTCCCGCAATACCATAGCGAAGGGGAAACACGTAAAACAATTTTAGGGTAACCAACATGTTCCTCGGTTGAAATGGCCAAATCGAGTTCATTATCCTCTAACATTGACATAAGAAATGGGCTACGTTTGACAATAATATCCATGATCAAATTTGGATAAGCCCCTGAAAATCTGGCTAGTAAATCAGGTAATATGGTATTCGCTGTGTCATCTGGCGAACCAATTTTTAATACCCCGTCAATTTCTTCATAAACTAGCGATAAACATGCCTCATCATTAAGCCGCAGAATACGACGGGCATAGCTCAATAGTTGTGTACCAGAATCCGTCAATGCTTTATTTCTGCCTTGCCGCACAAATAATTCCTTGCCAATGAGTGACTCCAACCTTTGCATTTGTTGACTCACCGCTGATTGCGTTCGGCAAACAGATTCTGCAGCGGCGGCAAAAGTTGCACCATCAACAACCGCAATAAAAGTACGAAGTAAATCAAGCTCCAAATTAAAAATAGGGCGTTTAGCAGCTGGCATTTTAGTTATCTCTTTTCTTAAGGTATAAGATATCATTAAACAAGAGTGTTTAATTTACATACTAAGAAAAAAGCCTTAAAGAATCTATGTTAGAGCTCAATTGTTTGGCTCTAAATTGTAGCTACTTAATAATAAATTTGGCCACTTGAATATCCGCCATAACACGTTAATCTTGCAGAATTAAGAAAACAAAAAACCGTCGAAGAGCAGCGTAGCAGTAAAGACTTCTTAAGCACTAGCAGTGAACACACTATCCAACACGATGAAACCACTCATGAAAAAGGCAGCTTGCTCAGTGACGAAAAAGTTACCATTACCACAGGGAATGACCTGACTGTCAAAGGCTCCTCGGTGGTGGCAAAGAATGATGTCACCTTAACCGCTGGCAACAATGTCAACATCACCGCCGGCAACAAACTGCATATGGGCGGAGCTGATTGCTCAAAAAGACTTGAACCTCACGGGCGATAGCGTCCAAATCGACCCGGGCTATGATGCCAAACAACAAGAGGTCAGCGTCGGGGCGGCTACAAGGACTGGCAGGTGATAATTTAGCAAGTGCATTGGCAAATGCCTCGTCTCCGTACTTAGCGACATTGATAAAACAGCAAGTAGATGAAGATAATAAAACCGCGAATGCCATGGCATATGCTGCGTTAGGCCTGTTATTGCTGAGCTAAATAATCAATCCGCTGCTGCGGGTAGATTGTGCCATATTCTTTATCCTCTCACCTCTGAGCAAGCATATACTCTAAATAATTCGGATTACGTGTAGGCAGCTAGTGAAGATAGCCGAGGAGCATAGATAACTATGTGACTCAGATAGCTGAACGAAGCCAACAACCCTGTAATTCGAAGTATGACGAATATACATTCATTATCGAAGCGACGTATATACTCACTCGGGGGTTAATGTGGGTTGAGTTAAGTTGACATGCATTGACTGAAAATGCGGAGAAAGTCTTGCAAGCACTGGATTTTAGATACAAAAAAAGACGTCGGTTGACGTCTCTTGATGTTCTTATGGTGCGAAGGCCGGACTCGCAAAGAAAGACTAACAACATGAAATTTAAATAATATATTTTTTAATATAAATTTTATACCCGTAAATGTACCCTTGCCTGATGAAATATCTGATAGATAAAACCAAGTTTTATGTACAGGTACTGATTCACAATTTAGGAGTAACTTTTATTGTACATACTAGTAACATTATTTTAAATAGATTCAGCTTTCATTTTAATTTCATTTTCTTCCACTTTGAACTGCTCTACTACTTCAGGAATAAAAACACCGCATTCGACTAATTCTTTTACATCATTTTCTCTTCCCCAAAATGACATTTTGATGCTATGAGAAAGTACATTACTCCAACGCATTTCTTCACTAGAATCTGGGAGCGAGCTAGCCATTTTGATATTACGGGAGCTATAGATTTTTAATACGGATAAAGTGAATGGGATATCTGGTTTATTCATTTTATATTCTGAACGCTCTTTTAAAATCCCATCAAAATGGTTTGCCTGTTCAATTATGCTTAAAGGAACAGGTTGCTCACTTATCTGTAGAGCAGATACTAAAGTAATTGCTTCCATAGATTTCATTCCTGGAAGAATAAAATCATTAAGAATGAAATAAAATTGTAGCTGTTGAGCCACAATATCTTCCGCTGTTTTTCTAGTACCATCAAAAAGTTGTTTACTTCTATGCTCCTTAGATAAACACATAGTCTTCATCTCTCGGATAATGCTATCCTCAAAAAAACCAGTCATTTTTACTGTAATTAGGGCCTGTCTATAGTCTTCGCGCAAAATATTAAGTGCTCTCTTCATATTTTCATACGCTCTAGCATCAACACTTAAACTAGACTTTTGAACAAACTTATCAATAGCATCAAGCTGTTTTGCAATAGGAATTATGCAAAATTGTTTTAACTCAAATGAAGATGAAATTATGCGAGGAGCCATCATGTCACTACAATTAGTGTAAATCTTTATTAAATCATCATTTAAAGCAATAAACTCATTAGTTTTCTCAAGTGTCACATTTTTTTGTTCTGATAGCTTATTATAATTATTTAAATAATTATATGAACCTAAAATACTCCCTGTAATAAAAAAACAGGTGATTGCAATCATCACACTATATTGTTTTACAGAAAACCGTTTAAAAAAACCATTATAGAATTTACGTTGTATAGACTCATTTTCACGAATAATATTTTCTATCGACTGCCAACCAAGTATATGTACTGTGAAACTACCAATTTCACGATGATCATGGTTAATTTCAAAAACTCTTTTTTCTAACTTTGTATCATCCGGCCCTGTAGTCAAAATATAAAACTGATCAATTTTAACAGGAAAACTTTTAGTACTTTTTACTGCTTTATCAATATCTTCTAATAATAAATGACTACCATATCCTTTAGCCCTTCCTTTACACTGAACAGCAATAAATTGCCCGTTATACCTGCAATATAGATCAACACCATCCTGACGTTGCCCGTTTCTACCATATTGCCGGAAACGTTTGTTAAATAATGAAGTCATGATTGCAATACTCAAACGTTCAAAGTGCTGCCAATCTGCAGGACTCGGATAATTTACTGTATTCGGCGTTGTCATTAAATATCCTAGAAAATAAATATACAATAAATATAATTTGTCTATTCATTATATTATAACTTAACATAAATTAACCAGTTTAAGTTCTTTTAATACTGAACTAATAAAAGTTATTTATTGATTTCATTAATAAAATCAATTCGTTAACCCCACCTTATTCTTTAGAGTACGGTGAGGGTTAACGAACACAATGAGGAACATTAAAACCAACAATACATTACTTTACTTATCTGCAACTGAAACCTTAGCCAACTCTGGATTATTGGCCTCAAAGATCGATAGCGGCAATTCAACCTTACGACCATTCTGATCCTCCTCCGCTTTAACCACTTCAAATTCAGCAACATCTTCACAAGGTATTTCCAATCCTGCAAACGTGGCTCGGGTTGCGCTAGAATCGCCAAAAGGTTCTACTTCCAGTACCGTATTCCCTAATACTTTTCCTTTTCCATCTTTCATTCGCAGCGTTAGTTCTAGCGCGCCAAATTCAGCGTGGTCTAAAACCATATGGCTACCGCCATTATCAAGTGTAAATGAGTAGCCACAGTAGCCTTGGTTAATAAAGTTTGAACTTGTATGTGTGATGCTCGCATAACGCTGTTGCTCTTCAGCTGAGCTAAATGCACTGACTGCTAATAAACTCATCGCAAATATACTTTTTATCTTATTCATTACGTTACCTTTTATTATCTTTTATTGTTCTCGCTACCGTAATTAGCGATAGCGAGACTGTTATTTATTGTTGATTGGTTTGCAATCCACCTTTAGTACGGTCTTTTTCTTTCCAGCGTGGTCGATTCTTGCCTGAGAACTCTTTTTGCATACTCCAATACCCAATGGGATAACGAGCTACAATTGTCCCACCAACACCAATATCGACCGAGGAGTACTGACCGTTATTAATGTATCCTTTTTGGACATAAGCATTAGGGCTGCAAGTCCCTGTATCGCGTTGTTGCCAGTTTCCGTCAGTTCTTGCCACGATATAAAAATCACCAAATGCACAACCTGATGCGGATTTATGATTCAGTACAGCAACATAATGCTTGGTTGAGCCCACAATCCTACAGGTACTGTTTTGGCTCCCACATGCTTGCCATAAGGTTTTATCGCCATCGCCTTTATATTCCCAAATGGTATTTTTAGGGGGCTGGCTGGTGGCAGAGGCGGGTGATGTCATCAACCACAGTGAGGCTAATACAGTTACAACTACATATCTTTTCATTATAAATTCCTATCAACATAAATAGAAACGTCAGATTGACGCTTGATGAACACCGTCTAATGGGTGTTTGTTTTTCCCTGACATGGCGTATTCGGTGGTTATCTGGTGAATAAGGCATTCACAACAAAAATTGCTGATCATGTTTAATGTGATGAATGATGGTTTAGTCGCACTGAAATCCAGTGACGAATTCGTCGATGAAGATAAAAGGCAATACCAGTGGCGATAAGCAAATCAACCAGCAATATCGTGGTGGCGATACCTTCAGTAAAACCGTATAGCCAAGCGGATGACATGATAATCAGTAGGGAAGAGAGGACTAATCCAATGATGATAGAAGAGATAATGGCAACTAATTTGGGGTTGAAATGGATTTTATAATCAACCCCCTTAAAAGCACTCAAAACCCATAAGCCTAATTGCGCCAAGAGTTGTGGGATAACCAAAGCCAAAAGATATAAAACGAAGTACATCAATGTGGTCCCATATGGGTTCATGATGAGAGCGATAAGCTGGAAATGTGTTAATAATACGCCAGTGATCCAAAGGTATAGCAACATACTGATAACAATAGCGATCCGTTCTAAACCCAGTTGTAAGTGTGAAACGGTGTTCATATTTTTAAGCTTCCTTATGTGGTGATGAATTCACGGTGTGAGGGTGATTTTGAATAGGTATGATCCATTCGTGACCGCAATCGCGGCACATCCAGCCAGAGCCCCATGCAATGATGTCTTGCTCAGAAGAACAGTGAGGGCAATGTGTGGGATGCGATGCTGGTGGGGTTAATAGCGTCATGGTCGGCTCCTTTCTTTGTGTGATGGAAGAGCGGTAAGTACTTGTGATATCAATCTAAAATGCGGTAATGCCGCGATAAAACTGTTTTGTTGTGACAATTGCATCACTGCGTGTTTCGGTGTGAAGGGGGTATTTAGCGGCTGAACTTGTTGGATATCCTCTAACAGCAAAACATGCACTTGCTGGTGGTATTCCGCCAGTAAATACCACTGGCCTTCGCGGTAAATCAGTTGATAAGGTTGTAGTGGATTAAAACGACGCTCTGGTGTGAGTAAGCTAATAGATTGCTTACTGGTAATGGCATACACCAATTGATAGAAATGGTCGGCATGCAAAGCCGAAATCTTATGGGCATGATGCCAAATCAAACAAGGTGCATGGGGTTGTTGGGTTAACAGTAATCCCAGTAAGCGGCTGTCTAGCCCCGGAAACAATCGAGTCATCCCAATCTGTTTCACAAAAGTTAGAATATCTTTGTCTCGGTAAGCTTTTAGCGTATTGATGGGCAAGCGATAACAACCTTGCCGACTTTCTACACCCAGATAAGCCAAGCGTTCACGTAAATCCCGTTGTAACGTGCGTTCAGAAACATTGAACTCTTGAGCTAAACATGAGAGCACAAGGCTTTCTCCTGCCATTAAGCGGGCAATCAGCGCAGAGAGTCGCACAGCAATGCGGTCATATTTTCGGTTAATCTGAAACATAACGTATTACTCTCAATAACAGACGTTAGGAAATTAAGAAGTGAGGGAGTTTAACTTAGGGGATTGACAGGTTATGTCTGTTGGGAAAAATTCTCATTGGGCTTTTTAGTGAAAAATCACTATAAGTAATTTATTGATAAATAACGTTATGCTGTTTATTTAAACAATGCGAGTGTGACGGGTAGCGACACAACCTGTCAGGGCGGGAAAATTAGTTGGGTTGGCGAGGAGCGAGTTGGTTAAATAAGGTATCCGCCATTACCCACAGCGCTTTATTAAGTTTGATATCACCATCAATACCATTGACTGAACGAGTACGAGCACGTTTTCCTTTTGCGGTTCTGCCTGATAATCCTCCTTTAATCAGGTTTTCTTGTAAACGCTGGTATACCGTCCAAAGGTCTTCTTTCTTATCTTCAAAGCGTCGAGGCTGTAGAATTTGCTCTCGTGTAACGGGCTGGAACTCTTCACCAAAGCGGTAGGTTAAAGCTGCTTCAGCAAAGGCTTGCTGGACGGGTGAAGGCAATAATAACGACTGCATACCTTCGCGTTTTTCAGCCACTTGCTCAAAGGTATCGAGTACCTCATAGGCCCCTTCAATTACTTTCCCCACGACATCCCCTTTATGGGGGACACGGACTTCACCTAATACATCGCCACATACCAAACCATTGGAACACACGGCTCTAAAGAGTCCCGGTAACATCTGATAGCTGCTTGAGCCATCATGGCTATTCAACAAAATAATTTCAGGAACTTGTATACCCGTGATTTGGTCATGACGACGCAGCCTCAACATATGCTTGGTGTGCTCTCGGCGACTGATATCACGCACCCGAGTCTGGCAGGCAAAGAACGGATAGAAGCCTTCTTTTTGCAGGCTATCTAACAAGGTAATGGTCGGAATGTAGGTATAGCGTTCACTGCGAGAATCGTGCTTTTCTTCAGAAAACACACTCGGTACAGTACGGAATAACTCTTCGATAGTGAGTGGACGCTCACGACGAATACTGTTAGCAGAGCCAAAACGCGAAGCTAATAAACTCATGATAGACTCCTGATTAATCAATTAAGTGGAAAATGGCAGCGGATTCGGGATGTTGTGAAGCGTAGTCACGCAATTGATAAAAACGGTCGCACATCACTTCGCTTTCCGTTTGGAACGACCAGATGCTGTACAGGATCAGACACACCACAATCCCTGCCGCTTCTTGACTCACAGTGGCTTCATTGCCGTTGTGCATGTTGAATAGGGTTAAGGTGTCTGCGTTGATATCGGGATAGATAAAGGCACCGCCATTATTGAGCGAGCCGTACTCCCAGTAACCGCCATGATACTCATTGCAGAATTGACCCATCGTGGTGAAGATCACCACTTCAAAGGTAGCCCAGCCTTTCACTGCACCAAAATGGTTGAGCCAAAAATCAAGGCGTTGTTCATCGGGAACGAGAGTCACTGCAATAGTGGATTCGGTTGAATGATTCATAAGTTGATACTCCAATAAAAAGAAATAAAAAAGCGCCAATCCCGTTAAGGACTGGCGCTAGATGTCATCAATGTTGTGTTAATTTAAGAAGCTAAAAGAACAGGCTCCACAGGGATTTAGCGACGGAAACGATGCTGTTTTTGACTGTACCAATCGTGCTTTTTATCAAGACAGGTAGGGGAAGGATGTCTATCAGCGTATCGACGATATCGCTGACACATTGCCCAAAATCGTTACGTGCAGAATTTTCCACAGATTGCGTACGGTAAGTGCTGTTCAGTTGCCTAGCGACACCGCTACTGGCTTGCGCTGGTAACGCCTGTATTAATTGCTCTGCTAATTCAGTGAGTTGAAAGCCTTCTGCCGCAGAAACGGCCATCACAGGATGATGCGGCTTAAATGCGGTTATCACGGCTTGTTGCTTCAATTCTAAGTTAGCTACCTGTTCAAGGGATGGCTGGTGGTTGTGTTCATCCCACTGGCGACAGGGCTCTATTTTGTCGGCCTGATTCAATACAAACAGAAATCGTTCAGATTGGTAGCCACATTGCTCAGTGAGAAAGCGATAACACTGTTCATCAGAAGACCACGCCCTATCATCCGCCTTGAGTACCCAGATGATTAAATCCAGTTCTGGCAATAAGTTACGATATAGCTGGTGGTACTCTTTATCTCGCTCGAGGCTTTCCCCTACACCGGGTAAATCTACAAAAGTGAGGGTATGGTTGCTCATTGTTATACTGAAGCGTTGAGCTTGGCGTGTGCAGCCAGAGACATTACTCACAGGCGATAGTTGGGATTGGAATAGGGCATTGATTAAGCTGGATTTTCCAGCTCCAGTTTTTCCCATTAGACCTATGGTGGGGGAGTAATTGATAAGTTTATTCAAATGAGATAAAAACACATCCTTAGTCCCTTTAGGGAGGAAAAGAAAATGATTTTCGAGTTTATTCATCGTTGCAACCTTAATATATGTTAAGTTCGCATAGATGATATATATTTGAAATTTATTTCATTTTTTCATATTCATCAATAATGAAGCTATTTAACCACTCCGACGCGGGTACACCATAGTTAAGGGCTAACTCTGTCAATTTAGTTCTTGCCTCTGCTGAAAGTTGAATATCTTTCGGTGTTTTTTTTGGTCTTACCAAACCTTTTGATTGAGTAGTTGTTCTGTGTTTTCGCTCATTTCGAGCTAGGAGTAATTTTTTATAGCGCTTATCTTTTTCATCTTGGGGTGATTGCCATAAATAAAAACCAGTCACAATGTAAAGATAAAGCTCTTCACTATCCTGATATTCGGTTTTAGTCAATGCTTTACTTTTGACCAGATAGTTATAGACCCACTTGCACATTTTTATATCGGATGGTTTTAACCAATCAAAGTACTTGTAATGGCAGGTTTTCTTAATTACGTCATTTCTTAAGTAGTCAAGCATACTATATATATCAGTAACATAATCTGAGTATTGAAAAGCATTAAGCCTAGCTACAACAAAGTTAATATATTCAATAGATTCTACATATCGCCCTTCATGACTCTTCGGTGCAAAAATAAATTTCTTATCAAAAAAACCGTTCGTTACTGTTTTTATAACACTACTAAAGTCGTCCTTAACTGTGAGATCTGTTAAGTAGTTTCGTATTTTAAACATATAAAAATTAGCGTCTTTGCTGTTGCTCAACACACGCCATATGAGGTAACAAAAAACTTTATTCTTTCTCATATAACCATAAATTTCGTTCTCTATATATGAATAATTCATCGTCATGAAAGCCTCATTTTTTTATCAATTAAAATATGATTATTATTTTATAATACGGTAATAAAAAACTATTAAAACCACCAATAAATAGCTAATTAAAATACATTTTTATTCATGATTTAATCGTGATATTCATGTTCTTTCATTCCTTAATTTTAAAGGGTTATACATAGATTATTAGGCTTATACTAATACAATAGTGCTGTTTTTATTGATAAGCATACTAAAAAAATAATTCTAATATTGTGAAAGTGACGCTGTTATCCACTTCGCGTTAGAAAATTAATATCAGAGTACTTTTTAATGAGATGAGTCACTGAGCCTCTGACAAGCAGGACTTCTGTGTGTAAAAACGGTGCTGGTATAGTTATATATTTAATAGAGTAAGAATGGCATTTTATAGACCTAAAGATCACTCAAGTAATCTTGACTAACTTATCTATTTTTTACATCCATCGAACTAGATATGACTTAAAAAACCTTAAGGAATAAATCATGTCTAGTTATACCTACAATGAGGACTATCTTCGTCAGATAGACCGAACAGTCCGTAAATCACTATTAACCTATAATCGTGTCACAGCTATTCGCGTCGATTTACGCTTCCCATCATCGACAACTTGTTACCATAAGGATTCAACTGTCATAACTCGTTTCATTGAATCCCTAAAAGCAAAAATAGATGCTGACCTAAAACGTAAAAATAAAGCATGGAAACGTAACCATTCATGCCCCTTGTTTTATGTATGGGTCAGAGAGTTTGGTGAGATAAACAACAAAAAACATTACCATGTAATTTTGCTATTAAATAAAGATGTCTATTGGGGTCTTGGCGACTTTATTAAAACCGAAGGAACGCTTTATGCATTAGTACAACAAGCATGGTGTAGTGCAATTGGTGTTAACTACTCTACGGAGCGTTATTTAGTTCATATCCCAGATAACGCTGTTACTTGGCTAGATAACAATAATGCCAACAATGAAAGTACGATATTCGAATTAAACCAGCGCTGTCGTTACTTAGCCAAAGAACATACAAAATATTATGGTGATGGTGAGCGTTCTTTTGGATGCAGCCGTTAATCTACCAATAAAAAACATGAAGGGGATATCTTTTGGAAGAGAGATATCCCTAAACACTTATCGATATCCCTTCTGCCTTTTAACTTTAAAGACAGGAGTTCAATAATGAGCACTCAAGCTATTCCCTTATTAAATGACCAATTCGTTGATATGAAATTTATTACCCGTTTAACTGGGTTAACTGATAAATGGTTCTATAAATTGATACAAGATGGAGAGTTCCCTAAACCAATAAAATTGGGGCGTAGCTCTCGTTGGTTAAAGAGCGAAGTTGAAAGTTGGCTACAAGCACGTATTGCCGAATCCAGAGCTTAATCATCACATCACTACCCTATTCTTCGTTAGCAACACCAACATTTAAATCACACCAGAAATTTAACCATGAAAATGTATCATTCCTGTCATGAGGTATAGCTACACCATTACCAACACTAATTGAATAATTTTGCTAAACTCGCTATTTGCCAGGGAATGTGCCATCCCTTCATAAAGAATAGCCACCAGCTGATGGTGGCGAACATACGCTTTCCAGATACCGACAGCGTACCCGCTGTCGTCTCCGTATGTTTGTACCGCTTAATACACGGTAAAACGTTTCCTGAGCCGTTATCTGTTCAAGCTGATATGGATGTCAGCTTAATCGTTGATAACCGTTTACTGCGCTACTACCCGATGCTAGAGGGTATTCTTCTTAGCGAGTGCATGCTACTTGGACAACGTTCGTTTGCCAACAAGCTCATTAGCTTGTTTCAGCAATTCAATAACCCTGAGCTACGTCCCAAACTAATGTGGCTGTGTTGGTATGATTTGATGATAGGTTTTCCATTAGACGATTTGCTGAATAGCCTAAAGATGAAAACTGAAGAACAGCTGGAGGAGTGGATCATAGGCAGGTAAATGGAAAACTGGGGGCTTGAGAGGATCATGGATGATTATGTGTTGTTTGAGTGTTAACAAAAATAGAATGCATTTTTATACTAGACTCAATTCTAAACTTTATTGATCTACAGATTGTCTTTTAACAGCAAAAACATCGATAACTAATGCGATATTAGATTTGGCTAATTAAAAGCTTTCATTGTATTTTCAACAATAGTGATAATATTTAATACTATTTCTGATTAATTTTTTCTCTTTAGGACTCAAAATGTATTCATGTTACCAACGTAATTATCTTGCTAACTGGTTAATATTAAAAGGTAAAGCTGAAGACTCACTAACACAGACAATTGCGAGTGCTCGAGTTGATATGAATCCACATCAAGTTGAGGCCGCAATGTTTGCGCTGGCATCACCTTTATCAAATGGCGTTATTCTAGCTGACGAAGTAGGGTTGGGAAAAACCATTGAAGCTAGTCTGATTCTGGCGCAAAAGTGGGCAGAACGACGCAGAAAGCTATTACTCATTGCACCAGCAACCCTACGTAAGCAGTGGAGCCAGGAACTAGAAGAAAAATTTTCACTACCTTCTCGCATTATTGAAGCAAAAAGCTTCAATGAAATGATCAAGGAAGGGTGTGGTAATCCATTTGATATTGAAAACGCGATAGGAGAGGCTGCTATATGCATTTGTTCATACGAATTCGCTTCCCGTAAAGAACATGAATTAGCACGAATTCCATGGGATCTGGTCGTCATGGATGAAGCCCATAAATTGCGAAATATATACAAAAACGATGGAGCTAAAACGGCAAAAAAACTCAGTAACGCATTATCTGGTAGGAAAAAAATTCTACTTTCCGCAACTCCTCTTCAAAACAGTATCCTTGAGCTTTATGGCCTAGTTTCCGTTATTGACCCTCATTTTTTCGGCAATCAGGCCTCGTTTAAGGCCCGCTATTCTCGGCAGAATATTGACGATGCAGAATTGGCGTTATTAAGGGTACGATTAAATAAGATCTGTAACCGCACACTTCGTAGGCAGGTTCAGCAAGAAGGAGGCATCAGTTTTACTCGTCGTCATTCCATAACTGAAGATTTTCGACCAACAAAAGATGAAGACGCGCTCTATAAACTGGTTTCATCATATTTGCAGCAAGATGATCTGTTGGCAATAAAAAGTGGTGCCCGTCATCTGGTAACACTAGTTATCCGTAAAATTTTAGCCTCATCATCCACGGCAATTCAGGGGACGCTAGAAACCATGATTCATCGTCTAGAAAATAAAATGCCAGTTTTAGATGCTCTGACTGATTATGAAAATTATGATGATTACAGTGATGAAGATGGCATCGAGGATGAAGATACCATAGATCCTCGGGCGCTACAGGCGGAAATTGATCAGTTAAAAAGTTATAAAGCACTAGCTGCATCAATAACTAAAAACGCCAAGGCAGAGGCACTGCTAAACGTTCTTAGCAGAGCCTTCAAATTCACAGTAGAACTGGGTGGGTTGCGTAAAGCAGTTATTTTTACTGAGTCTGTGCGTACTCAAACCTGGCTAGCACAACTGCTTTCAGACAATGGATATGAAGGTGAAGTAGTGCTGCTTAACGGTAGTAATAGCGATACTACGTCGAAAAAAATTTATAACGATTGGCTAGAGAAACATCAGAACTCTGGCCGTATTTCCGGTTCTCGCACGGCAGATATGAAGGCTGCACTGGTCGAAAAATTTCGAGACGAAGCTACTCTGATGATTTGTACTGAGGCAGGTGCTGAAGGTATCAACCTTCAATTCTGCTCTTTATTAATCAATTACGATTTACCATGGAATCCACAGCGTGTGGAGCAACGGATCGGACGAGTTCACCGATATGGGCAAAAACACGATGTCGTGGTGGTTAATTTTATTAATAAAGGGAACCGGGCTGATCAACGTGTATTTGAATTATTGAATCAGAAGTTTCAGCTTTTTGAAGGCGTATTTGGCGCATCCGATGATATCCTCGGTTCAATTGAGTCAGGTGTAGATATTGAACGCCGTATCCATGAAATTTATCAGCATTGCCGCTCTGATGAGCAAATAGAACAAGAATTTAATCAGCTTCAGGATGAACTAAAAGAGCATCTCGAAAGCAGGGAGAATGAAACTCGTCGCTCGTTATTTGAACATTTCGATGTGGATGTAGTGCGAAATCTAAAAACTCGGCGTACAACAACCACCGCCCAGTTAAACGATTACCAAGAAAATCTGTTACTACTAGCGGAAATGTTCTTGGGCGAAAATAGTGATTTTCTACGCTCTGAGACTGGTTTTCGTTCCGGTGGAAAATATTTTGATGTTAGCTGGCCTATAGCCGACGAAAAAAACGCAGAATTTTTCCGATCAAACCAGGGATATGGAAAGCAGCTGATTGATATTGCCATGCATGAGGGAACAAGCCTTTCCACCTCACCAATTTGCCAAAAACTCCATTTTTTATACCAACCCAGAGTTGGACAATTGGCTGATGTAAAACTTCTTTGTCAACAATCAGGACAGCTGTTACTGACAAAAGTCAGTATCGGGAATCAAGAACAACAACGAGAGCAACTACTTGCCGCTGCCGTGACAGAAAATGGTGAAATAGTGGCGGAGGAAACCGTATCCCGCCTGCTTCGCTTACCGTTGTCAAAGATAACATCTATCATAGAACAACCTTTGTTACCCACTTTAACGGCTCAATGTGAAGCTTTGCGAAATTCGTTTATACAGCAAGTGGAATGTGATAACGAACTTTATTACAATGAAGAAGTAGAAAAACTTGAACGATGGTCAGAAGATCGACGCATTGCACTGGATATACGTATTAAACAGTTAGACACAGAAATTAAAGATGCACGTAAAACAGCCCGCCAGCTTCCTTCATTGAAAGAGAAAATGGAAGCAA
This sequence comes from Providencia sp. PROV174, assembly GCF_028480685.1. NCBI lineage: Bacteria > Pseudomonadati > Pseudomonadota > Gammaproteobacteria > Enterobacterales > Morganellaceae > Providencia > Providencia sp. PROV174. The sequence continues at coordinate 127,036 of NZ_JAMPOT010000005.1, forward strand.
AACGTGCGCTTAAAGCGCTGGAGCACGAGCGGGACAACATCATGTTGCAGTACCATGATGAAAAAAAGAAAATCGAGCAAGAAGAAGATCGCCTACTGGAAGAAGTTGAACAAAAGCTGGCGATAGAAATAACCTCCAGCCAATTATTTGCGGTGAGCTGGACGTTAAATGCACCTTCCGCATAGAGTGTTGTTGAGGAGTCAATAATGGCTAATGGAAAAGTATTAAGACAGCTTATAAAAGCGGGCGCGACAGGCGATACCGCCACATTCCGTCGTGTTTCGGAAGCCATTATTGATGAGGAACGTCAGAAACAGCACCACCTTTTGGCTAACGATCTGGAGCATATTCTTTATGGTGATCACATTGTTCAGGCTTCGCGTTCACCTTCGTTGCCTCCAGCACCAGTAGATAAAGAAAGGGGCCTGCCACTGCTGGATTTACGGCTACCGCAGCGCAGCCTCGACGAAATGATCCTTCCAGCTATCAGCGTTACAATGATTGATGAGCTTCTTGAAGAGCACAGACGTAGCGATGTATTGCATAGCTACGGGATGAAACCAGCGAATAAAATCATGTTTTTTGGACCTCCGGGCTGTGGTAAAACACTGGCGGCAGAGATCATTGCTTTTGAGCTGGATATACCACTAGCGATCGTTCGTATCGACGTACTAGTGTCCTCCTTTTTGGGGGAAACTGCAGCCAATCTGCGTAAGATTTTCGATTTTATTGCCCAACACTCGCTGGTAGTGTTATTCGATGAATTTGATGCAATAGGAAAGGAGCGAGGCGACAGCGGTGAACACGGCGAATTACGCCGAGTCGTCAATGCTGTTTTACAAATGATGGATGCATATCAAGGTAAGAGTCTGATTCTTGCAGCTACTAACCACGAGCACATTCTCGATAGTGCCATCTGGCGTCGGTTTGATGAAGTGATTGAATTTCCGCTGCCGGATCAGACACAGTTACGTGAATTGCTGGCACTAAAGTTACGCGGTATTCGCCGTCAGTTTGAACTGGATGATAATGAATTGTTATCCTTACTTCATGGGAAAAGTGGGGCGGACATCGAGCGTATTGCTCGCCGTGCCACCAAGCACATGATCCTTCGTAATCAGGAATTCCTGATGCTTAAAGATTTAAAAAATGCGATACAGCGAGAGAACGCTAGAACTCCTTGATAAGGGACTACCATGACGGTGAATTATCAACATTTAACAATTGCAAAATCCCCTCTTCAAAACGACCGACGAACCCGCAGAGTCAATATGCCTCGTATTCGCAGAGGCGATTTACGCCAGCATGGGCAGATGCTATTAAACCAGCTCCAGACTTTGCGTTCGATGCTGGCCCAGATACCAGGCAGTGCCGATGATGGTCGGTATATCCTCAAACTTAACTACAGCGGTACAATGAATTTTTCTGCGCTGATACATCATGGTGTAGAGTTTATCAGCCAGGAAAATAAACAAGTATGCGTTGTCTTTGGTGATGAGCAAGGGCTGGCTACATTTGCAGAACACCTGGCATCTCTCGGTCTAACCAATGCAGAACTAACCTACAAACAGATCCTAGAGGCGCTTGACGGTATTGAAGGCTGGTCGACGGAAGATCGAAAAAGCTGGGCTATCAGACGTTATGGTCTCCCTGTAACAGAACGCTTTAAACTCGATGTGGAACTTTGGCCTATCGAGGTTGCACATCATCCCAAACGTATCGATCTATATACACGTTTTGAGCACTGGTTACAGGAGCAGGGTATTTCCCGCCAGGATAAAGTCAATTTGGACAGCCTGTTGATGTACCGGGTCGAAGTTTCATTCGCGCAAGCGGAACACCTGTTAGCTCATAGGGACGTCAGGTTTATAGATTTGCCACCGTCTAGTGGCATTAGCTATCAACAGATTAACCGGGACATAAACACACTTCCATCTCGTCTGAGTTCGCCTGCGGAAAACGCGGCCAGGATATGTATTCTTGATAGTGGTATTAATACTAACCATCCATTACTAAGTACTGCAATTGCCGAAAGCGCCAGCTTTATTCCAGGTCAGGATGCGTTTGATGAACAGGGACATGGCACGGCTGTTGCCAGTATTGCGCTCTATGGTGATGTTGATGCTTGTAACCAGAGCAATTTCTGGCAGCCTCAACTATGGTTATATAACGGAAAAGTTCTGAACGAGATGGCTGAATTCAATGCTGAAACAATTGAAGCTACGCTTTCAGCTGCGGTTGCGTATTTTACTGATCTTGGTTGCCGTATTTTCAACCTGTCGTTAGGAAACGCTAATGCGCCCTACGATGGCAAACATATCCGCGGTATTGCGTACTTATTAGATACGCTATCAAGACAGTACAATGTGCTCTTTGTTGTTTCTGCAGGGAATTTTACAGGTAGTGATGAACCTCCCGTACCACAAAATAGCTGGCGGGATGAGTATCCTGATTATCTGTTGCATGAAACAAGCGTTATTATCGACCCTGCACCTGCACTAAATGTGCTAACCGTGGGTAGCATTGCCAGATATAATGCAACGCAAGATGCGCAACGAAGACCTGAGGATATCCAGCACCTCTGTCCGGCAACAGAAAACCAACCTTCACCGTTTACCCGACATGGTCCATCGGTAAAAGGCGCATTTAAACCTGATGTCGTGGCGCACGGTGGCAATGTCGCTTCAAATGTGCGGCAACAGCAATGGCAGGCACATATGCGAGGTCTGGGCGTATTAAGCTGCCATCATCAATTTCAAGGCAATACCTTATTTAAAGAACTTAGTGGCACTAGCTTTGCCACACCTTATATCACGCATCTGGCAGGCCGCTTGTTGAATGAGTACCCTGAAATGTCAGCCAATATGTTAAGAGCAATGCTAGTTAATCATGCATCCCTTTCTCAGGAGATGATACAAGCTTTTCCACAGACGATGCGAGATAGTTATAAAAATACGCCTGCGACAAGAAAACGAGAGATAGAGCGTGATGTAACTGGTTATGGCATCATTGATGAAGATGCGTTATACCGTTCCTCAGAACATGTTGTTGTCATGCGATGTGAAGAGCAGATAGAAAATAACACCCATCAATTTTTTGAACTTCCCTTCCCTGTTTCATTTTTACGATCGCAGCGGTCCACTCGTGAGATCCGCGTTACGCTGGCTTATTCACCAGTCGTCCGCACCACTCGGCTGGATTACACTGCCACGCGAATTAGTTTCCGGCTGGTTAAAGGTCGCTCGCTGGATGAAGTGCAGGCCAGTTTTAATCACCAGACGCAGAATGAAACAGAAACCCGCGCTGATGATGCCCAAACAAATCGAGCTGTATCTGCCCAACAGAGGGAACGCGGTACAGTACAGTCGTCGGTATGGACTTTCCGCCAACGTAACCCGGATGAAAAATGGTTCATCGTTATTACCCGTCAGGACAGAGATTGGGGCGAAGCGTTCAGTAGCGAACAGGAGCCTTACGCACTGGTAGTAACCGCGACCGATCGCGATAATGAACAGGCTCAGCTTTATACACAAATTCAGGCGCAGATCCGAGAACAGGAACGCGTGCGAGCACGTATTGGATAAAAATAAATTATGTCAACTAAGCAAAAATTAGAACTCAACTGGATTGGTAAGCACAAGCGCCCTCGTCTGGAACCGCGTATTCTGCTTGAAGACAAAGAGTTGTCTTATGGTGATGCGGATAATGAAAATCTACTGATTCATGGTGATAATCTGCTGGCGTTGAAATCTCTGGAGCAGCAGTATGCGGGGAAGATAAAATGTATATTTATCGACCCACCTTATAATACAGGTAGTGCTTTTGGTCATTATGATGATGGAGTAGAGCATTCTCTTTGGTTATCACTTATGAGAGACCGTTTAGAATCGCTTCAACGATTACTTCATGAGTCTGGTTCTATATGGATATCCATTGACGATAATGAAATGGCATATTTGAAAGTATTAATGGATGAGGTTTTTGGAAGAGGGAATTTTATCACGACTATTTGCTGGGAAAAAATTTACACATTAAAAAACACAGCAAAACATTTTTCAACAATGCATGACTTTATTCTTGTCTACTCAAAAGACATAAATAAATTCACTATGAATCAATTACCTAGAACTGAAAAACAAAATAGCAACTTTAAAAACCCCGATAATGATCCAAGAGGTTCTTGGATAGATAGTGCCATGCACGCTCGCAATTATTACAGCAAAGGAACATATGAAGTAATTAGCCCTTCTGGCAATACATTCACGCCTCCACCGGGTAGATACTGGTCAGTGTCAAAAGAAAATTTCGATGCTCTAAATGCTGATAATAAAATCTGGTGGGGGAAAGATGGCAAGAATACTCCTAGAAAGAAAACTTTTTTGACAGAAGTCAAACAAGGGATTGTGCCTGGTACAATTTGGGGATATGAAGATGCCGGTCAAAATGCAGAAGCAAAAAATGAAATAAAGGCTCTTTTTGCCGATGATGGAGGTGTATTCATTACACCAAAACCAGAGAAGCTTTTGCAGAAAATAATTACAATTGCAAGTAATGAGGGAGATTTTATTCTTGACTCATTTGCAGGAACTGGAACAACTGGTGCAGTAGCTCACAAAATGAACCGTCGTTGGATTATGGTGGAATTAGGTGAACACTGTCATACACATATTGCCCCTCGTTTAAAGAAGGTGATTGATGGAAAGGATAATGGGGGAATTTCCAAGACTGTAAACTGGCAGGGTGGAGGCGGTTTCCACTATTTGCGTCTGGCTCCCTCGCTACTGAAAAAGGATCATTGGGGCAATTGGGTAATCAACAAAGAATACAACGCTGAAATGCTGACAGAAGCCATGTGTAAGCATATGAATTTCACGTATGCACCAAGTCAGACTCAATACTGGAATCATGGCTACAGTACCGAGACTGACTATATCTACGTCACTACCGGTTCTTTGGCTTATGAACAACTTAAAGTTATAAGTGAAGAAGTAGGGACTGAACGAACATTGCTGATCTGCTGCAAGGCCTTTATGACAGAGGGTGCTGATTTCCCTAATTTGACGCTAGTAAAAATTCCGCGCGCCATCCTAAACAAATGTGAATGGGATCAAGACGACTATAGCTTTACGCTAAACGTACTTTCTGATTCAGAGCAACCTGACGATATTGATTACGACGAAGATACTGAAGGCGAAGAACAACTATGAGCCAAAGCAGCGCCATAAAAATTGCCAATCGGATTAGTGCACGACTGTCACTGCGCGATCCGCAGGATGAATCATTGCGAATATTATGCGACGTTCTCGAACAGTTCGGTCTCAGTAAAGATCCCGATCTTAATCGCTGGATTGAATTATTACATAAACAGTATCCCACAGTGAAAGGGTTTGAACGTGCCTTCCCTTCTCTATGCTTTGCACTGGCTACTGGTGTAGGTAAAACTCGCTTAATGGGAGCAATAATTGCTTGGCTATACTTAACTGGACGCAGTCGTCATTTTTTTGTACTAGCTCCGAACTTAACCATCTATGAAAAACTTAAGATGGATTTTTTACCTGGTTCACCAAAATATGTTTTCCAGGGTATTCCTGAACTGGCACAAACCCCCCCTGTTCTAATCACTGGTGACGACTATCAGGAAGGACGAGGCATTCGTCTAGATTATGCGATTACCGAAAGTAAAACGGGTGATCTTTTTGGTAGCGAAACCGCTCCACACATTAATATCTTCAATATTTCCAAAATCAACGCGTTGGAAAATGTTAAAGGTGCGGCTAAATCCAAAGTCGCTAAAATTCGCCGTATTCAGGAGTACGTTGGAGAGTCTTATTTCAGTTATCTGGCGAACCTACCCGATTTAGTTATTTTGATGGATGAAGCCCATCGTTACTATGCCAGTGCGGGTGCACAGGCTCTTAACGATCTAAATCCAGTACTGGGTATAGAATTAACGGCTACGCCGAAAACTGTAGGCACAAACCCGCGTGATTTTAAAAATATTATTTATCACTATCCTCTATCACGAGCGCTAAAAGACGGGTATATTAAAATTCCAGCCGTTGCTACACGCAAGGATTTCCGTGCCACCAATTACTCTGAAGAGCAATTGGAAAAAATAAAGCTGGAAGATGGTATCCACCATCACGAATATGTGAAAACAGAACTAACCAGCTTTGCCAATAATACCGGAAATAAACTAGTTAAGCCTTTTATGTTAGTCGTTGCTCAGGATACCGATCATGCAGACAGGCTAAAAATACGTATTGAACACGACGATTTCTTCAATGGTTCTTACAAAGGCAAAGTAATCACCGTTCATTCAAACCAAACAGGTGAAGAATCAGAAGAAACTATGCAGCGACTTTTGGCAGTTGAGCATGATAAAGACACTGAAATCGTTATTCATGTCAATAAGTTAAAAGAGGGATGGGATGTTACTAATCTATACACTATTGTTCCACTGCGCGCTTCCGCTTCTGAAATTCTGACGGAGCAAACCATAGGACGAGGGCTACGCCTACCATACGGTAAAAGAACAGGCGTCGAAGCTGTCGATCGCCTGACAATTATTGCCCATGACCGTTTTCAGGACATTATTGACCGGGCCAATAATGATGACTCAATTATTAAGAAAGTTCTTTATATAGGGTTGGATGATGATGAAAATGGCATTCCAGAAGTAAAGCCTCAGCAAATTATAGTACCATCAATGGCTGAATTTCTATTGGGAAATCAAGTCATAGATAATAATTTGCAGGTGTGTGAACCTCAAGCAATATATCAAACGAATTCTATATCAAAACCGGTGCTCACCACGGACACAGAACGTAAAGTTGCAGAACTCACGTTCAAAGTAGTCTCAGAAGAAGCTAAACGGTTAACCAGTAGCCAGCAACTCAGCACGCCAGAGGTGAAAGCAAGCGTAACTCGACGAGTACAACAAGCCTTACGTGAATGGGAAGTTGCCCAATCTCAAATTTCATCCACTTCGGAACAGATCGATCTGACAGAAATAATTGAAAAGCAAGTTGAACAGCCGAATTTCCTATCAATGGAAGATACGGAAGTTCAGGAGTTAGTCGGAACGATTACCGAAAAACTGATGGAATATACTATCGATATTCCCCGAATCGTAGTTTTGCCAGAGCGCGAAGTCAATTACGGATTTAATGATTTCAACCTTTCCCAGCTAGATCGTATTGCGCTAAAACCAGGTAGCAAAGAACTCTTACTCACGCATCTGGAGAATAACGAACAACGTACAATCAGTTGGCAGGAAGGCGGAGAAGAGGAAGAACGACTTGAAAATTATCTCATTCGCTATCTACTCGATCACGATGAAATTGATTACGATGAACATGCCAACATGCTCTATAAACTGGCCGGACAAATGGTGAGTCATTTATGTAGTTATCAGTCCCAAGAAGACGCTGAATCCGTTCTGAAAAATGCAGGGCGACAGTTGGCAGAATTTATATGGGTGCAAATCAAACAAAATATGTGGACAACGCCAACGGGCTATACTGGACGCATAACACAGGGTTTTGATGTAATACATCCAGCCACGTTCAATTTTGCTGGTAATGAAAGACCGAGAGATTTCCGTGTTGTGATTCCAGCAGGAGAGAAAAATAAAGTTCGCCAGATGATTTTCACTGGTTTTACTAAGTGCTGTTATCCTTATCAGAAATTTGACTCTGTAGATGGGGAGCTCCGTCTCGCACAAATACTTGAGAATGATCCTTCTGTGATTCACTGGATGAAACCTCGGCCAGGTCAATTCCGCATTGAATATGCTAATGGTAAAAATTATGAACCTGATTTTGTTGTCGAAATGGATAATGGCTATTGTTTAATCGAGCCGAAAAAAGCGACAGAAATCGACACGCCTGAAGTTAAAGCCAAAGCACAAGCGGCTATCCGGTGGTGTGAGTTTGCAAATCAAAATGCAGATAAACTTAAAGGGAAAACTTGGCAATATGCCCTTATTCCTCATAATGAGATTGAATTGAGTCGTTCAATTTCCGGTTTGCTGACTGATTTTAAGATGTTATATCAATAAGATATTAATTTATAGCCTGTTCAGCCATCGTTACATCCAGATGTAACGATGGCTTTTTACTTGTCTCTCTTACGCCCCATATAATCCGCATACCATTGCATCATTTTTCTACACCTATCCATATATTAAGCATGACCATTCACTTCTTTCAAAAGAACTGTCTTTACGTAGATGAGGGAAATGATTAGTATATTATCAATATATTAACAATTGAGCTTATTAGATAAAAAAGATAATTTATTATGGATAACGGTTCTATTACTTTTTTTGATATTAACGCATTTGGTTTTTACCGATTAAAACATAAAGCTAAAGATCTTGATTATAAATTTGGTTCGTTAGAAGAAATTTTTAGCGAATTTGAAACTTGGTTAAATGGTAAAGCGATCGAAGAAACCATCCCATGGGATGTTGATACTAACCCAATGCGTTCTAAAACATATTGTCGTGGAGTTGCGATTGATCCTCAAACGAATGACATTATAATGGTTTTACTTAGGGCAGTTGGTGATGGTTCAGGTAATTTACATGGTGTTAAAATGGGTTCTGCCGTTGGGGCCAAGGAAAATGCTACTGTGAAAGCTGGAACTTCGGTAAGAGGCGAGCGAGTAATTTGGGGTGAACCATGTTATTACTGGATTATCCCAGAGCATAAAAAAATTGCTTCGATAATCTTTCCTCACTCGGGTGCTGATACTAGTAGATTTTGCCAGTACATTACTACATTTGTGAACAACCATTCCGATGTTAATAGTAGAAGAAAACAATCAACTACTAGCTATCAGCATAGCCGTGATCCGAGCCAAATGGTTAATGTAGTCAAAACAATGTTTGAGTATGGAGAAGGACAAAATAAATGCAATTGTATATTTAAATTTAATGTTGAACAGACAAAAATAAAAACTGCGGTTGGCAATTTGGAAAATATTATTCCACATATAACTCAAACCATAATCCGAGATATTGCCACATCTCGAGTAGATGATGAGCGTAGCCCTTTTCTTCAGCTAGCTAGTGAATTTATGCCTTCCCTTTTTGGGGATGCACCTCTCTTACAGTCGCCTAAACGTATCGAAGTACGCATCGATGGTGCTCCAACTGTTGAGGAAATAGCTCAATTATTTGCACAACGTTCTGAGAATACTGATTGGTCTGATGTCGGTTTTAAAGTTAAAGACTCTGAAATTCCAATATGGCTTACTAAGTATGTTGTGAAATCTACATTACTTATCGATTCTGATGGGCTTTCACATTATTCCCCAGAAAAATTATTAGAAGAAATTAACAATATCAGAGCAGATATCCTCAATTCCGTCGTGGCTCAAGAAGAAGCTATTGAAGAAGATGCTCACTTAGATGTCACCGTCGAAGATGCCAATGGTCAACTCTTTGTTAGCGGTCAAGCTTAAATAATAGGAGAATAATATGAGTCCCAAAATCAGGAAGGCATTATCAAACCTGATCAATGGCGCCAAATGGGATGTTATTGCTCTGGTTATTATCGCTATATTGATATATTTTTTAAAAGACTCTCTAAGATTTAGAGATATCAAAGATGTAGTTGGAACCTTGCAAAACATCTCTGCGGCAATATTTACTATCGTTGGGTTGTGGGTTGGTTTTTTGTATCCAAATGCAATTCAAGGAATTGTTAGTGATAATATAGATTATATTAAAAATACGAAGGATGTTCCAAGGATAGAACGATTAATATATGTAATTATCGTTTCTGCATTAGTTATGCTCGGAACTCTTGTTTTTTATATAGTTAAGGCGTTGATAGGCAATTTAAATATATATAATGAATTCAAGTGGTTCATTAAATATATTGCATTAGTTTTTGTTTTTAGTTTGTGCTGGCTACAAAGCCGTTGTATTTTTAGTGTTATCATTAGTAATTTCCGGTTCGCTAATAATTTATACTCGCGTATAAATGAATCAAAGTTAAAGCATGATTGAACTTCCTCCTCCATACAATATCGGAGGAGGAATAGAAATGCAGGTGGGAGTAATTATGAGGGATAATATCTTCTTTACATATATAGCAAAATCTCTCTTTAAAAAATAATGACCCTGTAAATAATTCTGTGTAATTACCTCCGCGTTAAAGGTGACCGCTTAAGCGGTCGCCTGAAATCAATAATAAAGCGTGTCCTGTCAGCCTTCCTTTATATCCAATCAATCCAATAATTGCCGTTGTATAATTTCACTATTAAGTACTCGACTTCGCATAGCTAAACGGCGAAATTTCCTTCCCCATGTTCGCATCCAGATAATCAGCCCACCACTGCACCATCAATCTTCGTTCCTCAATATGCTCTGCCTTGTGAATATAAGCAGCTCTTACTGAGTTGCGCTCTTGGTGGCTCATCTGCCTTTCTACTGCATCCTTCGACCACAAACCTGACTCAATCAACGAACTACAGGCCATTGTTCTAAAGCCATGCCCACAGACTTCCGTCTTAGTGTCATAACCCATCACACGTAATGCGTTGTTTACCGTGTTCTCACTCATGGGTTTTCTAGGGTTATGATCACCGATAAAGATCAGTTCGTGGTTGCCGCTGAATTGATAGATCTGTTTTAAGATCTCAATGGCTTGTCTGCTTAAAGGAACTAAATGGATAGTACGCATTTTTGATCCGCGATGTGAGTGTTTAACCCCTTCTATCGCTTCACGTTCAGCGGGGATCGTCCACATGGCATTTTCAAAATCGATTTCATCCCAACGAGCAAAGCGCAGTTCACTGGAACGAATAAAAACTAACAAGGTCAGTTTGACTGCAAGTTTAGTTAAAGGTCTTCCCTTATAATCATCGATGCGTTGTAAGAACTCGGGTAGACGTTTAAGTTCCAATGCAGCTCTATGGACTCGTTTACCTGTCGCAACAGCCCCCGCCATATCTTGTGCTGGGTTATAGTCAATTAAACCACTTTGTACCGCATAGCGCATAATGGCTGTCACACGCTGTTGTAAACGTGCCGCAACCTCAAGACGTCCAGACATCTCGACGGCTTTAATCGGTTCAAGGAGATCACGAGTTTTCAGTTCGGCAATATTACGTTTACCAATAGCAGCAAAGACATTGTCTTCAAGACTTTTTAATACTCGATGGCTATGACCTTCAGACCACTTCTTATTGGTTGCATGCCAATCGCGAGCAACCTTCTCAAAGGTATTAAATTCCTTTTGTTGCTCTTCCTTCACTTCTTTGCGTTTTTCACTTGGATCTATCCCGCTAGCGACAAGCTTTCTTGCTTCATCTCGTTTTTCGCGGGCATTCGCTAGGGAGACATCAGGATACACGCCAAATGCTAACATCTTTTCTTTACCGCCAAAGCGATAACGGAAGCGCCAATATTTAGAGCCATTAGGATGAACCAGAAGAAATAGTCCGTTACCATCTGTCAGCTTATATGCTTTATCTTCAGATTTTGCAGAACGAACCTTAGTATCGGAAAGTGCCATTTTAACTATCCTCGCAGCCGAATTGCGGGTACAAAACTTTATCGAATCGGCATATACCCGCAAATGTACCCACATCATTAACTTGATGTCGGTTGAGTTGAGTATACGTTGGTAGAGTTAAAATGCGAGAGGAACCTTGCAAACACTGGATTTCAGATACAAAAAAAGACGTCGGTTGACGTCTCTTGATGTTCTTATGGTGCCGAAGGCCGGACTCGAACCGGCACACCCGAAGGCGGTTGATTTTGAATCAACTGCGTCTACCAATTCCGCCACTCCGGCACGAAGTGATGTGTTTCTTGGAAAACGCTGTCATTATACTTGCCTTGTGTCTACTGGCAACACTTATTCGTGAAGATTCAGTTTGTTCGCTTAAAAAAAAAGCATATTCCTTAGAACTAATAAAATCACAGGGAAAGCTTCTTTTGTTTATATATCTATTAATGAGTATGTTAACTTCTCCCAAATTATTTTTCTTATCGCGAGGCTCTGTGACTGGCGGCAGGTCATTATTTTTGTTAGTTTATCTGCAATCTAATGTCAATATTTAAGGTTTAATCATGGGTTTTGTTGGGTGGATAGCAACAGGTATCTTTATTGGCATCTTAATTGGTGTGGTAATGAAGATTTTCGCGAAGAAAAAATAATATTGGCTGAAAGGCCATTTGCAAACAATCATATCGGCTGGCTTCCAACATGAAGAAATCATTTCTAAAAGTTCTGTCTGTATCTGCATTATCCTTAGCGTTAATGGCCTGTTCAAGTAAGACAGAAAAAGCACCAAAGTTTTTGCAAAGTAATGATATTGAATCCTCTGACTGGCAAGTTTTTGAGGGAGATAGAAGGACTTACGAGCGCGTCGCTAAGATTGTCGATTTATACGCTAATCGCATTTTTAATGAAAGCAATGCACGGGGCATGGCTATCATTGTTATCGATAATAATCAGGCGTTATCGCGCTATTATGGTGAAACTGCACCTGGTAATGGTAAAAAACCTGGCCCAAATTCATTAATTCGCATTGCATCAATTACCAAGTTAATGACAAGCGAAATATTAATTAAGCTTGAACAAGATAAGAAACTGCTAATTACGGACCCATTACAACAATACGCCTACCATGGCGTTACTGTTCCTGATAATGCCAGTGGGCAAGCTATTCGCTTATATCATTTAGCAAGCCATACCAGTGGCTTACCTCGCGAACAACCTGGTGGGAAATGGGGACGCCCTGTTTTTATTTGGCCAACTCAAGATAACCGCTGGACCTGGCTAAAAACAGGTAAGTTAGATGCAACACCGGGAACAGAAGCTTCTTATTCCAACTTAGCGTATGACTTATTGGCAGATGCGATGGTTAAAGCTTCAGGAGTCTCTTACCCTCAGCTATTTAACCACTATGTTACTTCTCCCGCCAAAATGACGAATACCACTTACACCCCCAATAATGCACAATGCGCACGGTTAATGGAAGGAACAAAACCTAGCCCTTGCCATAACACTCTTGCAGCTGCAGGAAGTGGTGGTGTGTATTCCACCCCTGCAGATATGCAAAAATGGATGCAACAATTTTTATCGACAGACAGTAACCTAAGAAAAGTCACAGCTGCCCGTGAACAAGGCATCTATTTTCCACGTGAAAAACTTTTAGAAATTAAAGGGATGGATGTTGCAGGCCATGCTGATGGGCTAGGGCTTGGATGGGTGTATATGAAACCGAAAAATGGCATTCCTGGTATTTACCAAAAAACAGGTGGTGGCGGTGGGTTTAATACCTATATGGCGATGATCCCACAGCAAAATATCGGTGTATTTGTCGTAATGACTCGCAAAGATGGAAGTAAATTCAGTAAGTTAACGATTGGTGTTAATGAACTAGTCGCCTCATTATCTACTAACCATGCGTATGGGAAACATTGAAGGAGTACCGCCGAAGCATTACAAACAATGGCGAGCTACACCCCGACTCTAAAACGTGGATTTACCCGCGTTATCACATTAATCGCGACAACAGCCTGAGATATTCAGGCTGTTTTTGATAATTTTACTATTCATTTTTAAAATCAATTCATTCAAATTCCCGATAATCTTTTAGCCTTCCATTAACGCATGAAGGACTAAAATGAGAACAAAAAACCACGCGATAACATCAAGCTGTCAGGCTACACAATACCCGAAAATTAGCCAATTTGAATTAGTAGAAATTTTAAATAACATTAAAGGGCATTGTGCTAAAAACCCAGAATATGTAGAAAATAAGTCTATTGCTACTCAATATCCCTACAAATATTTCGACGGCTCAGAATTACACGCTATCAAAGCTTACCGACAAGAAGAAAGACGAATATATCGGGAAAAGTGCCAAACGGCTTTTAAATTTAAACGACAGAATAGTATGAGAGGTGGAATTTTTTCGCTTGCTCAGCAATTAGCAAACCGGAGTCGCCAAAATATTTTAGCTATCGATAACCAAAGTAATATCTCAGGTACCAGAAAAAAGTTATTTCAACCGCAAACAAGGATAGTAGCCTTTATCAGTGCATTAGGTTACGCAATAGTTGGTTAATAATAACAATATTAATGTGCTATTATTCAAGCTAGTTCAAGGCTAATCTTAATCCCTCTTCAACTTCGTGAATAGGAATTAAAATGCGTATTTCTCCATTTTTTTACATCATATAACACGGCCCTGTACCACTAAACAGGGCAAAGTTTCTGAGTTAGTTCTTCAACTTAGAAAAATCTATAACCACCAAAACACATTCCCCGCCCCACAAAAACCAACATCAATAGAAATAGATCTAGAATCACTCAATGCTCATCCCTTAAAAAACAATCACAAGAAATTAGAACAAACACCTGAATATAAAAAACTTGTCAGTGAAGCACGGAAAGAATCACAAACTTCATTCACAGAGCAAGAATGCAAAAAAACTTATCTTGTTCGCCAGTCATATACGGCGAATGGCGGTATTTTTTCTTATGCTCAACAGTTAGCTAATAAAAGTCGATTTAATGTTGTTGGGATCAAAGGCCAATATATCAGTACATCTGCAAATAATAGACAACAACAAGTTTTATTCCGCCCTCAAAATAACCTATTAAGTATTATCAGTAAATTAGGGAATTTATTACTCAGTAAATGACAATAAAAAAGGCTGTGATACCCAAAGATACACAGCCTTTAATAAGCTATAAAACGTTATTTTCGTTTTACTAATAATACGATACTAACAATTAAAAACAGTAAGCTTGGCAAAATTGCCGCAACAATAGGTGGCACTGAATAAACTAGACTCCAGTTACCAAACCCTTGGTTAAGTACGTAGAAGAGGAACCCCCCCACAATACCTGAAATAACACGTACCCCCATAGGAACGGTACGCAATGGCCCAAAAATAAATGAAACGGCCATTAACATCATGACGGCTGCAGATAATGGCGCTAATATTTTTTTCCACATACTGAGCTCATAAACCGCAGCAACTTGGCCACTTTCTTTTAAGTACGAGACATATTGATACAGGCCACGGATGGAAAGCGAGTCAGCATTCAGTGAAACTATCCCTAGTTTTTCTGGAGTTAAATTGGTTTTCCAATCAACCGTTAATCTCTGTGAACCTGTGATTTTTTTCTCACTACTTAGAATTGACTCGTCCACTTGAGATAATACCCAAAGCTGATTTGTCGAGTCATACTCACCGTTCGCGGCAAACATCACTGACTTCAATTTACGTTGGTCATCAAAACGATATACCGACACATCTTGAATCGATGTCGCATTATTAATCCGCTGAATGTGGATAAAATCATTGGCATCTTTTGCCCACATGCCTTCATCTGTCACAACTAATGAGTTACCCACAATTTTTTCTGCGCGATAATTTCTTGCCCACTGCTCACCTGCAGGAGCAATCCATTCACCAATAAACATGGCGACAATGACCAATGGTACCGCCGTTTTCATCACCGATAATGCGATTTGCAAGCGAGTAAAACCGGAAGCTTGCATGACCACCAACTCACTACGTGAAGCCAGCGCTCCTAACCCCATTAGTGCTCCCAACAACGCCGCCATTGGAAAGAAAATATCAATATCTTTTGGAACAGTTAATAAGGTGAATACACCCGCACTCAATGCCGTATAGTCGCCATCACCCACTTTGCGAAGCTGCTCGACAAATTTAATGATCCCTGCGAGGGAAACGAGCAAAAATAGCGTCACTAAAATCGAATTTAAGATGGTTCGACCGATATACCTATCTAAAACACCAAACATCAGGCAACCCCTTTACTCAATTTAAGACGCATACGGCGCATTGGGACGGTATTCCACGCATTTAGGACTATCGCTAATACCAAATACCCCACGTTCACCGCCCACATGGTATATCTTGGGTCAAGGTCGCCCTTATCAGCACTGTTACGCAATGTACTTTGTAATAAAAAGAAAATGAGGTACAGCAACATTGCTGGAAGCATACTGAGTACCCGCCCCTGACGTGGATTAACCTCGCTTAACGGCACAACCATCAAAGCCATGACGACAACGGAGAAAACAATGGTTAAACGCCAATGAAACTCAGCGTTCACCTCAGGCGTATTTTCAGACCACAGTTGTAGCATATTTTTTTGCTCAACTCGGTCACTACGCGTTTCTGCAGTTTGGTGATCAACGATGGCTTGGTAATTAACAAAGTCAGTTATGCGAAAATCGCGTAGTAACGCGGTTCCTTCATAACGAGTACCTTCATTTAAAACAACGACTTGTCGACCATCAGGGTCTTCTTTCATATAGCCGCTGTCCGCAACCACAACAGAAGGTCGTTGTTCATTAGCGGCGCGTAGCTGTGCAAGAAACACATTCTTGAAGTTGTTACCTTTTACATCACCGATGTACAGCACATAGTTGCCATCTTTAGTGGTTTTAAACTGCCCTTCCACCATTGCAGCTAACCCGGGATTGGCTTTCGCATCAGCCAATACCTGCTCTTGGTATTGGGATGACCACGGCAACATCCACGTAATGTTAGCAATCGCGACCATCGCGGTAATGACTGCAAGAACTAACGCGGCTTTCACTAAAACACTTTTACCTAAACCGCAGGCGTGCATTACCGTGATTTCACTTTCAGTATAAAGTTTACTGTAGGTCATCAAAAGCCCAAGGAATAGGCTCAAAGGTAAGATAAGCTGCGCCATTTCAGGCACACCTAACCCCAGTAAAGGAAGTACTAAGTTTGAGGGAATATTGCCCTGAACCGCAGCGCCAAGAATATCTATCGACTTCTGACTAAAAAAGATTAGCATCAATACAAAAAGTATGGCTAACTGACTTTTCAGGGTTTCCCGTACCAAATATCTAATAATGATCACGCTTATTACGCCTGTGAAAACTTGTCTTTTGGGAAGAAAATGGCTAAGTTCGTTCGATGTCTGCCATTTACTAACATATACTCTAGTTTATTGTATGGCTAGAATGATATAAAAGCATTATCTATACTGATTGAAATATCAGAACATGCTTAATATTCGAGAAACCGGATATACCCGCCATACTTCATGGTGTATCGCGATTAACAGCATACAACGTGAGCTATTTCGCGTATAGATGGTTAGTTTAACATAAAGAGTTCATTCTCTATGAGGTAGATCATGCGAAACGCTAATTTTAGCGGGAGCATCGGCCTTTGTCTTTAAGATTCAGGAGAACGCATGGAGTTTAGTGTAAAAAGTGGTAGCCCGGAAAAACAGCGCAGCGCATGCATTGTTGTCGGAGTCTTTGAACCACGCCGTCTGTCCCCAATTGCTGAACAGCTGGACAAAATAAGTGACGGATATATCAGCGCCCTGCTGCGCCGCGGCGAACTTGAGGGTAAAGTGGGGCAATCCCTGCTACTCCATCATGTACCCAACGTTCTGTCTGAACGCATTCTACTTATCGGTTGTGGTAAAGAACGTGAATTAGATGAGCGCCAATTTAAACAAATTATTCAGAAAACCATCAGCACACTGAATGAAACTGGCTCAATGGAAGCTGTCTGTTTCTTAACTGAATTACACGTCAAAGGCCGCAATAATTACTGGAAAGTGCGCCAAGCCGTCGAAACAGCCAAAGAGTCGCTGTATGTATTTGATCAACTAAAAAGTAATAAAACAGAGCACCGCCGTCCGCTGCGTAAACTGGTTTTCAACGTGCCAACTCGCCGTGAATTAACCAGTGGTGAACGTGCTATTTCCCACGGCTTAGCGATTGCTTCAGGTGTTAAAGCGGCGAAAGATTTAAGCAATATGCCGCCAAACATCTGTAATGCAGGTTATTTAGCATCTCAAGCTCGTCAATTAGCTGATATTTCAGACAGTAAACTCACCACTCGAGTGATTGGTGAGGAGCAAATGAAAGAACTTGGAATGAATGCCTATCTAGCGGTCGGTCAAGGTTCACAAAATGAATCGCTAATGTCCATCATGGAATATAAAGGCAGTCCAGACCCAGAAAGCAAACCTATCGTTTTACTTGGTAAAGGCCTAACCTTTGACTCCGGCGGTATTTCAATTAAACCATCCGAAGGCATGGATGAAATGAAATACGATATGTGCGGCGCTGCAAGTGTATATGGCGTCATGCGCTTTATCACTGAATTGCAATTACCAATTAATGTGATTGGGGTTCTTGCTGGCTGTGAAAACATGCCTGGTGGCCGTGCTTATCGCCCTGGTGACATCCTCACTACGATGTCTGGGCAAACTGTTGAAGTCCTCAATACGGATGCCGAAGGCCGTTTAGTTCTGTGTGATGCACTCACCTATGTTGAGCGTTTTGAACCTGAGCTGGTTATCGATATCGCCACCTTAACAGGGGCTTGTGTGATTGCATTAGGTAGCCATTACACTGGGTTGATGTCAAACCATAATCCACTGGCTCACGAGCTGTTAAATGCTTCTGAGCAAGCAGGCGACCGTGCATGGCGTTTACCATTAGCAGATGAATATTTTGACCAAATCACACCAAATTTTGCTGATTTAGCCAATACCGGTGGACGTCCAGCGGGTGCTATCACTGCAGGTTGTTTCCTGTCTCGCTTTGCAACGAAATATAACTGGGCACACCTTGATATCGCAGGAACTGCTTGGCGCTCTGGTGCCGCGAAAGGTGCCACTGGCCGCCCTGTTTCCATGCTAGCGCAGTTCTTGTTGAACCGTGCAGGCCTTAATGGTGATGAATAACCCGATTTAGCATTTTAGCTGTACATCACTCATAAAAATATCCCGATGAGCACTTATGCGATTCGGGATATTATTTTTGGCTTTTCGATACACATAGAAGCCATTTTGAGGCAGCAATAAAAAAGGTTATAATTCAACATAGACATCATTCAGCGCTTGATCACCAAAAACGTGTAGCCCACATCTCATACAAAAGTATGTGACTAAGGCGATAGTGTGTAGCCAACACCCTACAAATTGAAGGATAGCCCTTTAAGCTATACCCTAAATAATTCAGTTTGTAGGTAGGCGGCAAGCAATTGAGACCTTAGGAGCATACAAAAGTATGTGACTCAGGCGAAAGCGCGTAGCCAACACCCCTACAAATTGAAGTATGACGGGTATATGAAAAAAGGTACGTTTTACCAACTAGAACAGGCATCACCACATCCTGAACTTGAAGCCCATGAATGGCTGGCTTGTGAGCTTGCTGCGCAAATGTGGCGCAGTGGAAAGCGTGTTTTGGTTGCTTGCGAAACACAGCAACAAGCTGAAAAGATTGATGAGGCCCTTTGGCAGCGTGATCCACACCAATTTGTCCCGCATAATTTAGCTGGGGAAGGCCCGCGTTATGGTGCACCAATTGAAATTTGCTGGCCAGCCAAAAGAGGCACAACACCTCGCGATATACTGATTAATTTACAAAATCAGTTCGCAGATTTTGCCACGGCTTTCCATGAAGTGATAGACTTCGTACCTATTGATGAAACTTTAAAACAGTTGGCGCGTGAACGGTATAAAACGTACCGTAGCGTCGGCTTCAATTTGACTATGGCGACGCCGCCAACTTACTGAATACAAAAAGATAATGGAAAAGAAACCAGATAGCCCAATGAATGAGCCCTCGCTCGATAAAACATATAACCCCGCAGAGATTGAGCAATCACTGTATGCTCACTGGGAGAAAAGCGGTTATTTTAAACCTAATGGGGATACCACCCAAGACAGCTTCTGTGTCGTCATTCCGCCACCGAACGTCACTGGTAGCCTGCACATGGGGCATGCCTTCCAGCAAACTATCATGGATACCATGATCCGTTACCAACGTATGCAAGGTAAAAATACCTTATGGCAAACGGGAACAGACCATGCGGGTATTGCAACTCAGATGGTCGTTGAGCGCAAAATTGCAGCCGAAGAAGGTAAAAACCGTCATGACTACGGCCGCGATGCGTTCATTGACAAAATCTGGGAATGGAAAGCGGAATCTGGCGGTACAATTTCACAACAAATGCGCCGTTTAGGCGACTCTGTTGATTGGGATCGCGAACGTTTTACCATGGATGAAGGCTTATCTAAAGCGGTTAAAGAAGCGTTCGTTCGTCTCTATAAAGAAAACTTAATTTATCGTGGCAAACGCTTAGTCAACTGGGACCCGAAACTGCACACGGCAATTTCTGACTTAGAAGTTGAGAACCGTGAAGTTAAAGGTTCTATGTGGCACCTGCGTTACCCACTGGCTGATGGTGCAAAAACCGCTGAAGGCAAAGACTATTTAGTGGTCGCAACCACTCGCCCTGAAACCATGTTAGGGGATACCGGTGTCGCCGTTAACCCTGAAGATCCACGCTATAAAGATTTAATTGGCAAAGAAATCATTCTGCCAATCGTTAACCGCCGTATTCCTATTGTGGGTGATGAACATGCCGACATGGAAAAAGGTACTGGTTGTGTGAAAATCACACCAGCTCATGACTTTAATGACTATGAAGTTGGTAAACGCCATCAGTTAACGATGATTAACATGATGGACTTAGACGGTAACGTTCGTAACGAAGCGGAAGTTTTCGATACCAACGGTAACCCATCCACCGCTTATAGCTGCGAAATTCCAGAAGCGTATCGTGGCATGGAACGTTTCGCGGCGCGTAAAGCTATCGTGGCAGAATTTGAGCAATTAGGCCTGCTGGTTGAAGTTAAACCGCATGACTTAACTGTGCCTTACGGTGACCGTGGTGGCGTAGTTATTGAACCTATGCTGACCGACCAATGGTACGTGCGCACCGAGCCTTTAGCTCGTGATGCTATCAAGGCTGTTGAAGATGGCCGTATTCAGTTCGTTCCTCGTCAGTACGAAAACATGTATTTCTCTTGGATGCGTGATATTCAAGACTGGTGTATTTCTCGCCAACTTTGGTGGGGTCACCGCATTCCTGCATGGTATGACGAAAAAGGCAATGTCTATGTGGGTCGTGATGAAGACGAAGTTCGTCGTGAAAACAACTTAGGTGCAGATATTGCTCTTCGCCAAGACGACGATGTACTGGATACTTGGTTCTCTTCCGGTCTGTGGACATTCTCTACTCTCGGCTGGCCAGAAAATACCGATGCACTGAAAACATTCCATCCGACAGATGTATTAGTCAGTGGCTTCGATATTATTTTCTTCTGGATCGCCCGTATGATCATGATGACTATGCATTTCATCAAAGATGAAAACGGTGAACCACAAGTGCCATTTAAAACCGTTTACATGACAGGCCTGATCCGTGATGAAGAAGGCCAAAAAATGTCGAAATCCAAAGGGAACGTTATCGACCCATTGGATATGATTGACGGTATTTCTTTAGAAGACTTACTTGAAAAACGCACTGGCAACATGATGCAGCCGCAATTGGCTGAAAAAATTGCTAAACGTACCCGTAAAGAATATCCAGAAGGCATTGAAGCCCACGGTACTGACGCCCTACGCTTTACTTTAGCAGCATTAGCTTCAACAGGTCGTGATATCAACTGGGATATGAAACGCCTGTCCGGTTACCGTAACTTCTGTAATAAATTATGGAATGCGAGCCGCTTCGTTCTGATGAATACCGAAGGCCAAGATTGCGGCCAAAACGGCGGTGAAATGAGCTTCTCATTGGCTGACCGCTGGATCATGGCGCAATTTAATCAGACTGTAAAAGCTTACCGTGAAGCGTTAGATACTCACCGTTACGATATCGCAGCGGGTATTTTGTATGATTTCACATGGAATGAATTCTGTGACTGGTACTTAGAGCTGTCTAAACCTGCAGTTCATAAAGGTAATGAGGCGCAAGTACGTGCAGCGCGTTTCACCTTGATCGAAGTGCTGGAAGGCTTACTACGCCTTGCTCACCCTATCATTCCATTTATCACTGAGACTATCTGGCAACGAGTGAAAGTCGTTAAAGGCATTGAAGCTGATACCATTATGTTGCAAGCGTTCCCTGAGTTCGATGCCGCTAAAGTGGATGAACTTGCGCTAAGTGACCTTGAGTGGATCAAAGAAGCAATTATTGCAGTTCGTAATATTCGTGCAGAAATGAACATTTCTCCAGGTAAACCATTGGATGTGATGCTACGTGGTGCTTCTGCTGATGCGAAACGTCGTATTGAAGAAAACCAAAGCTTTATCAAATCAATGGCGCGTTTAGAAAGCATTCGTGTGCTGGCTGAAGGCGAAGAAGCGCCTGTTTCTGTCACCAAACTAGTTGGTAGTGCAGAGCTCCTTATCCCAATGGCAGGTTTAGTGGATAAAGACGCAGAGCTGGCTCGTTTAGATAAAGAGCTGGAAAAAGTGGTTAAGGAGATTGAAACCATTGAAAGCAAGCTCGCTAACGAAGGTTTTGTAAGCCGTGCGCCTGCTGCTGTCGTTGAAAAAGAGCGTGAACGCTTAACTGCTAATATTGAAGCAAAAGCTAAAATCGAAGCACAAAAAGTGACCATTGCCTCTTTGTAATCATTAAGCTTTAAGTATCTGTCCCTGGCTCGTCGATGATGAGCCAGGGCTTTTTTGTATTAGGGCATTGAAAATATTAAAAATGTGCCAATATCATACATATTGCGACTACCAATGCCGCAATGAAAAACATAATTAATACAAATAAAAGAGATATTTCCATGACAACAGACGCAAACCAAACTGTCCAAGTTCGATTAATTCAACCTAAAGATAACCCAGGGATCGCCGCCGTTATTCGCGAAGTTTCCGCTGAACATGGCTTAACTGCGGACAAAGGCTTTGCCGTTGCTGACCCTATTTTAGATACCTTATTTGAGGTGTATAGCAAACCGCGCAGTGCTTATTGGGTGGTTGAAATGGATGGCGAAATTGTTGGCGGTGGCGGTGTTTCACAAGTTGCCGGTGGTGATAACGAAACAGCAGAATTACAGAAAATGTACTTATCTTCCGTACTACGCGGCAAAGGCTTAGCGAAGCAAATCGTACTGATGTCTCTGGAGTTCGCTAAACAGCAAGGCTACACCCGTTGCTACCTAGAAACAACCAAAGAGCTTCAAGCGGCTATTAAGTTATATGAAAAATTAGGGTTTGAATTTATTGATGAACCACTGGGTAATACTGGCCACAGTGACTGTGAAATTCGCATGTTAAAAGCGCTATAGTTCCTGATAAAGGCAACAAATAATAAAGGATAGCCTTCGCTATCCTTTATAGTCGAACATCAATTAAACATTAATGTACACGATCTTCAGGGTCGGTATCGTCACCGTCTTCGTCGTCATATTCTGCATCTGGGTCTTCAAAATACGTGCCCCAACCATCGTAGTTGATGCCCATTTTCTCAGCCAGTTTCATTAGTTGCTCAACTTGTGCGTCAATCAGCTCTGCATTTAAGGCACTTTCACTGATTACATCACAGCACATCAGGGTTTCACCTGTTTCAATTTCGAGTTCTTCCGCATCCGTGACTTCATAGCCTAGTTTAAAAGCTTCAACAGCCGCTTTTTCTAACAGTGCAAAGTTGTCAGCAGAGAAATGATGCTCAATCGCATACAATGCATCAGGATCGCTGCCATCTTCCAATAATTCTTCGATAATTAAGCGAGTTTCTTCGTACTGCGCATCCAATTCAGCTTTATCTACCATATCCACACCCCTTTTATTTCTTTGTCGCTCGTCTTTCTTTGCGCCATTCTCCCATACGGTTGACAGTGAAACCATATATTTAAAGATAATTTCTTTTGCATTTGGGGTTGATTTTGAATTTTTATGAATATAAATTGAATATTAATTCAAAACAAAAAGGCTACCAATTATGAATCCCCTATATAATAAACCTTTTCTAAGGTTACTTGATTTTACTTCTAGCGAAATTCATTCACTTTTAAAACTCTCTTCTTGGTTAAAATCAGAAAAAAAAGCCGGTACAGAACAGCCCCTCCTTTCAGGTAAAAACTTTGCGCTTATTTTTGAAAAAGATTCAACACGGACACGCTGTGCATTTGAAGTTGGTGCATTTGACCAAGGTGCTAGAGTCACTTATTTAGGGCCTTCTGGTAGCCAAATCGGCCACAAAGAAACCATGAAAGATACCGCTCGAGTATTGGGCAGGATGTATGACGGCATTCAATACCGTGGGTTCGCTCAAAACACAGTAGAACTCTTAGCCGCGCACTCGGGAGTGCCTGTATGGAATGGACTAACTAACGAATTCCATCCCACACAGTTATTAGCCGACCTGCTGACCATTCAAGAGCACCGACCAAATACCCCCTTCTCAGAAATTAAATTTGCCTATTTAGGCGATGCACGCAATAACATGGGTAATTCGATGCTAGAAGCCGCTGCGCTTACAGGTTTAGATTTACGCCTTGTTGCGCCAAAAAGCTGCTGGCCAGAGGAAGAATTGATCAATACCTGCCAAGAACTCGCGAAAAAAACGGGTGCGAAAATCACACTCACGGAAGATGTCGCTGAAGGTGTTAAAGATGCTGATTTTATCTATACCGACGTGTGGGTATCGATGGGAGAAGCCAAAGAAGTATGGGCACAGCGCATTAATTTATTAAAACCATACCAAGTGAATATGGATGTGATTAAGCTCACTGGCAACCCAAATGTGAAGTTCTTACACTGCTTACCTGCATTCCATAATGAAGACACCACATTGGGGGCGCAACTTGCTAAAGAATTCAATATGTTTGGTGGATTAGAAGTCACGGAAGAAGTCTTTGAATCACCTTACAGCATTGTCTTTGATCAAGCAGAAAACCGTTTACATACCATTAAAGCGGTAATGGTGGCGACATTAGCGCCAGAACTTCCTATTAATGTTTTTTAAATTCCTACCCTCAACTCAACCAAATGAGTTGAGGGTAACCTATCATTATGGATGTTCACCTTTCGCCAAACGCTGATTGATACAATCAATCACCGATGGCAAATCCGCTAACGTATCAATCACATAATGAGCACCAGCAGCATATAATTTCTCTGCGGCTTGTTGTTTTAACGAGTTAACCGCATCAACAGTCATCTCTTGATACGCTTCCCATGTTGTACCAAACTCATTGCCTGAGATAGACAAACCAACACTCCACATTCCGGCATTACATCCTTCTTCAATACCAGGAACGGCATCATCCACCTTAATACAAGCTGATACGGAGCCGATACCTAACTCAATCACGTTCTGAAGTGCCATCCAAGGCCCCGGTCGCCCACCCGCGGGAATATCATCGCTCGCGACCCAGTAGTCGGGTTGGTAGCCCAACACCTTTGCTGCTGGAACTAACTTCTCCATCACGGCACGAGGGTAACCTGAACAAGAGCCAATTTTAATATTTTGGCTGCGTAATGTAGCAATTGTGTCGATAACTCCAGCGATTGGCGCAGCAAAGTCGACCACTTTAGCAATTTGCAATGGCATAAAGGCCGCATAGATTTTATCGATATCCTCACTACTCATTGAGCGGCCAAACTTCGCGTTCCATAAAGCGTCTACCTCAGGCAATTTACCCAGTGCTTCAATATGCTGCCATTTTCCTAGCCCCATAGGAATGCGCGCTTGAGCCAGTGTGATATCCATATCGAACACAGATTTAAATGCTTCAATGAAAATCTGAGTAGGCGCAAAAGAACCAAAATCAACAGTGGTACCCGCCCAATCAAGAATAACGGCTTCAATACGGTTCATTTCTTTCCCTTATTTTTCCCAGTAAATGGCTTTTTCTATTGCTACCAACAAGGCATCAATGTCTTTTTCATAAATTTCACCAATGTTTCCAATGCGGAAACAATCACTTTGCGAGACCTTGCCCGGATAAATGACAAAGCCGTGTAATTTTAAATTTTGATAAAATTGCTTGAATTGGTAATCAGGCGAATTTGGCGAATAAAATGCGGTGATAATCGGCGAATGGAGACTATCTTCTAACAATGTGGTAAAACCCAATTGACGCATACCGACCACCAGCTTGTGTTGATTTTGTCGATAACGTTGAAAACGCGCGGCTACGCCACCTTCTTGAGCTAACTCTTTAAGTGCCTGGGCAAATGCTAATACCGTATGGGTTGGAGAAGTAAAACGCCATTTACCATGGAAATCTTCCATACAGCGCCACTGCGCATACAAATCTAGCGATAATGAACGGGAACGCCCTTTACAGACCTCAAGTGCATCAGCACGAGCAATGACAAAAGCAAACCCCGGAACTCCCTGAATACACTTATTTGCCGAACTAATGAGAAAATCAATGTTAAGCTCAGCAATATCCATGGGGATCCCGCCAAAACTGCTCATTGCATCCACGATAAAACATTTTTGATACTGTTTCGCTAACTTCGCGACTTTCTCTATCGGGTTTAAAATTCCTGTCGTGGTTTCACAATGTACCATCGCAATATGGGTGATTTGGTTATCTTGTTGTAATAACTGCTCGACCCGTTGCAGATCAGGCAAAGCTACTTCACCACAATCATAAACACAATGGGCAACACCTAAGCCTTGAGCCATTTGTGCCATTCGAGCCCCATAGGCGCCATTACTGATAATCAAAACTTTCTCTTTATCACCGATTGCACTACCTAAAACAGCTTCAACCGCATAGCTTCCACTTCCTTGAAGTAGTACCGAGGAATACCCTGCTTTGGCCGTTGCCAGTGCCACTAATTGTTGGCGAATATGTTGTACAACGCCTAAATTGTAATCATCATCCCATGTGCAGCTATCAAACAACATGGCTTCCTTCACCGTTTTAGATGTCGTGAGCGGTCCCGGTGTTAATAGCAAATAATTATTGTTTGTCATTCAATTCACCTTTGGTCTATACCAGATTGCTATTATAATGGTCGTAGGTGATTCAAAAGGTCAAAGGAAAAGTGTGCGTGAAACAAAAAATTCATATAACTATGTATAATATGACTGAAACAATGATAGGAAATAATCATGAAATTATCAGCGGATGAAACCCCACAATACTTGCTTATCAAAGCTCAACTACAGGAAAGGATTCAAAATGGTTCGTTAAAATGTGGTGATAAACTTCCCTCTGAACGCGAACTTTGCGCCATTTTCAATACTACTCGCGTCACTATTCGCGAAAGTTTGGCACAGTTAGAATCCAGTGGAGTCATTTACCGCTCTGAACGCCGCGGTTGGTTTGTCACACCTGAGCGCCTCTGGTTAGATCCTACCCAAAATACCAATTTCCATAAACTTTGCCTTGAACAAGGTCGCCAACCGAAGACAGTCTTACTGGATGGAAAGGTCATTCCCGTTCCTCTCGAAGCGATGACTCCCTTAAAACTCCAATCATTTGAACAAATTTATTTACTCACCCGCCTACGTTTTGCGGATGACAGACCTGTTTGTTACTGTGAAAACCATTGCTTACCTGCTCGCGTTCCTGAGCTGCTACGTTACGATCTCAATGGCAGCCTAACCGAGGTATACGAAGCCCATTTCAATTTAATTTATACCAGCATGCATTTGTCTTTTTACCCAACAGCAATGCCGGCGCAAGCAGCACAAGCACTGGGGGTTACCGTTGGTCGCCCAGCCCTATTGTTGCAGCGCTTAAACTATGACCAACATGGGCGAATTTTAGATTATGATGTTGAGTACTGGCGTCATGATAGCTTGCGCATCGAAGTCGATACTTTGTGATTATTTCTGCCTATAGAAAATAATTTTAGCTATTTAGCTGCATTTCATCTTTCTGTCATATAAACCCGTTAGCGTAAAAAACATCTGGTATATACCAGAATACATTTTACCTTAACAGGAGAAAACCATGAAACGCACCTACTTAGCTGGCCTATTAATGGCAACCCTTTGCTCTACCTCTGTTTTTGCTGCTGATGTTGTGACTGTTTACTCCGCTGATGGGCTTCACGATGGCAACAACAGTTGGTATAAAAATCAGTTCGAAGCATTTACCAAACAAACCGGTATCAAAGTACAGTATGTCGAAAGTGGTTCAGGGGCGATAGTTGAAAGGCTAGCTAAAGAGCGTACCAATCCACAAGCCGATGTGCTGATTACTGTTCCTCCCTTTATTCAACGTGCCGCAAAAAATCAGTTATTAGCTGAATTTACGCCAGAAAATGCAGCAAATATTCCTAATTCAAATCACTATTACACACCGTTAGTCAATAATTACCTGACCTTTATCTATAACGCTAAACTACTTAAATCCCCTCCTGAAAATTGGACTGCCCTACTCGATTCTCGCTTTAAAAATAAACTGCAATATTCAACACCGGGGCAAGCAGGTGATGGCACTGCAGTGATGCTTCAAGTTTTCCACAGTTTTAATGGCAAAGATGCCGGGTTTGATTACCTCGGCAAATTGCAAGCTAATAACGTTGGCCCATCGGCCTCCACAGGTAAGCTCACCGCACTTGTCAATAAAGGGGAACTGTATGTCGCTAATGGCGACTTACAAATGAATTTATCTCAAATGGCACGTAACCCTAATGTCCAAATTTTCTGGCCAAAAGATGCCAATGGTGAACGTAGTGCACTGGTTTTACCTTATGTTATCGGTTTAGTGAACAACGCCCCTGAAACAGAAAACGGCAAAAAGCTGATTAATTTCCTTTTAGATAAACCCTCACAAAGCCGGGTCAGTGAGCTTTCATGGGGAATGCCTGTTCGTTCAGATATCACACCATCTGATAAGCAATACCACACTGCTGTCCAAATGTTAGACGGTGTGAAAACTTGGCAACCCAATTGGGATGACGTTGAAGTTTCCCTATCCGATGATATTTCACGTTGGCAAAAAGTCACTGACGGTGAGTAACTTGTGATGTTGATGAAACGAAAAGTCACTACAGCAATGCGACAAACCGAGCACTCAGGGATCACATTAGAATCTTTACGTGTCTCGTATCATAATAATGTCGTGCTAAAGCCCCTAGACTTAACTATAGAACCTGGGGAAATATTGGTGTTGATTGGCCCATCAGGTTCAGGGAAAACGACGGTATTACGTGCTATTGCCGGGTTTGCTCAACCTGATAGCGGGCGCATCTTATTAGGTGATATGGATATCACCCACCTTCCTCCCTACCAACGTGGACTTGGTATGGTCGTACAAAACTACGCATTATTTCCTCACATGAAAGTGGAAGAAAATGTGGCATTTGGTTTACGAGCTCAAAAGCAACCTAAAGCACTCATTAATGAGCGAGTCGTTGAAGCCCTTAAAATCGTCGGAATGACGGATTACGCAACCCGCT
Source organism: Providencia sp. PROV174 (assembly GCF_028480685.1). NCBI lineage: Bacteria > Pseudomonadati > Pseudomonadota > Gammaproteobacteria > Enterobacterales > Morganellaceae > Providencia > Providencia sp. PROV174. The sequence goes on from NZ_JAMPOT010000005.1 coordinate 156,286, forward strand.
ATCCTCACCAACTTTCAGGGGGACAACAACAGCGTGTTGCAATTGCTAGAGCGATTGCCGTAAGGCCTAGAGTCCTGTTACTCGACGAACCGCTTTCCGCACTAGATGCGCAAATTCGCCATAATATGGTCGAAGAAATCGCCCGTTTACACCGCGAACTGCCTGAATTGACCATCCTTTATGTCACCCATGACCAAACGGAAGCTCTCGCGCTTGGTGATAAAATTGGCATTATGAAAGAGGGCTATTTAGTCGCGCATGGCGAAAAAAATGCCTTATATCACCGCCCTCCCAACCGTTTTGCAGCTGAGTTTTTAGGCCGGGCCAATATTCTAGCCGCGACAGCACTTGGCTTTTCAACAAATCCCGGAAAAGTCAATGTCAGTTGTGGTGGAACATTGCTGGAAGCTCATACATTGGGCATGCGAGCTGGCAGCCAAAAATGGGTGTGTATCCGCCCACAGCACATCACACTAGTGCCAAACTTCAATGCCACCAATCAACTGCAAGCCACATTAACGTCTACTCGCTGGCAGGGGGATTTAACACATTTAATTTGTGATGTTGCAGGTGAAACCGTGAGTGTCGCCGTCACTCACTTGGTCTCACCGCCTAAAATAGGTGAAAAACTCACCTTATGGTTTTCACCTGCGGATACCGTTTTAATTGAGGAATAACATGTCACATATTAGCGTGCCAAAAGGTTCATCAATAACGATAAAATCCATTTATTGGATATTGCCGCCATTACTGGTGTTAGTTACGCTGTTTTTTTATCCCTTATTGTTGATAGCGCAACAAGCACTACAAAATGAGGCGGGAAAATGGGGATTGGACGCATTTTGGCAACTTATTGAGTCAAAGCGCTTTATTAATGGGTTATGGAACACACTCTACATCACCATTTTAGCCACTTTAGGTTGCCTTGTGATAGGCAGTGTCCTATCGCTTATCTTAGTGTTTATTCCTTTCCCGGGAAGCCGGTTTATCACACAAGTGATTGATACTTTTATTGCTCTACCTACCTTCTTGATAACCCTCGCTTTTACCTTCATTTATGGTTCTGCAGGGCTACTCAATGGCACCTTGATGGCATTGTTTGATTTCGAATTGCCGCCCGTTGAGTTCCTTTATTCAATTCATGGCGTGATCTTAGCAGAAATTACCGTTTTTACCCCTTTGGTCATGCGTCCCCTTATGGCGGCGCTGCGCCAAATCGACAAGAGCCAGTTAGAAGCCGCAAGTATTTTAGGTGCACATCCTGCACGAGTTATTGCGCAAGTTATTTTCCCAGCAGCACTTCCCGCTCTATTAGCAGGGGGTAGCCTGTGCCTGCTGTTAACTACCAATGAATTTGGCATCGTACTGTTTATCGGGGCGAAAGGCGTCAATACCTTACCGATGATGGTCTATAGCAAGGCAATATTAGAGTCAGATTATGCAGTAGCATGCATGATTGCCTTAATTAACATCTTGCTTTCACTCGGGTTATTTTTTCTCTACAGAATGGCAACTACTCGGCTTGGGGGAAGGAATTAATGATGTTGATTTGGTCTAAAAAAGGGCGAGCAACTGCCACTATCATTGCCATCACCTTATTCAGTTTATTGTTTTTACTGCCTTTAGTGATGATTTTAATGTCAAGTTTCAGCCGCCAATGGAATGGTATTTTGCCTTCAGGGTTTACTCTTGAGCATTTTGTGAACGCGTTTAGTGGGCCAGCTTGGGACGCTATTTTATCCAGCCTAGTGGTTGGTTTTAGTGCCAGTCTATTTGCGTTGTTTTGTGGGCTTTGGGCTGCGTTAGCACTAAGAAGACATAGTGGGAAAATACAAAAGTGGCTGAGTATTGCATTTTACCTCCCTAGCGCCATTCCTTCTGTTTCTATCGGGCTTGGGATCCTTGTGGCATTCAGCCAAGGCTATTTACAGATGAACGGCACCTTTTGGATTGTATTTAGTGCCCATTTTGTGTTGATTTCAGCTTTTACTTTTAGCAATGTTTCTACTGGGTTAGCGCGTATTTCTCCCGATATAGAAAACGTGGCTTTTAGCTTAGGCGCTTCTCCTTGGTATCGTTTATGCCATGTGACCTTACCACTATTAATGCCATGGATGATTTCAGCATTGGCATTAAGCCTCTCATTGTCTTTAGGGGAACTTGGCGCCACGATGATGTTATATCCCCCCGGCTGGGCGACATTACCTGTTTCCATTTTCAGTTTAACCGATAGAGGTAATATTGCAGATGGTTCGGCACTAACGATTGTATTAGTTTCGATTACATTATTACTAATGATGAAATTAGAGAAAGTAGCGAAAAGACTTGGACAAAAATAAAAGTTGTCACGCTAAATAGCCTAGTAAGCCCTACCTACTGGGCTATTTAGCGGCTTGTGTGCTATTCCCACATATACTTATCTTTTTTTGTCCAGCCTTTGGATACCATGCATTCCAAGTAATAATTATTACGGGTGTCTTCATTGACATCAATCACATAGCTTTCCATAACTGGTGTTTGTTCTTTATAGGTTTTGTCTTTGCCACAATCATCATCTTTTTTGCATTTTTTTTCGACATAAGACATAACAGAGCGCTGTGCAACTTCATTTTTGATTGGGTACAAATGAAGGGCTTCAGGTTTACAAACTGCATTCGCCTCAGCTTGAGTGAATTTTGAGCCACCAGAAACAGGTACCCAAACAGATGAACAGCCAAAAAGAAGGAATGCCAATAGAATAAAAAGTCGTGATTTCATAATGATCATATTTAATTAAAAAGAAAAAATATCTTACTCGTACATAAAATGTGTGTAAATAAATGTACTGTATATTCAATCATGTGATTTAATTTTGGTTTAAAAAACACCAATGCTCAGCACATTTCCTATTGAGAGATACTATTTCTCCCATTTTTCAGTTAGTTCAAATATTCACCAAAACGCAAAAATAAAAAAAATGTATTTTTCTTTATGCAAACGCTTGCGTCATAGAATCAGATGCGTATAATGCGCCACAATTTGCCGGGAGAAACCATGAACGCTGCTGCTCTATTTTTTACAGAGAACACCTCCACTGCACTGCCTTCTGGCGGTCTGGACAGCCTGTTTTTCCCCTTCTTATTTATAAAAAAGCCCCTCAATGAGGGGCTTTTTTTTGGCCTATAGACCTAACATGTCTTGCTGACACAGGAGAACAACAATGCCGAACCCTTTATACCACCGCGATATCATCTCGATTAATGATTTAGACCGTTCAGATCTTGAATTAGTACTTAACGTCGCTGCTTCATTAAAAAAACAGCCACAACCCGAGTTCCTAAAACATAAAGTTATCGCAAGTTGTTTCTTTGAGGCCTCGACACGCACGCGCTTGTCATTTGAAACAGCTATCCACCGTTTAGGCGCTTCTGTGGTTGGCTTCTCTGACAGCACCAATACCTCCCTCGGTAAAAAAGGGGAAACCTTGGCCGATACCATTTCTGTCATCAGCCAATATGTGGATGCTATCGTCATGCGCCATCCACAAGAAGGTGCCGCACGTCTCGCTAGCCAGTTTGCAGGCCACATTCCTGTCATTAATGCAGGTGATGGCTCGAACCAGCATCCAACGCAAACATTACTCGACTTGTTTACTATCCAAGAAACGCAAGACCGTTTAGAGAACCTACAAATTGCCATGGTCGGTGACTTAAAATATGGCAGAACCGTGCATTCTCTTACGCAAGCGCTGTCTAAATTTAAAGGAAATCACTTCTACTTTATTGCTCCTGAAGCGCTTTCAATGCCAAATCATATTCTGCACATCTTAGAAGAAAAAGGCGCAACCTACAGCCTGCACAATAACATTGATGAAGTGATGCCAGAACTCGACATTCTGTATATGACTCGTGTACAAAAAGAGCGTCTAGACCCTTCTGAATACGCGAATGTGAAAGCACAATTTATTTTAAGTGCTGCTGACCTGCATTGCGCAAAACCGAATTTAAAAGTCTTACATCCATTACCTCGAGTTGATGAAATCGCGGTTGATGTGGATAGCACCCCATATGCTTACTATTTTCAACAAGCAGGAAATGGGATTTATGCAAGGCAGGCGTTGTTATCTCTGGTTTTAAATAAAGAATTAGCTATCTGAGGAGGAAATCATCATGACACACGACCATAAATTACAAGTTGAAGCAATCAGCCACGGTACAGTGATTGACCACATTCCTGCTCAAATTGGTTTCAAATTACTAAAGTTGTTTAAACTAACAAAAACAGATGAACGCATCACAATTGGCTTAAATTTGCCATCAAGCAATCTAGGTAAGAAAGACATTATCAAAATTGAAAATACCTTTTTAACCCCAGAGCAAGCTAACCAATTAGCCATGTATGCCCCTGAAGCCACCGTTAATCGTATTGAAGATTACCAAGTGGTAGAAAAGCTTGAACTCACTCTGCCTCAGTATATCGACAATGTATTAATTTGCCCAAACAGCAACTGTATTAGCCATAATGAGCCCGTATCAAGCAGTTTCCGTGTGAAAAAAATCGGCAAAGAAGTCGCACTGACGTGTAAATTCTGTGAAAAAGAGTTCGATAGAGACGCTGTGATCAATAACCAGTAAGTTGTTTTTGCGTAGACTGCGGTGTTGTCTAGGTGCAATCCATGTTTATAATAGCGCCTAATACCCCATAAAGTTATACTCAAAGTCACACCAAGCCACAAACACCGCTGTGGCTTGCCACATGACGAGTATTTTCTCTTTACGTGATGAAACGGAGTAGTTATGTCATACGAAATCAATACAGAAAACGCACCAGCAGCGATCGGTCCTTACGTTCAAGGCGTAGATTTGGGTAGTATGGTTATCACATCAGGTCAAATCCCTGTTGACCCTAAAACCGGTGAAGTGCCTGAAGATATCGCAGCACAAACTCGCCAATCACTGGCTAATGTAAAAGCGATTTTAGAAAAGGCAGGCTTAAGTGCGGCCAATATCGTGAAAACAACGGTATTTGTAAAAGATTTAAATGACTTCGCGACAGTGAATGCCACCTATGAAGAGTTTTTCAAGCAGCATAATGCACCATTCCCAGCTCGCTCTTGTGTTGAAGTTGCTCGTCTGCCAAAAGACGTAAAAATTGAAATCGAAGCAATCGCAGTACGTAAATAACGATTAGTTCGAACCAAACACCCCATGCTTTGAGTGGGGTGTCTTTATTTTTCTCCGCTGATTTTGTAATCCCCCAAACGTATTACCGTCCTCATATAACTTCCCGATTTTACACTACAGCTCTACTTTTCCTGTTTTCCGTTGATGGAAATTCGATTACACACACTTTATTTCCATGACTAAAATGAATACTGGCAACTGAAAAGATTTATTTCCTCTGCGCTTTTGATCTTCATACAAATTATTTTTTTCTTTGTTTTAAATCAAATGTTGGCGATCTAAATAAAAGCAATATCCCACATATTGTGCTTTAATTACACCAATTGACACAATATATAGTATTTATTCACATTTTATCCACAGATTAGTACCCGTGATAAACATGGCAAATAGCTGAAGTCGTATTGTGGATAACTTAACAAGGAGAATGCCCGTGGGAACGGTTGTTATTAAAAGAGATGGTTGTCAGGTCGGTTTTGACCTTCCACGAATTCAGGAAGCCGTTAAACGTGCAGCGGCTGCTGTGAATGTTAAGGATGACGATTATTGTCTTCAGATTGCTTCTGTCGTCACAGAACAACTTTGCAGCCGTGACCGAGTAGATATCGCTGACATTCAAGATGCAGTTGAAGACCAACTGATGGCTGGGCCTTATAAAGACTTAGCCCGTGCTTATATTGAATATCGCCATGATAGAGACAGCGAACGCGAAAAACGTAGCCAATTGACTCATGACATTCGTGGGCTAATCGAACAAAGCAACGTCTCTTTACTCAATGAAAATGCCAATAAAGACAGTAAAGTGATCCCGACACAACGCGATTTACTCGCGGGCATTGTTGCTAAACACTATGCAAAACAGCATATTTTACCAAGAGATGTCGTTATCGCACACGAACGCGGTGAAATTCACTATCATGACCTCGATTATGCTCCCTTCTTTCCAATGTTTAACTGTATGTTAATTGACCTTGAAGGCATGTTAACTAACGGGTTTAAAATGGGAAATGCCGAAATAGAGCCGCCAAAGTCTATTTCAACCGCAACCGCCGTTACTGCACAAATTATTGCCCAAGTCGCGAGCCATATTTATGGGGGCACAACCATTAACCGTATTGACGAAATTTTAGCGCCATATGTCGCAATTAGCTTCGAAAAGCACCTAAAAGTCGCCAAGGAATGGGGAATTGCAGACGCAGAGGGCTATGCACACAGTCGTACCGATAAAGAGTGTTATGACGCCTTTCAATCTTTAGAGTATGAAGTTAATACACTTCACACCGCCAATGGCCAAACCCCGTTTGTTACCTTTGGTTTTGGCCTTGGAACCTCTAAAGAAGCACGGTTAATTCAGCAATCTATTCTGAAAAATCGCATTGCCGGCCTTGGTAAAAATCGTAAAACGGCAGTTTTTCCTAAGCTCGTATTTGCAATTAAAGATGGTCTAAACCACAAATTAGGTGACCCTAGTTATGATATTAAACAGCTCGCTTTAGAGTGTGCCAGTAAGCGCATGTATCCCGATATTCTTAACTACGACCGTGTCGTTGATGTCACTGGATCATTTAAAACACCAATGGGCTGCCGCAGCTTCCTGGGTATCTATGAAGAAAATGGGCAACAAATTCACGATGGGCGCAACAATTTAGGCGTTATTAGCCTCAATTTGCCTCGTATTGCTATCGAAGCACAGGGGAGTGAAGATGCGTTTTGGGCATTACTGGATGAACGTTTAGCCATTGCCAAAAAAGCCTTAATGACTCGCATTGCCCGTTTAGAAACCGTAAAAGCACGTGTTGCCCCAATTTTGTATATGGAAGGCGCCTGCGGAGTTCGCTTAAAAGCGGATGACAACGTTGCTGAGATCTTCAAAAATGGTCGCGCGTCCATTTCGTTAGGTTACATTGGGTTGCATGAAACCATCAATGCACTTTTTGGCACACAGACCCATGTCTATGATGACGAAAAATTACGTGAAAAAGCTGTCGAAATTGTCAACCACTTACGCCAAGCCACCGATGAATGGAAAGCCCAAACAGGCTATGGTTTCAGTTTATACAGCACACCAAGTGAAAACCTATGTGACCGATTCTGCCGTCTCGATACCGCTGAATTTGGTGTGATACAAGGTGTTACCGACAAAGGTTACTATACAAACAGCTTCCACCTAGATGTTGAAAAACAGGTGAATCCTTACGATAAAATTGATTTTGAAGCGCCTTACCCTGCACTCGCGAATGGCGGTTTTATCTGTTATGGCGAATATCCAAACTTACAACATAATGTTAGAGCCTTAGAAGACGTGTGGGACTACAGCTATCAACATGTGCCTTATTATGGTACTAACACACCCATTGATGAGTGCTATGAATGTGGTTTTTCCGGTGAGTTTTCCTGCACCAGTAAAGGCTTTACCTGCCCTGCTTGTGGTAACCATGATACTAACCGAGTTTCGGTTATCCGCCGTGTGTGTGGCTATTTAGGCAGCCCAGATGCAAGGCCATTTAATGCAGGTAAACAAGAAGAAGTAAAACGCCGTATTAAGCATTTAGGTAACGGCCAAATAGGTTAATACTATGAATTATCACCAATATTATCCTGTCGATGTCGTCAATGGCCCCGGAACTCGCTGTACACTGTTTGTAGCAGGGTGTGTTCATCAATGCCGTGGTTGTTACAATCAAAGTACATGGCGAGTAGATTCAGGCGTGCCATTCACCCAAGAAATGGAAGATCAAATTATCCAAGATTTGCAAGACTCGCGTATCCGTCGGCAAGGGCTTTCCCTCTCCGGCGGAGACCCGCTACACCCAGCCAATTTGCCTGCGGTGCTCAAGTTAGTAAAACGCGTAAAAGCCGTCTGCCCAGATAAGGATATTTGGTTATGGACAGGATACATATTGAGTGATTTGACGCTTGAACAACAAAAAGTGGTGAGTTTAGTTAATACCGTAATTGACGGTAAATTTGAGCAGGATTTACATGACCCACGCTTAATTTGGCGCGGTAGCTCCAATCAAGTGATCCACAAATTGCGTTAAATTTGGCATTCCCAATGTAGTTTGGTACCAAAACCTAACTTGTTATCGACCATTTTGACATTCTGCAAGTGAAGCTGCCAAACAGGCAGTTTCGCTGCTAATGCCACAGGAAAACGACGGCAGTAAAAACCGCGGGCAAGCTGTTCTTCCTCACCTTTTAATATTTTAATTTCACCTGTAAATTGAATACCTTGTATTGCATTAACGACTTTGGTCTGCGCTGATATTGTGCCAGCAACTTGCGGGTTAGCCACCATCAATTGCCCATGCCTTGAATTCGGGTCTGTCATTAAAATCAAGCACATCGTTTTCGCATCAAATGCATAGTAACAACTGGCAGGCCAGATATCATTGTGATGGTGGGTAAAAAGAGAGAAAACGTGTTGGCGGGCAATATAGCGTTGGATGTGTTTTAAAGTTTGTTCAGGCGTCATAGCGGTTTCCATATAAACCCGTTCAGAACAAGCTTTTGGGGGACTCCCCTAAGCTTGCTTAAACTGTTCTGAACGTAGGCGTAAATTCGCTATTACTATACTCTAACTAGCTGAAATATTAACCTAAGTATTTTTAGACCTATACGCCAACTAAATTCGAGTATTTACTCTAAATAATTCGAGTTGTAGCTAGGCGGCAAGTGAACGAGGCGCTAGGAGCATACATAAGTATGTGACTAGTGCGAATGAACGCGGCCAACGACGCTACGGCTCGAAGTATGACAAGTAAATTTATTTATAGATAGCCGCAGTACCACTCATAGAATTCTCACCACCAGCAGAAATCACACGGAATGAAGTTGCACCAGCTTCATCAGCTTTTTTGGCTAATTGTGCGGTCAGGTCATTGACACTCACTGCACCTGTTACTGAGACATAACCCGCAGCTGGCTGACTAGTATGTTGAACTTCCTCAGCAGCCATTGAACCGAATGATACAACACCCAAAGCTAAAGCAGCAGCAAATAATGTTGATTTTTTCATTGTATATTCCTTCTTGTAAACTTGATTTTTAGTTGGGATTTTTACTGTCCCTCTGTGATATGGATCATATTATGCGCTTTAGTTTGAAAAGAAAATTAGCTAATTTTGCTATAATTGTTCAAATAATTTGAATCATAACTTAGATTGAGGTTACAAATTTGTGACACTTTCATATCATTTTTTATTTAAATTTTAATATGTTATAAATATCTTACTTAACGAATATATTCGTTGTTCACCTAATATTTTTCCCTTATAAATCAGCACAGAATGATAAAAACGACACTAAATAATAGCCAATTAAAACAAAATGACTGGTATCTTTACTTGGTGAGAGCGAAAAATAACGCCTTGTATTGTGGTATCACCACCAATGTGCAACGTCGTTTTGAGCAACATAAGGCAGGAACAGGGGCAAAAGCATTGAAAGGAAAAATGCCACTGACATTGGCATTCTCGTGTTTTATTGGTTCTCGTTCAGCAGCGTCGAAAATAGAATATCAAGTTAAACAACTGAATAAAAAAACAAAAGAAAGGCTGGTCATAGACCAGCCCGATGACTTAGTTAACTACTTAGCTAACTATAAATTATTGAAGTGTGAAGAGTAAGTCACCAAACCTTGGTGTTCTCCAATTTCCCCATTCTCTAAGCCACAAACCAAAAAATGAGCTTGTTGTTCAGGCCATTGGCAGCTTATACCGTGGCTTGCTGCGGGTTCAAAACCGAAACGCGAATAGTAGCGTTCATCTCCCAGTACAACAACCGCACCATAACCAAACTCATTGAGGCTATCTAACCCTTCATAGACCAGTTTTTCTGCAATCCCTTGGCCTTGATGCGCCTTATTTACCGCTAATGGTGCAAGACCAACCCATTGCACGTCTTCATCGTTAACGTCGACAGGCGTGAAGCCAACATAGCCAATCACTTCACCATCATCATTTGTTGCCACAACCCCGAGAGTTAGCAAGCCATCCTCACGTAAATGTTGAACAAGATTAGCTTCTGCTTCAGTTGGAAACGTTTCACGCAATAGTTTATCAATACCCATTGCGTCGACAGGGATTTCAACTCGAATTAGCATGAAGTTAACGCAGGCGATTTATGCTCTACGTCCTCACTCTCATGCACGGTTTTAATTACATCTGCCAATTGTAATAAAGCAAAACGCAACGGAGCTGGCATGTTTTCGAGTTCAAAGGCATCCATTAAGTTTTTCACATAGAGGCCAAGCTCTGTATCCCCTTCAATCACCAACCTACGTTGGAAAAAGAGCGTATCAGGGTCTTCTTTACGCGCGGCGATCAGTACTAGATCATTCGCATTACCACTCACACTAACATCAGCCTCTGCATGCTGTTTGACGGACAGTTGGCCACTTTGCAAACTGATAAACCAGACTAACGCTAAGTCACGAACTTCAACCTTTAGCCATTTGTCTTCGAGAAAATCAAGTTCCCCTTCCTTCACTGATTCACGAAATTGCCAGCTTAGCAATTGCTCGAGAACTTGGCGCTGCAATGCGAATGGGGTTACTTTTAAAGGCAGTTTCAAAAATGAAGGGCCTTTCGTGATGAGTTGAGAACGAATTTTACCTAACACAGTACTGACTCCCATAGTAATTGTCTGCCCGTTTTCGTGTAACTACTTAACAGCAGTAGCAGCTCGAATTATTTAGGGTAACATATTGCATATTTAGACGATTAAATTTTCGACGCTAATAACCCCATTTATTGAAGTCATTAACCTAACATTTGACTCACGATAAGTTATCTTGCCAAAAAATGATATTATTGGCTTGATCCTATATCAATTTTTGTCCATCCCGCCAATATTTATTTCTCACTTCCCATTGATAAAAAATTATCCCTAATTACTCATCCATTCCAATAAACGATCAAAAATTAGTCATAAATAATTCATATACCCTATTTATAAAACTTATCCTCTTTCATTTGGTAAAGTTGCTTTATTACCCACCAGCCCCCTTATTTCCCTATCGACCTTAATTAACGAATACTGATATCCATTAACAATTTCTCTGCTCTAAATCAAAATCTATAACAGTTCTGTTGACTAGAATATCAGCTGTTAAATTTTACACAGGGATAGGACAATGGAATTACTCTGCCCCGCAGGGAATTTGCCCGCTTTAAAAGCGGCGGTCGATAACGGCGCTGATGCCGTTTATATTGGACTAAAAAATGATACCAATGCACGGCATTTCGCAGGGCTCAATTTTACTGAAAAAAAACTGCATGAAGCTGAGCGTTATATCCATAACCGTAAACGAAAATTACATATTGCGATTAATACATTTGCACATCCTAATGGTTACGAACGTTGGCAAAACTCCGTCGATCTTGCTGCAGATCTCGGTGCTGATGCCTTGATCTTAGCCGATATTGCCATGTTAGAGTACGCTGCCAATAAATACCCGCATATTGAAAGGCACGTTTCTGTCCAAGCCTCAGCAACCAACACTGAAGCCATCCGCTTCTATGAACGTAATTTCCAAGTCCACCGCGTTGTCCTTCCACGTGTGCTATCTATTCACCAAGTAAAACAGTTAGCCAAAAATAGCCCTGTCCCACTGGAAGTGTTTGCTTTTGGTAGTTTATGTATCATGGCTGAAGGGCGCTGCTATCTGTCTTCTTATCTCACAGGTGAGTCACCAAATACGGTAGGCGCATGCTCTCCAGCCCGTTTTGTTCGTTGGCAACAAACGGAGGAAGGAATGGAATCACGCCTCAATAATGTGTTGATAGACCGTTACCAAAAAGATGAAAATGCAGGCTACCCAACGCTATGCAAAGGACGTTATCTTGTCGATGAACAGAAATATCATGTCCTTGAAGAGCCCACCAGCCTCAACACCATTGAATTATTACCTGAACTGATGGCAGCTAATATTGCCTCGGTCAAAATTGAAGGCCGCCAACGCAGCCCTGCTTACGTGACTGAAGTAACGCGTATTTGGCGCCAAGCCATCGACCGCTACAAATCCAACCCTAACAGCTTTGTCACTGACCCGAAATGGCTAAAAGCGTTAGGCGGGCTTTCTGAAGGAAGCCAAACCACATTGGGTGCCTATCATCGTAAATGGCAGTAATTTAAAAGGTAAATATCATGCAGTACTCGTTAGGATCTATTCTTTATTACTGGCCAAAACAAACGCTGGAAGATTTTTATCAACACGCCATGCAAAGTGACGCTGATATTATTTATCTCGGTGAGACGGTATGTAGTAAACGCCGAGAAATGAAGCCCAATGACTGGATAGAACTCGCACAACAACTCGCCAAGAGCGGCAAGCAAATTGTTCTGAGCACCCTTGCTCTTCTTCAAGCGCCTTCCGAACTTAAAGAGATCAGCAAGTTAGTTGATAATGGTGAGTTTCTCGTTGAAGCCCATGATTTTGGTGTGATCAACATGTTAGCCGAAAGAAACCTTCCTTTTGTCGCTGGTCACGGTTTGAATTGCTATAACGCACAAACCTTAAATATTCTCTTACGCCAAGGTATGGTGCGCTGGTGTATGCCTGTAGAGCTTTCCCGAGATTGGCTAATCAACTTACTCCACCAGTGTGATGACATCGGTATTCGTGGCAAATTTGATGTTGAAGTAATGAGCTACGGTCACTTACCACTTGCCTATTCCGCACGCTGCTTTACTGCACGCTCTGAAAATAAGCAAAAAGACGAATGCGAAACTTGTTGTATAAACTACCCACAGGGGCGCCAGGTGCTTTCTCAAGAACATCAACAGGTGTTCACGTTGAATGGCATCCAAACGCTCAGTGGTGCTTGCTATAACCTTGGCAATGACCTGCACTCAATGCATGAGCTTGTGGATATTGTACGCATATCCCCTGAAGGTATTGAGTCCCTTGAGATATTCAAGCAATTTAAAGCGAATGAAAATGGGGATATTCCATTGAATATTTCAGATAAAAACTGCAATGGTTATTGGCGACAAATTGCAGGATTGTCGATGATACCTTAAATCAATTACCCACCTCATAACCGTCTATCCTCAGGTAGTTATGAGGTAAATAAAATGATTGATATAGACCCAAGCACCGTTTCTTGACGTGCAAAGTCCCGCCTTACCGAATGCAGCCAAACAACTATCCCTGCGGCTATACGTGATGCCTATCAAGTCTTTGCCTCAATGTTAAGTACAGGGACCCCTCCTGATGACTGGGAAACCTTAAGCCAAGAAGCAAAAATGACAACAAAAGCCGTTGATCCTAACTCAGCAATAGGTTTCCTACTCAAAAATGACGGTTAATGCCGATGCCTGCGCCAGCGGTTAAACATATGGCTAATATGACGTAACTCACCATCTCTTAGCATACCAATAAACACACCAATAACCGTGTAAATAACGCCTAGAATCAACATCATCACAATATCCATTAGCACATCACTAAACGGTAAGCCCATTTGATTAAGGCCTGCCATGGCATTCGTCGCCCATGTTGATGGCAATGCTGAAGCAATCATACGCACCCAATCCGGCATCGCCTGTAGTGGCCAAATCGTGCCTGACATATAAAACACCGGGGTGGTAATAAATGCCAAAGTTAAGTAAATCATTTCAACACTACGCAAACATTCCGTTACTAACTTGCCAAGCCCTAAAACAGCCAATAGGAATGGGAACGTGAACATCCAAATCACATACAATGGTGCTTCTTGTCGGTAGCCCAATACCCATGGCCAAAGCGCGAAAAATACAGTAGATAAAAATAACCAGATCGGAATTAAAGCTGATAACGCCCCTAAATAAACGGCTAATGGTGGCTTTCCTTTAGGTGTAGAACGCACCGCGATGCTGACTCGTACACAGGCAATCAGTAAGGAGTGCTGCAATAACATCACCAATAAGCCAGGAAAAACAATCGCTGCAAAGCTGATCCCTGGGTTATACAATGGCTCAGTTTCACTGCGGATAGGGGTAATAATCACTTTAGCCTGCTCTTGGCTATAACCGGCTTTAGTGAGTAATTGGGTGTTATAAGCATTGAGCAAGGTTTGGTAGGCTTTTGATAACTCTTGCTGAATTTGCCCACTCGCTAGCCGGTTGGTTCCATCTCCATACACTGGCACCGTGATATTTTTACCGCTCAGTAAATGTTGTTGAAAATCCGTTGGAATGATAATTATCGCAAATAGCTTTCTCGCAATCATGTCCTGACGTGCTTGAGCAAGGTTATCATAACTTTGCAATTCCACTTTCGGTGTCGCATCGAGGTCACGGATTAACTCGCGGCTTGCTGTGCTGTGGTCCATATCAATCACAGCAACAGGTAAATCCCAAAGAACCGGCTTTGCATACACTAAGCTCATGACGCACAGAGAAACCAACAATAATAGCCACATCGGTTTTTCCAGCATTCCCAGCAGTACTTTACGGAAGGTTGCAAAATAGATCGCCATCAGACAACCCCTCCTTGGTTTTCTAACCGTTTGACTAAACGCTTACGAATTAAAAAGCCAATGACAAATGGGTAAATCAATAAAAATAGACACACTTGAACAATGCGAGCAAAGGAAATTTCCCGCAAGAAAATATCAAACATAGCATTCAATGTATGTGTAAGTGGTTCAATATTCGAAATAATCTGTGCAGGCAATATCATTGATAGTTCCGGTACCGCCATACCCGAAAAGGCCAAAGCGATACTCACCAGCATCCCTATCAAGCTATACGCCATAATGGCACTTGAGGTAAAACTAAACAGCAATAAACCAATACTCTGCGCTGCTATGACATAGAAAAACCCTAATATAATCATATACAACGGATTTCCTACCACTTTAGCATCAAAAATAGTGACTAATGCCGCAATCTCTACCGCAAGTAATATACTGAAAAATAAGGTATAAGGGGCTAATTTCCCAAGTAGCGCCATCACAAACGGCTTAACGCTTTGTAAGGTAGAGCCTCGTGACATCGTATAGATTGTTGCTGTAACAACAAATAGCTGCAGCATATGAATAGTTGCGGCAAACTGTTGATAATAAATATAACTACCGCTCGGGTTGAATAAACTGTCATAAGAAAGTGTCACTTGGGCTAACGGAGGTAACGCCTTTCCCATTGACTTGGCCATTTCTTGGCGATACTTCGCATTCAACTCTGCCACTAACCCACTAAAATCTTGAATCGCATAACTGCCTGATGCATAGAAGAGCGCATTATAATACATACGTAACTCAGGTTGACGCCCCCGTAAGACATCTTCTTCGAAGTTATGAGGAATATACAATAACGCGTAATCCTTTGAACTACCGAGTCTTTTTAATGATGTACTGAGATTGTCATCAATGGTTTTCACATCCGCATGTGGACCAGCGTCGAGGTCACGAATAATTTGCCGAGAAACTGGGCTATGGTTATTGTCCACCACAGAAACGGGTAAATCCATCAATGTCCCCTCTGAAAAGTTAGCACTAACTAACGTAAACAGCATTAATGGAAACAGCCAACTTAACCAATGAAAAACAGGGCTACGAATAGCCATTTGGGTTTCACGGCTAAAGGCGTGCTCAAAACCGTGCCAAGCGAACTTAAATTTCATGGCAACACCTTTTACTTATCCCAGTGCCATAACACACTCATACCAGGCCTTAGCCCTTCAATCGGCTCTACAGGGTATAAACGAATTTCAAATGTTTTTAAATCGAAGTCACCGGTTGCACGTGTCGCTCGTTTTGTCGCATAGTCACCTTTCGGTGCAATATAGCGAACCTCAGCTTCAATCAACTTGTTTCCCAAGGCAGGGACATCCAGCTGCACTTTGTCGCCTTTTTTCACATCAACTAAAATATCTTCTCGCAAGTTATAGACAAAATAAGCTTGAGGAAGTCGAATTAATGAAATTAAAGGACTACCGGCATTGAAGAGCTCACCTATTTCAGCGGGAATAGGGCCAACCTCACCATCTACAGGGGCTTTTACTTGCAAGTCATCAATTTGTACTTGGATTTCAGCAAGTTTATGCTCTGCTTGTTGTAATGCCGCTTCATATTGTTGGCGTTGCTCTATACGGTCACCATGTAAGCCCTCATCTAAACGCGCTTTTGCACTTTGCACTTGCGAAAAAGCCACATCTTTGGCTTTACGTGCATTATCAAGTTCATTCGCGGAAACATACCCTTTACCTTTCAAATTACTCAAACGAGCATATTCACGAGATGCATTTTGATATTGAGAATTGGCTTGTGATAATGAGGCTTGTAAATCGCGGATGGTTTCAACACGAGTCCCATTCATGGATTGTTCTAGTTGCGCTTTTGCTTGGTCTCTCGCGGATTTCGATGCTTCATATTGCGCTTGCAGTTCTGGGCTCTCTAGGGTTATCAGTAATTGCCCTTGTTTGACATCATCGCCACGCTCTACGTGGCGTTCAATCACTCGTCCTTTTGCCTTCGAGGTGACGATGACCTCAGGTGCATCCACCTCTCCCTGTAACAATAAATATTGGTTATGGGAATGAAAAAGTGCCGCTGCTGCGATTAAGATAAGCATCAGCAAAATCAGTGCTATTGTTCTTTTTTTCATTATTTATGTGAACCTTAAATAATAACGGGGGAAACTATCATCCCTAGAGTATGACAAGAAAGTTAAATACAGCGTTAATAAATTCGTGCGCAAGATCACGAAAAGGTAGGACATTGACTAATATTGGAGCGATTTCTACCTTATGTCAAATAATGATGAGTGTACTTTTCTCAAATGCCGATTACTTAGCCAATGACTTACGATATAATGACTAGCCAAATAAATACTAAAAATAGATAACAATAGTAAATAACTCAACCCCAAATAAGAATCCCACAGCGTGAAACATAACGAGCCAATGCTCTAAATAATTCGCGATGTGGGTAGGCGGCAAGCGAGACTATCTTGGGGAGCATACATCAGTATGTGACTAGGGCGAGATAACGAAGCACTACATTTAAACGAAAGCCCCACAACGTGAACATGACGAGCCATGCTCTAAATAATTCGCGATGTGGGTAGGCGGCAAGCGAGACTATCTTGGGGAGCATACATCAGTATGTGACCCGATTAGGCGAAAGCAGCCAACACCCCCACAACGTGAAGTATGACGAGCATGTACGAATTTGATTTAATATTACTCCTACTCCAGCAGATGTGTGTCTACCTCGTTATTGCTTGGGCGCTTAGCCGGACACCATTAGTTATCCCTCTTCTAAAGGTAACCATCCGCTTACCACATAAAGTCATGTGCTACCTGATTTTCTCGGTATTTTGCATTATCGGTACTTATTTTGGTTTGCATATCAATGATTCTATTGCTAATACTCGTGCTATTGGAGCCGTTCTTGGCGGCCTATTAGGTGGCCCAGCAGTGGGCTTTGCTGTTGGTTTCACTGGCGGGCTGCATCGGTATTCATTAGGGGGAATGAGTGCCTTTGCCTGTATGGTCTCAACAATTGTTGAAGGGTTGATTGGCGGGTTAGTTCATCGTTACTTTATGAAACGTGGCGAAATCAATAAAATTTTTAATCCAATGATTGCCAGTTGTGTCACTTTTGTCGCTGAAATCATACAGATGCTAATTATTTTATTGCTGGCAAAACCTTTCGATGAAGCCCTCGAACTCGTTAAAAATATCGCTGCACCGATGGTGATCGCGAATACTATTGGCGCAGCCATGTTTATTCGAATTTTACTCGACCGCCGTGCGATTGTTGAAAAATACACGACTGCATTCTCTGCTCAGGCGCTAAAAATTGCTTTAACGACTGAAGGGATTCTGCGTAAAGGCTTTAATGCTGACAACAGCATGAAGGTCGCTAAGATTATTTATCAAGAGTTAGAAATTGGTGCTGTCGCTATTACAGATCGTGAAAAAATCCTCGCGTTTATTGGCATTGGCGCTGACCACCATCGACCCGGGACACCAATTTCGTCAAGCCAATCAAGGCAAGCTATTGAGAATAATGAAGTCGTCTATGCCGACGGCAATGAGACCCCGTATAAATGTTCATTAAGCCCCACCTGTAAACTCGGCTCTGCGTTAGTGATCCCATTACGCGGAGAAAACGAAAAAGTCATTGGTACCATTAAACTGTATGAAGCGAAAAATAGCCTATTTAGTTCCATAAACCGTACCCTCGGTGAAGGGATCGCCAGTTTATTTTCTGCACAAATTTTAGCGGGCCAATATGAACGCAACAAACAATCATTGTTGCAGTCCGAGGTTAAGCTACTTCACGCGCAAGTAAATCCTCACTTTTTGTTCAATGTGCTCAACACGCTGCAAGCCGTGATCCGCAAAGATAGCCAGCAAGCAGGCCAGCTCGTGCAATATATTTCAACTTTTTTTCGCAACAACTTAAAAAGACCTGAACAAAATGCCACGCTTGGTGAAGAAATTGAACATATCAACGCCTATTTGCAAATAGAAAAAGCCCGTTTTCAAGAAAGCTTACAAATTCATATTGAGATCCCTGATGAAGTCAAACAGGTTGAACTCCCTGCTTTTACCCTGCAACCACTGGTTGAGAATGCAATTAAACATGGCACCTCACAGTTATTAGAAACGGGTTATATTACAATACGTAGTTATATCGGCAGTGAACATGTGTATATCGAAATAGAAGATAACGCAGGCCTATATAAGCCTGCAAAACAGTCTGATGGCTTAGGGATGGGCCTAGTCGATAGACGCTTACGTTTAAAATATGGTGAGCAATATGGCATCAGCGTAGAACACGAGCCAGAAAAATTCACCCGAATGAAAATTCGCCTGCCTTATTTGGCTACAACATAATAATGATTAAATTACCTCTATGAATGTATTGATTGTTGATGACGAACCTCTTGCACGGGAAAATGTGCGTTGCCTACTCGAAGAACACGATGATATTGAAATTATTGGCGAATGTGCCAATGCAATAGAAGCGATTGGCATCATCCATAAAAAGAAGCCTGATGTGGTCTTTTTGGATATTCAAATGCCACGCCTAACTGGTTTAGAAATGGTACGCATGCTAGATCCAGAAGACCGCCCTTATATTGTCTTTCTTACCGCTTTTAATGAATTTGCCATTCAGGCTTTTGAAGAACATGCTTTTGATTACTTGTTAAAACCCCTTGAAACAGAGCGATTAGAAAAGACCTTAAACCGCTTACGCCAAGGCAAGCAAAAACAAAATCTAGAGCTGTTAAGTAACAATGAGCCACTAAAATTTATCCCTTGCACTGGCCATAGCCGTATTTATTTAATGAAACTTGATGAAGTGCTATATGCCACGTCGCGGATGAGTGGTGTGTATGTGATGAGTACGCAAGGATTGGAAGGTTTTACAGAACTCACTCTGCGAACATTAGAGACTCGAACACCTTTAGTGCGCTGTCATCGCCAATATTTAGTCAATATGACCCAATTAAACGAAATTTTGTTTGGTGATGGTGGGCAAGCTGAACTGGTACTCAGTTCCGGTGAACATATCCCTGTTAGCCGCCGTTATCTCAAACCACTAAAAGAGGCACTGGGGCTAGTTTGAGTAGTTAAATAATTAAAATCTCTGGCCCGCGTAATTCGAGAAGATGTAACATTCTTAACGCGGGACCACTCGGTTTTTTTTCTTCACGCTCCCACTTAGAAACACTTTCTTTCGACATCCCAAGCGCTAATGCAAGCATCGCTTGTGACATACCATATTGAGCTCTAAGCTGCTTAATTTTTGCGCCACTCATCATTGGGACAACTTTTATTTTTTCATTTAGTTTTCTAGCGTTAACTTTTTTTTCTAGATCATTAACTAAACTTTCTGGTGCAGCATCAACCTCGCGTAACTCTTTTGCCAGCTCAAGCATATTCTCTAATTTATTGCTCATCAGTTAGCTCCTCTAAAATACCATGAGAAATTAATTCAAACAGTTTTTCATCTGTATAACTCAAAAAAAGGCGTGATAGCTGTCTATATCCCTCTAAATCATCATCTTCAATTTCTTTCGCTTTTTTAGAACTAATATTATTTTTTTCCCACCCATCTACGAAGAAAAGGTGATGATTTATCTTGAAGAATATAATGACTCTAATTCCTCCACTTTTTCCTTTTCCATTAATTGCCATTCTTTTTTTAATCACCCCACAACCTAAATCAGCCTCGTAAATCCCTCGTAAAACCTCATTTGCTGTTTCAAATAAGCGTTGATTAGTGATCTTTATTTTCTTAGTACTGCGTTTGAATGATGAAACTTTATAGAATGCCACAACTACTCTCCATGTAGTACCGGTTACTATAGTAACAAGCACCATACCAAGAAGCAATATAGTCGATTATTTAAACAATAAAAAAACCCGCACTTCAATGAAATGCGGGTTTTGTGTTTTAGTAGGGAATTAATCCCTATAAAACCAAGTCATTATGCGTTATGGCTGCTGCTACGGCGACGAGGTGCCGCATTCGTGCCATCTTGGCGTGGAGCAGAGTTACCACGGTCACGGTTACCACCACCACGACGCTCACCGCCGCCACGACGTTCACCACCGCGCTCACCGCCACGGTCATTACGGCGACCTGCACCGAAGCCACCTTCGCTACCGCCCTCACGACGTGGACCACCACGGCGCTCACCGCCGCCACGACGTTCGAACGGTTGTGCATCACCGATCAGTTGCATTTGCGTTGGTTTATTCAGAATGCGTGCGCGACTTAAATGTGTTAACACATCCGTTGGCATACCTTTTGGCAATTCAATTGTCGAGTGCGTTCCGTACAATTTGATATTACCGATATAACGGCTGCTGATATCCGCTTCGTTAGCAATCGCACCAACAATGTGACGAACTTCCACACCATCATCACGGCCAACTTCAATACGGTACATCTCCATATCACCCACATCACGACGCTCACGACGGCCGCCACGCTCACCGCGTTCAGCACGGTCAAAACCGTTGCCGTTGCTGTTACGATCACGACGATCACCACCACGGCGGTCATCACGGTCGTTGAATTCACGACGTGGGCGACGTGGCGCATCTGGTGGCAGGATCAGCGCACGCTCGCCTTGTGCCATTTTTAACAATGCCGCTGCTAAAGTTTCCATATCGACATCTTCTGATGGAGACATTTTTGCTAACAGTGAACGGTATTGGTCTAAATCGCTGCTTTCTAATTGCTGTTGAATTTTCTCAGCAAATTTCGCCTGACGACGTTGGCTCAGCAGATCGGCATCTGGTAACTCAACTTCAGGAATAGTCAGTTTCATCGTACGTTCAACGTTACGTAGCAGACGACGTTCACGGTTTTCAACAAACAGTAACGCACGGCCCGCACGACCCGCACGACCAGTACGGCCAATACGGTGAACGTATGATTCCGCATCCATTGGGATGTCGTAGTTAACAACTAAACTAATACGCTCAACATCCAAACCACGTGCTGCAACGTCAGTTGCAATCAAGATATCCAAACGGCCATCTTTTAAACGCTCTAACGTTTGCTCACGCAGTGCTTGGTTCATGTCACCATTAAGTGCCGCACTGTTGTAGCCATTGCGTTCTAACGCTTCAGCCACTTCTAATGTTGCATTTTTGGTACGTACGAAAATAATCGCAGCATCAAAGTCTTCTGCTTCTAAGAAACGTACTAACGCTTCATTTTTACGCATGCCGTACACAGTCCAATAGCTCTGGGCAATATCTGGACGAGTGGTAATGCTAGCCTGAATGCGAATCTCTTTCGGGTCTTTCATAAAACGACGTGTAATACGACGAATTGGCTCAGGCATTGTTGCAGAGAACAGCGCAGTTTGGTGCTCAGCTGGAATTTGGCTCATGATGTTTTCAACATCTTCAATGAAGCCCATACGCAGCATTTCATCAGCTTCGTCTAAAACTAAGCCTTTTAATTTAGAAAGGTCTAACGTGCCACGTTTTAAGTGATCAAGAAGGCGGCCTGGTGTACCCACAACAATTTGCGGTCCTTGGCGCAGTGCACGTAATTGTACGTCATAACGTTGGCCACCATACAGGGCAACAACGTTAACGCGATTCATATGTTTAGAGAAATCGCTCATTGCTTCCGCTACCTGAACAGCCAACTCACGAGTTGGTGCAAGGACTAAAATTTGCGGAGCTTTTAAATCTGGGTCGATGTTATGCAGTAATGGCAAACTAAATGCAGCAGTTTTACCGCTACCTGTTTGTGCCATACCTAATACATCATTACCATCCATTAACAATGGAATACATTGTTGTTGGATTGGTGATGGTTTTTCATATCCCAGGTCGTTTAGTGCTGTCAAAATAGATGCTGATAAACCTAACTCAGCAAAAGAAATATCGGTCTCAGTAGTCATGTAAAGGTGCCTCATACATAATGGCAGCCAGTTTACATAACCATGCGAAAATCATTTCGGTCATTTTCATTTAAAATGTGAACTGGCTCAAATTGTGTTTATTAAACGAACAAATAGGCCGTCACCCCGAGGGATGATGACTTAAAAAAATATCGTGAAATGTTCGTCAGCTATTGCTGGCCCGATTCTAAAAGGTCGTCTTGTTCTTGGCCTAACAGCGCCAATTCCAACAATGCATAGCGGTGTTCAACAAAGCTGTGAGCGTTGTTAGCTACCGTCAGTTTGAATAACGCAACTGCGCTATCCTTATCCCCCAGACTTAGGTAATGCTTACCTAAATAGAAGTTAGTTTCACTGAGATGCTCAGCGAGCGAAGTGTTATCCGTAGACGTTTCTTTCAAACGCGCCATCAATGTATTTTCATCGATATTGCCAAGATAGAATTCTACGATATTCCAGCCCCATTGCCCTTTCTCCGCTTGGTTGTAGCGGGCGGCAAGATTATCTTGCGCCATACGCGGGTCTATGTCTTTCTCTACGAGATAAAGCCACAGTGTACGAAAAGGATCATTTGGATCTATCTGATAATACGCCAGCAGATCATCCTGCGCTAGTTTGTATCGTTCACCGTAATATAATGCGATGCCACGATTCATTCGCGCGAAATTGTAAGTTGGATCAAGCTCTAAAACAGAATCAAACGCTTCATAGGCAGCATCATAATTGCCTGCCTGCGTAAAATATATCCCTAAAAAATTAAAAACTTCAGGAATATCAGGACGAATGGCTAACGCAGTTGAAAAATCATTACGCGCCAGTGCCCTTAAACCGAGACTATCATACAACACACCGCGCTCATATAAAAGCTGTGCGTATTCATCATCGGTTAAAGACCGGCTCGCAAGGATTTGTTCCATACGAGCCAGTATCACTTCTTGTTGCAATGAAGGTTGAAGTGGAACGGCAAATACCTCGTTCTTTCGCCAATCTTTGCTACTACATCCAATAATAACAAAAAAGATAAGCGCCAAGAGCACACGCGGTAACGTGCGATAATCTCTCACCCGAAGACAGATACTGTTCGACATACTCCGCCCTTACATTACCACGCTTTACAAATTATGGTTTCAGCAAATTTAGGCTGATAGCGCCCTAATTTAATAGAACGCTGTTAGGTCAGCTTACTCTGCTGAGTCCTGCGGCTGTGCAGTTGGTTCTTCAGTTGCTACCGCTTCTTTCATGCTAAGGCGGATACGACCTTGACGGTCAATTTCCAATACCTTAACAGGAACTTCTTGACCCATTTGCAGGTAATCTGTCACTTTCTCAACACGCTTATCCGCGATTTGAGAAATATGAACCAGACCTTCTTTACCCCCACCAATCGCAACGAATGCACCAAAGTCGACGATACGGGTTACTTTACCTGGGTAAATGCGGCCCACTTCAACTTCTGCAGTAATGTCTTCGATACGACGAATGGCTTCTTTCGCTTTCAGGCCATCAGTTGCGGCAATCTTAACAGTACCATCATCTTCGATTTCAATCGTTGTGCCAGTTTCTTCCGTTAATGCACGGATCACTGAACCACCTTTACCGATGACATCTTTGATTTTGTCTGAGTTAATTTTGATCGTGTAAATGCGTGGTGCAAATTCAGAGATCTCTTCACGTGGACCATTAATTGCTTGTTCCATTGTACCAAGAATGTGCAGACGTGCACCTTTTGCTTGGTTCAGAGCAACTTGCATGATTTCACGTGTGATACCTTCGATTTTGATGTCCATTTGCAGTGCACTGATACCTTCACGGCTACCAGCTACTTTAAAGTCCATGTCACCTAAGTGGTCTTCGTCACCTAAGATGTCAGACAGAACAACGAAATCGTTACCTTCTTTCACCAGACCCATTGCAATACCTGCAACAGCGGCTTTAATTGGCACACCAGCATCCATCAGTGCTAATGATGCACCACAAACAGATGCCATTGATGATGAACCATTAGATTCAGTGATTTCAGATACAACACGGATAGTGTATGGGAAATCAGCGTGGTCTGGCATTACTGCTAACACACCACGTTTCGCTAAGCGGCCATGACCGATTTCACGACGTTTTGGTGAACCCACCATGCCAGTTTCACCAACAGAGTATGGAGGGAAGTTGTAATGGAATAAGAAACGGTCAGTATATTCGCCCATTAATTGGTCGATAACCTGCGCATCACGTTCTGTACCTAACGTTGCCGTTACCAGTGCTTGAGTTTCACCACGAGTAAACAGCGCAGAACCGTGAGTACGTGGCAGAACACCCGTACGAACGTCCAGAGCGCGAACCATATCTTTTTCGCGGCCATCGATGCGTGGCTCACCACGGATAACACGGCTACGAACAACTTGTTTTTCTAAGCTTGCTAAAATGTCAGCAACTTCAGAAACATCAACGTTTTCGTCTTCAGCAACTAATACTGCAGTGACTTCTTCTTTGATTAAGTCAACCTGCGCGTAGCGCTCTTGTTTCTCAGTGATGCGGTAAGCGTCGCCCATACGGCTTTCAGCTAATTGTGCAACACGGTCATGCAGAGCTTGGTTAACTGGCTCTGGCTGCCAATCCCATTTCTCTTTACCCGCTTCTTTCACTAATTCATTGATATTCTGAATAACAACTTGTTGTTGGTCGTGGCCAAATACCACCGCACCTAACATTTGCTCTTCGCTTAATAAATCAGCTTCAGATTCAACCATTAATACCGCGTTATCAGTACCTGCAACCACTAAGTCCAAACGGCTGTTTTTCAGCTCGTCTGCTGTAGGGTTCAGAACATATTGGTCATTGATAAAACCAACACGTGCCGCACCGATTGGGCCATTAAATGGAACACCTGACAGTGCTAATACTGCAGACGCACCGATCATCGCAACAATATCTGGATTAACTTGTGGGTTAACAGACACAACAGTCGCAATGATTTGAATTTCGTTATAAAAACCTTCTGGGAACAGAGGGCGTAGAGGACGGTCAATCAGACGAGCGATTAACGTTTCACCTTCACCAGGACGACCTTCACGACGGAAGAAGCTTCCTGGGATACGGCCCGCTGCATATGTACGTTCTTGATAGTTAACAGTTAAAGGGAAGAAGTCTTGACCTTCTTTCACTTTTTTCTGTGCAACTGCAGTCACAAATACTGCAGTGTCATCCATGTTAACCATAACAGCAGCAGATGCTTGGCGTGCAATCATACCTGTTTCAATCGAGACAGTATGTTGACCGTATTGGAATTTACGAACAATAGGATTTAACACTATATTACCCTTTTTGTAAGGCTACCTGAGATTCTCAGGGAGCATTGGCTTACTCTTCCTACTACAGCCTCGCGACTAATGAGAATACTGATATTCCAGTGATCAGCTCTCTCATTAGCCGCGCGAATCGGATGCAGCGAAGAGGCATTAATAAAACAGCTTACTACGACTTATAGCTTAGCATTTAAGTTAAGTATAATTCGAGTATTACTTCAACTTTCAAAATAACTTTTAGAAGAAAAGGGGCCTCTGGCCCCTTTTCTCTGAAACTGACTCTACTCGTCATACTTCAAGTTGCAACGTTGTTGACTACATTCACTCGTACTAGCCACATACTGATGTATATTCCTAGTAATTCACTCATTTTTAGCCTAGCTGCAACTCGAATTATCTAGAGTAAGATTAGCGACGCAGACCTAAACGCTCGATAAGAGCAGTGTAACGCGCGATATCTTTACCTTTCAAGTAAGCTTGTAAGCGACGACGCTGAGCAACCATACGCAGCAGACCACGACGGCTGTGGTGATCTTTTTTGTGCTCTGCAAAGTGGCTTTGCAGGTGGTTGATTTGTGCAGTCAGCAGAGCGATTTGAACTTCGCTTGAACCAGTGTCATTTTCACCGCGGCCGAACTCAGCAACGATTTTAGCTTTCGCTTCATTACTTAGAGACATAATAAACTCCAAAATGATTAATGTAAGTGATGAGAGCCAATCTCTAATTTAGCATCTCAAGATTAAGCGCCGCTATTCTACGCTGCTTAAGGCAGCAAAGCAATAAGCGCTACTACGCGGGCTGTTCATTTTCCACAACCAAACGCTTCGGTGCGATACGTCCATCCTCACTCACCAGAGCAATACCGATAAACCGCTGCTCTGTACCACAAGTGACTCGAACCATACCGTTTTCTTCAAGGCCTTCAACCGCGGCTCTCACAGGTTGACCCTGTTTAAAGTAAGCCGCTGTTTCCTCTGTAATATTTACAGCTGGAAAATGAACGACTGCGGTATCCATTGGCAATAATAAAGTATCAAGCAAGGACTCAAAAGAACCTTCACCTGCATCTACTTTTGCTCGTAAAGCGGCTAATTGCTCTAATGTTACCATTCGCTCATAAGGATAGTTAGCCACTTGCACTCGACGCAAGTAAATCACATGCGCACCACAGCCTAACATCTCACCGAGGTCATCAATAATTGTACGAATATAGGTTCCTTTAGAACAGTGTATTTCCAGCTCTAATTCGTTATTTTCTAAACGAATAAACTGCAACTCATACACTGTAATTGGACGAGCTTCACGCTCAACCATAATTCCTTTACGTGCATATTCATACAATGGACGACCTTGATGTTTCAACGCAGAATACATTGAAGGAACTTGTAATGTATCACCGCGGAAAAACGCTAAAGCGTCATCCAGTTGCTGCTGTGTAAACTCTACGTTACGCTCACTGATAATTTCGCCGTGTGAATCCGACGTGTCAGTACGTTGCCCAAGACGAGCAATGACGCGATAACGTTTATCTGAATCGAGTAAAAACTGGGAAAATTTCGTCGCTTCGCCGAGGCACACAGGCAACATACCTGTTGCGAGTGGGTCAAGTGCCCCCGTATGCCCAGCTTTATTGGCATTAAAAAAGCGCCGCACTTTTTGCAGCGCATCATTTGAAGAAATATCCGTGGGTTTATCCAGCAGCACTACGCCGTCAATATTACGGCCGCTACGACGACGCCCCATTATTTTTCCTCTTTATCACTAACATCCGCACGACGTTTTTCATCATCGCGGATCACATTTGACACTAAATTAGACATCCGCATACCGTCAACAAGAGAGTTGTCATACTCAAATGTTAACTCAGGAATAATACGCAAACGCATGGCTTTTCCAATTAATGAACGTATAAAGCCTGATGCTTCATTTAATGCTTTAATGCCGTCTGCAACCATTTCTTCTTCACTTTTATCATTAGCGATATTGAAGAAAGTCACAAAGACTTTACCGTATGCGAGATCGCGAGATAACTCGACACCTGAAACGGTAGCCATACCAATACGTGGGTCTTTGATCTCACGTTGTAAGATGATCGCAATTTCTTTTTGCATCTCTTGCGCAACGCGCTGAGCACGACTGAATTCTTTTGCCATCGTTATGTCTCCTGACAATAAAGGGGGCTATCGCCCCCTTATAACACTATTTTGTAGTCACGATGCTTCGTGGGCTCTCACAAAATTAACCGTCAATAGAACGTTTAACTTCAATGATTTCGAAGACTTCGATCATATCGCCAACGCGAACGTCGTTGTAGTTCTTAACGCCGATACCACATTCCATACCGTTACGAACTTCACTAACGTCATCTTTAAAGCGACGCAGTGATTCTAATTCACCTTCATAGATAACCACGTTATCACGCAGGACACGGATTGGGTTATTACGTTTAATGGTACCTTCAGTAACCATACAACCAGCAACTGCACCGAATTTCGGTGATTTAAATACATCACGGACTTCTGCCAGACCAATGATTTGCTGTTTGTATTCAGGTGCCAACATACCACTCATCGCTTGTTTGATTTCATCAATCAAGCTATAGATGACCGAGTAGTAACGTAAATCAACACTTTCGCTTTCAATTACACGACGTGCAGAGGCATCAGCACGGACGTTAAAGCCTAGGATGATTGCGTTTGATGCAGCAGCCAGTGTCGCGTCAGTTTCAGTGATACCACCCACGCCTGAACCGATGATTTTCACTTTAACTTCATCTGTTGACAGTTTCATCAGAGAGTCAGTGATCGCTTCACAAGTACCTTGAACGTCAGTTTTCAGTACAATGTTCAGTTCAGAAACTTTACCTTCTTCCATGTTAGCAAACATGTTTTCCAGTTTAGATTTCTGCTGACGAGCTAATTTAACATCGCGGAATTTACCTTGACGATACAGGGCAACTTCACGTGCTTTTTTCTCATCACGAACAACTGTCGCTTCGTCACCCGCAGAAGGGACGCTAGACAGACCTAAAATCTCAACAGGCATTGATGGACCGGCAGATTGAACTTCTTTACCTAATTCGTTACGCATTGCACGAATACGGCCATATTCAAATCCACACAGGACGATATCACCTTTGTTCAGCGTACCTTCTTGAACTAGGATAGTTGCCACAGGGCCACGACCTTTGTCTAAGTAAGACTCAACAACCACGCCGCTTGCCATGCCGGTATAAACTGCTTTCAGTTCTAAAACTTCAGCTTGCAGTAACAGTGCATCAAGTAAATCGTCAATACCTGTACCCACTTTCGCAGATACACCGATAAATTGAGTATCACCACCCCACTCTTCAGAAATAACACCGTACTGAGACAGCTCATTTCTAACACGGTCAATATCCGCTTCTGGTTTATCAATTTTGTTCACAGCAACAACAATCGGTACACCCGCAGCTTTCGCATGTTGGATAGCTTCGATAGTTTGTGGCATTACGCCATCGTCCGCTGCAACAACCAGAACAACGATATCTGTTGCCTGAGCACCACGAGCACGCATAGATGTAAACGCGGCGTGACCTGGGGTGTCTAGGAAGGTAATCATACCTTTGTCAGTTTGCACGTGGTAAGCACCGATGTGCTGAGTAATACCACCCGCTTCGCCTGATGCCACTTTCGTTGAACGAATGTAGTCAAGTAAAGAGGTTTTACCGTGGTCAACGTGACCCATGATGGTAACAACAGGTGCACGTGGTTCTTGCGCTGCAGAACCCGTATCACGGTCATTCATTACCGATTCTTCTAACTCGTTCTCACGGCGCAGAATAACTTTATGACCCATTTCTTCTGCGACTAATTGTGCAGTTTCTTGGTCAATCACTTGGTTGATAGTCGCCATAGCGCCCATCTTCATCATCGTTTTGATGACTTGAGAACCTTTTACTGCCATTTTATTCGCGAGTTCACCCACAGTGATAGTCTCGCCAATCACAACATCACGGTTAACCGCTGCTGCTGGCTTAGTAAAGCTTTGCTGTAAAGAACTACCTTTACGTTGTTTACCTTTAGTACGGCCTGAACGACCCGCAGCACGCTCTTCTTCGCGGTCTGCTTTCTCAGAAAGTTTGTTACCTTTTTTCTGACGAGGTGCTTTCGCTGTACGGTTACGTGAACGACGGCCTTCTTCTTTCTCATCACTTTCATCTTCAGCAGCGCGAGCATGCGTTGAAGTGGTTGTGTGATAATCGCTGTCTTCTTCAGTCTTCGTGTCAGCAGTCCATTTTTCGCCGTTTTCTTCAGCCATTTTGCGTGCTTCTTCAGCCACGCGACGTGCTTCTGCTTCAACTTTGCGCTGAGTTTCTTCTTCAGCTTTACGTTTTAGCTCCGCAGCTTCAGCTTCACGGCGTTGTTTGTCGGCATTACTTTCTACAGCTTTGCCTGCTTTTTGTTGATTTTCGCTTGGTTTCACTTTTTCTCTTTCCGCTGCTTCGCGCGTAGCTTTATCTGCTGCTTCACGTTTTGCTTTCTCTTGGGCTTCACGTTTTGCCTTTTCTTCCGCTTCACGTTTAGCTGTTTCTTCTGCTAATCGTTTTGCTTCTGCTTGACGTTGTGCCAGTTCTTCAGCTTCGCGCTGTGCCTGCTCTTCCGCTTCACGCTGCGCCTGCTCTTCCGCTTTTGCTTCTTCAGCATCACGGTTCACATAAGTGCGTTTTTTGCGGACTTCGACATTTACCGATTTGCTTTTGCCACCGGTGACGGGGACACTCAGCGTACTACGAGTTTTGCGCTGTAGTGTCAATTTGCTTGGCTGACCCGCTGCCCCGCCTTGTTCACGGTTTAAATGGCTCAGTAAAGCTTCTTTTTCTGACTGACTAACAGAGTCATTCTCACCTTTTTTGATCCCTGCTTCAGCAAATTGCTGTACCAGGCGATCAACTGTGGTTTGAATTTCCGTTGCCAATGTTTTTACAGTTTCTGTCATGCCGTTCCTTCCTGCTACAGTGTTTACGCATCGTTACCGAACCAGCAAATATTACGTGCGGCCATGATGAGCGTACCTGCTTTCTCATCATCCAGACCTTCAATATCAATCAGGTCGTCGATGCCCTGCTCAGCAAGATCTTCCAGTGTACAGATTCCACGAGTAGCCAAATTATAGGCAAGAGTACGATCCATACCTTCAAGATTCAACAAATCTTCTGCTGGCTGATTATCACCTAGGCTCTCTTTTTGAGCCAATTCTATTGTGGTGAGGGCCGCTTTCGCTCTTTCACGTAGAACTTCAACAGTCTCTTCATCAAGACCATCAATTTCCAGAAGTTCATTAATAGGCACGTAAGCCAGTTCTTCTAACGTCGAGAAGCCTTCTTCAACAAGTGCAGTGGCAAACTCTTCATCAATATCAAGATGCTTGGTGAATGTATCAATAGAAGCATGTGCTTCTGCCTGATGTTTTGCATTAAGCTCTTCTGCGGTCATGACGTTTAATTCCCACTTGTCATCACCACGGTGTTTTTTCAGTAATTGAGCTGCCAGACGTACGTTTTGACCGTTACGTCCAATGGCTTGTGCCAGATTACTGCTTTCTACGGCAACATCCATCGTACATTTGTCTTCATCGACTACGATAGATGCAACATCAGCCGGAGCCATTGCATTAATAACGAATTGAGCTGGGTTATCGTCCCATAACACAATATCAATTCTTTCGCCGCCTAATTCACTAGAAACGGCTTGAACTCGCGCTCCACGCATACCAACACAAGCACCAACAGGGTCGATACGCTTGTCATTAGTTTTCACCGCAATTTTTGCACGAGAACCTGGGTCACGGGCAGCGGCTTTAATTTCAATAATTTCTTCGCCAATTTCTGGTACTTCAATGCGGAATAATTCAATCAGCATTTCAGGGCGAGAACGCGTAACAAAAAGTTGCGCACCGCGTGCCTCAGGACGAACATCATACAGGACTCCGCGGATACGGTCACCTGGACGGAAGTTTTCACGTGGCAACATATCTTCACGCAGAATCACAGCTTCAGCGTTATTGCCTAAATCTAACGTGATATTTTCACGATTAACTTTTTTCACCTGAGCCGTGATAATTTCACCTTGTTGCTCACGGAATTGGTCAACAACCATCGCACGCTCTGCTTCGCGTACTTTCTGTACGATAACTTGCTTAGCTGTTTGAGTGGTAATACGGTCAAATACAACAGACTCGATTTGGTCTTCGACGTACTCTCCAAGCTGCAGTGCCGGATCTTCGTATTGAGCCGCTTCTAATGTAATTTCACGCGTTGGCATTGTGACTTCTTCGACAATTAACCAACGACGGAAGGTATCGAAATCACCTGATTTACGGTCAATTTCCACACGGACATCAATTTCTTGCTCGTATTTCTTTTTAGTTGCCGTCGCTAATGCAGTTTCCAGAGCCTCGAAGATTTTTTCACGAGGGAGGGATTTTTCGTTAGAAACCGCTTCTACAACAGCCAGAATTTCTTTATTCATCCTAGTTGCCTCATTGAACTTTATTAAAAGTGGGGTACCAAGTTAGCTTTCTGGATGTTGCCGAGGGCGAACACCTCATCCTTACCATCTACAGTAACCGTAATCATTTCACCGTCTATGGCCTTAATAACGCCTTGCCACCTACGGCGGTTCTGCATTGCTATACGCAAAGTCAATGCCACCTCTTCACCCATAAAACGCTCGTAATGCGCAATAGTGAATAATGGACGCTCAAGCCCTGGTGACGATATTTCCAGGTTATAAATGACAGAAATTGGATCTTCAACGTCCAATACTGCACTGACCTGATGGCTGACATCAGCACAATCATCAACAGTGATGCCTTCTTCACTATCGATGAAGACACGCAGTGTCGATGTGCGACCACGGATAAACTCTAAGCCAACAAATTCAAAGCCTAGCGCCTCCACCGGTGCTGAAATCATCTCTGTTAATTTCTGTTCTAATGTGGACAAGCCCACCCCCAGACATAAAAAAAGGGCTATAAAAGCCCAGTTAATTCGATTGTCAAATAACAAAAAACCCCGAAATTCGGGGCTTTATGCAACTGGACCCTGTAGTGCACGGGTTCACCATATTCTTATTATACCTGTAAAATCTAGAGAAATCGATGAGAAATTTTGAGAGCTGTTAGTTAACTGCACTTGATTGCTACACCGGATAACTACTATAGACTACGATACTGACAAGGTATGTTGAATAAGAAATGGTTGCGGGAGCCGGATTTGAACCGACGACCTTCGGGTTATGAGCCCGACGAGCTACCAAGCTGCTCCATCCCGCGTTCGAAAACGTGTCATATTCTACACAGATAACCCGTAAATCACAAGCTATCTAAAATAATGGTGCCGAGGACGGGACTTGAACCCGTACGCCCGTTTTGTAGGCACTACCACCTCAAGGTAGCGTGTATACCAATTTCACCACCTCGGCACTGAGGCGAGGTTATCAATAGTTAATCAATAACCTCAAATTTTAACTTCTCACTCATCGCTGAGCTTACTACTTAATGATGGCATTAGTTGCCTTCATTCGGAATCTTTCACACTTAACGAGGGATATCGCTCGTTGGTGTAGCTGGTGCTGCCGGAACGTCTGTTGGTTGCTCGACTTTTGTAGGTTCACTAATGTTTTCCCACTTACTACCACTACCAGTTCCGTACTTGTTAGCAGTCATATTGCCAAGTATCAAACTGATGATGAAAAACACAGCAGCCAAGATTCCAGTCATACGGGTCATGAAGTTACCTGAGCCCGATGAACCAAACAGTGTTGCAGAAGCGCCCGCACCGAATGAAGCTCCCATGTCAGCACCTTTACCTTGCTGTAACATAATCAGACCAATAAGCCCGATAGCCGCTAGCAAGAAAATAATTAAAAGAGCTACATACATTTGAGTTACCTATTCAGTTGCGGTGCATAGCCTAATGCTATGACCTTTATCACTGCACACCTGCTCATTTCGACCGTGAAAGAATACTCTTACGGGATTGAGCAGGTGCGAATACTAACCAAAGCTGAGCCGACAAGCAAGTCTATTTTGATTCCATTTGATTATTTGCAGAAAAAAACAACAAATCATCAAAATATCGCTCAGCTTCACCCATAACAACTTAGCCCGCTGCTTTTACAGCATCCGCAATATGGTTTGCCATTGCTGTCACATCAGCTTCGTTTTCACCTTCAACCATGACACGGATTAACGGCTCTGTTCCTGATTTTCTCAGTAGTACACGGCCTTTTCCTGCCAATTGTTTTTCAACTTCTTCGTTCGCCGCAACCACCGCATCACTTTGTAGTGGATCGTGTTGGCCTTTGAAACGGACATTGACCAACACTTGAGGTAATAATTTCATACCACTGCATAAGTCATGTAAGCTCATATGGTTACGTACCATAGCACTTAATACCTGCAAGCCTGCAACAATCCCGTCACCAGTAGTCGTTTTATCCAATAAAATCACGTGACCTGAGTTTTCAGCCCCCATGCGCCAACCTTTTTCCTGTAATTTTTCGAGGACATAGCGGTCGCCCACTTTTGCACGCTCAAAAGGAATACCTAGCTGTTTTAGGGCGATTTCTAATCCCATATTACTCATTAGTGTTCCGACTACGCCGCCTTTTAGTTGGCCTTGACGTAGCGCTTCACGAGCAATAATAAAGAGGATTTGGTCACCATCGACTTTTTCACCGAGGTGGTCGACCATGATAATGCGGTCGCCATCACCATCAAATGCCAAGCCAACGTGCGCTTTTTCTTCCAGTACTTTTTGTTGCAATTGACGCACATCCGTTGCACCACATTCTTCATTGATGTTGATCCCATTAGGATCACAACCGATAGTGATAACCTCAGCGCCTAATTCACGAAACACATTTGGTGCGATGTGATAAGTAGCCCCGTTAGCACAGTCAATCACTATTTTTAAACTTGCTAGGCTTTGTTCGTTCGGGAACGTACCTTTACAGAATTCAATATAACGGCCCGCAGCATCGACAATACGGTTTGCACGACCTAATTCTGCTGACTCAACACAAGTGATCGGTTTTTCCATTTCAGCTTCAATGGCTTCTTCGACTTCATCAGGCAGTTTGGTTCCGTCAATTGAGAAGAATTTAATCCCATTGTCATAATATGGGTTATGAGACGCTGAAATGACAATCCCCGCTTCTGCGCGGAAAGTACGTGTTAAATAAGCGACCGCAGGGGTTGGCATTGGGCCGGTGAAAGATGCGGATAAACCTGCTGCAGCTAAACCTGCTTCTAGCGAGGATTCGAGCATATAGCCAGAAATACGCGTATCTTTACCAATAATAATTTTACGAGAACCATGACGTGCGAGAACTTTTCCTGCCGCCCAACCTAATTTTAAAACAAAATCAGGGGTAATTGGGCTATCACCCACTTTGCCACGAATACCATCAGTACCAAAATATTTACGGTCGCTCATACGCTTATTTTTCCTTTTCTGACAGAGTCATCTGTACCACTTGCATCGCTTGCACGGTTTCTTTGACATCATGAACCCGAATGATGTGTGCTCCTTGCATCGCAGCAATCACTGCACAAGTTAAGCTGCCTGCGAGGCGTTCTTGTGGTGGAACATTTAATAATTGTCCAATCATAGATTTACGTGACATCCCTGCCAATAGCGGTAGTCCGAAATTATGAAATTGTTCTAAGTTTGCCAATAACTGGTAATTATGCGACAAGTTCTTACCAAAACCAAAGCCCGGATCAAGGATAATTTGCTGTTTCTCTATCCCTGCTGTCACGCATCGGGTGATTTCAGCATCAAGATAGTCTTTTACTTCACGCACCACGTTTTCATAGTTTGGAGCTTCTTGCATCGTTCTTGGCTGGCCTTGCATATGCATAATGCAAACGGGTAAACCTGTTTTCGCAGCAACTTCTAATGCATCTGGCTCATGGAGCGAGCGAATGTCATTGATAATATGCATACCTGCGTTTGCAGCTTCGGCCATGACTTTCGCTTTCGAGGTATCGACTGAAATCCACACATCAAAACGCTGTGCTATCGCTTCAACAATGGGAATAACTCGGTCAAGCTCCTCATTCACAGAAACTTCAGCAGCGCCAGGACGAGTCGATTCACCACCAATATCAATGATAGCCGCACCGTGTTGAACCATTTTTGCCACATGCTCAAGCGCATCATGATAACGATTATGAGTGCCACCATCTGAAAATGAATCAGGAGTGACATTCAAAATCCCCATCACCTTTGGTGTGGATAAGTCAAGAACACTGCCTCTCGCTTTGATTTGCATTGTTATTTTTCCTTAACGAAAAAAACCCCAGCGAACTGGGGTCTTAGTATTTTATTTCACGACCGCTTATTGTGGTTTGCTGTCGTTATTATCTGATGGTTTTGATTCATCAGTATTATTACTACTATCGGTATTACTTGGTTCTTCAGCACTGTTGTTAGGTTCTTCAGATTGAGGTTTTTCGGCTGTTTTTGCTACATTTGCCGCACCTTTACCAAATGTCCCCGTCACATTACTGACTTTTTTATCTTCATCCCAACCTGCTGGTTCACGAACTGGACGACGATTCATTAAATCATCAATCATTGGCATATCGATAGTTTCATATTTCAGTAATGCATCTTTCGTTGCATGTAGAATATCGATATTATCTTCCAGTGTTTTGTAAGCCAGTTGGTAACAGTGGTCTAAAATTTTCTTAATTTCTTCATCAACAATACGTGCTGTTTCATCAGAAATTCCAGAACCATTACCTGAAGAACGACCTAAGAACGCTGGACCTTCTTCTTTCGAGTATTGCATTGGGCCTAAACGGTCTGAGAAGCCCCATTGCGTTACCATGTTACGTGCAGTATTGGTTGCGAACTGAATATCGGAAGAAGCCCCTGTAGTAACTTTTTCACGGCCATAAATCAGTTCTTCAGCAATACGACCCGCATAGGCTGTCGCAATCATACCTTCGAGTTTCAAGCGACTACGGCTAACTTCATCACCTTCCGGTAAGAAGAAGGCCACACCCAGCGCTTGGCCACGTGGAACAATTGTGACTTTGTGAACAGGATCATGCTCTGGCATTAAATGACCGATAATCATATGACCACCTTCATGGTAAGCCGTTGATTCTTTTTGCTCTTCGGTCATCATCAGAGAACGACGCTCTGCACCCATCCAAATTTTATCACGCGCTTTTTCGAATTCAACCATGGAAACGACACGCATGTTTGCACGTGCTGCAAACAATGCGGCTTCGTTAACCAAGTTTGCCAATTCAGCACCAGAGAAGCCCGGTGTTGCACGTGCAAGAATGAAAGTATCTACGCTTGGGTCGATAGGAACACGACGCATATGCACTTTCAGAATTTGTTCACGGCCACGAACGTCTGGTAAGCCAACGACTACCTGACGGTCAAAACGACCTGGACGTAATAAAGCAGGGTCAAGTACGTCAGCACGGTTAGTTGCTGCGATAACAATGATACCCTCATTACCTTCGAAACCGTCCATTTCAACCAGCATTTGGTTCAGTGTTTGCTCACGCTCATCGTGACCACCACCAAGACCTGCACCACGTTGACGACCTACTGCGTCAATCTCATCGATAAAGATGATACAAGGAGCTGCTTTTTTCGCTTGTTCGAACATATCACGAACACGAGAAGCCCCCACACCCACAAACATTTCCACGAAGTCTGAACCGGAAATGGTGAAGAATGGAACTTTTGCTTCACCTGCGATAGCTTTTGCCAGTAATGTTTTACCCGTTCCTGGAGGCCCTACCATCAGGACGCCTTTTGGAATTTTACCGCCAAGTTTTTGGAAACGAGCAGGTTCACGCAGAAATTCTACGATTTCGCCCACTTCTTCTTTGGCTTCATCACACCCAGCAACGTCTGCAAATGTTGTTTTGATCTGATCTTCTGTCAGCATGCGGGCTTTACTTTTGCCAAATGACATCGCCCCCTTGCCGCCACCGCCTTGCATCTGGCGCATGAAGAAAATCCAGACACCAATCAACAGAAGCATTGGGAACCAGGAAATAAAAATAGATGTCAGTAAGCTAGGTTCTTCTGGTGGTTCACCAACAACCGTCACATGCTTATTCAGCAAAGTGTCTAACAGCTTCTCATCCTGCATAGGAAGATAAGTTGTATAGCGGCTATTATCAGCCTTTCTGACGTTCAGTTCACGACCGGTGATACGAACTTCACGTACCTGATCCTGGGCTAACTCATTGATAAACGTAGAATAATCAACTCTGCGACTATTCGAATCGCTTGGGCCAAAACTCTGGAACAAGGACATCAGAACAACTGCGATGACTAACCAGAGAATCAGGTTTTTCGCCATGTCACTCAAGGGATTAACCTCATATTACAACTGTGTTAACAAATAACGCTCAGGGTACTATAGTTTTAGCCCTGTCGCTACAATGTATACTTCACGTGACCGTGCCCGCGAAGATTCGGGTTTACGAACTTTTACTTTCGTAAACAGGGAGCGGATATCCCTAAGGTAATCGTCAAAGCCTTCTCCCTGAAACACTTTAACAATGAAACTCCCCCCAGGCGCCAATACAGCACGGCACATATCCAATGCTAATTCAACTAGATACATAGAGCGAGGAATATCAACCGCTGGTGTCCCACTCATATTTGGCGCCATGTCAGACATGACCACCTGTACTTTTTTGTCGCCAACGCGTTCTAACAAAGCGGCGAGAACGGCTTCATCGCGAAAATCCCCTTGCAGGAAATCAACGCCAACGATTGGGTCCATCGGCAATAAGTCACAAGCAATAACCCGCCCATTATGACCTATTTGGCTAACAACGTATTGCGACCAACCACCAGGGGCTGCTCCTAAATCAACAACGGTCATACCTGGTTTAAAAATTTTATCACCTTGCTGGATTTCTTCCAGCTTAAACCATGCACGTGAGCGTAGCCCTTTTTTTTGTGCTTGCTGAACATATTTATCACTAAAATGCTCTTGCAACCAGCGACTTGAGCTTGCCGAACGTTTTTTATTGGCCATTGTGCTTTCCAACTATACTAAAAGAACTTCACCTAACTTGCTGCTTCTTTACCATCAAAAAGATATAATTGATGGTGATAGATATCAGATGGCGGTAGAATAAGCCATTTTCAATACTAACCAAGCAAAAAATCAATGAATCTTAATAAAAAACAAATTCAGCACCTAAAAAGTCTCGCTCACCATTTAAACCCTGTTGTTATGATCGGCAACAATGGTTTAACCGAAGGTGTTTTGGCTGAGATTGAACTCTCATTAGCGCATCATGAGCTTATCAAAGTCAAGATCGCAGGCGAAGACCGTGATACTAAAAATTTGATCGCTGATGCGATTGTTCGCGAAACTGGTGCAGTAAATGTACAAATCATCGGTAAAATTCTTGTTATCTACCGTCCTTCGGCAGACCGCAAAATCATTTTACCTAAATAATTTCCCATCATTTATATAAAAATGCCATTGAAAGCATGTTTTATATGATGAAAAAGGCCGCCTGCGGCCTTTTTCTTTAAATCAGGGAAATAATATAACCAATTCAGGGAAATAGGAATCAGATATACTCAACTTTAAGAATTTCGAACTCAACATCGCCACCTGGGGTTTTAATTGAGACCACATCATCAATTTCTTTACCCACTAAACCACGTGCTATCGGGGAATTAACAGAAATCAGATTGATCTTAATATCTGCTTCGTCATCACCAACGATACGATACGTTAGCTCTTCATCGGTATCAACATTCAGTACAGTCACAGTTGCGCCAAAGATAACGCGACCATTATTGACCATTTTAGTTACATCGATTACTTGAGCGTGAGAAAGCTTACCTTCGATTTCTTGAATACGGCCCTCACAGAAACCTTGTTGCTCACGTGCTGCATGATATTCTGCATTTTCTTTTAAGTCACCGTGCTCACGCGCTTCTGCAATAGATGCAATAATTTCTGGGCGACGGACAGATTTAAGGAATTCAAGCTCTTCTCTTAGCTTATCCGCACCAAGTACCGTCATCGGGATCTGTTTCATTAATAAATACCTCGGTTCAATCCTATCTAAAAACAAGTATCTTCCTGATTTTGTAACAACAGTACACCGAACACCTACGTAAAACCGGGGGGTGTTCTAGTAAAAAAACGCAATCAGACTTATGTACTCATTTATCTTATCATAATGTACGCTATTTTAACTGAGACTTAATAACGGGTCACCGTTTACTTTCTTGGGCATTACACTTTAGTATGTATTATATGTCCACCCTAATGCGTGAAATATATGTCATTATTAACTTTAACCAGAAAATGGATCATCTCTTTAGGAATTACCTTAGCCAGTACGCAAGTTTTTGCGATTCCGATTGATGAATACAAACAATATTTACCTGATGGCACTAACCTTGCTCTGGTCGCGCAAAAAGTGGGAAGTAGCACCCCATTAATTGATTATAATGCACAGCAAATGGCATTACCTGCAAGTACACAAAAGGTTGTGACCGCTCTTGCTGCCCTATTACAACTGGGGCCAGATTACCGTTTTGTCACCAATTTTGAAACTGATGCAAAACTTAGCAACAACACATTGACTGGCGATTTAGTGATCCGCTTCAGTGGTGATCCAACACTAACTCGTCAACAAATTCGTAATATGGCTAATGCGTTAAAGCAGCTTGGGATCCATAAAGTTGATGGCGATCTCGTCGTTGATATTTCTGCTTTTACTAGCCATGACAAAGCACCTGGTTGGGTTTGGAATGATATGACCCAATGTTTTAGTGCGCCACCTGCAGCGGCTATCATTGACCGCAACTGTTTTTCAGTTTCTCTTTATCCTGCTGAAAAAGCAGGTGACTATGCCTTCATTAAGGCGGCTAGTTTTTACCCTGTCAATATGTTCAGCGAAGTCAAAACATTAGCTAAAGGCTCCCCTGAAGCGCGCTATTGCGAACTTGATGTTGTTCCTGGTGAACTGAATCGCTATACCCTGACAGGTTGTTTAACCCAACGCAGCGAGCCCTTACCACTTGCCTTTGCGGTACAAAACGGAGCGAGTTACTCAGGGGCGATTGTCAAAAATGAGTTAATCACTGC
The DNA here is from genome assembly GCF_028480685.1 of Providencia sp. PROV174. NCBI lineage: Bacteria > Pseudomonadati > Pseudomonadota > Gammaproteobacteria > Enterobacterales > Morganellaceae > Providencia > Providencia sp. PROV174. The sequence goes on from NZ_JAMPOT010000005.1 coordinate 197,281, forward strand.
GGGTATTGAGCTCACCGGCCATGTGAAAAAGCGCACATTCCCAGCGCCTCAATCACAAGTGTTAGTCAAAACTGAATCTAAGCCGCTACATGATTTGCTAAAAGTCATGCTAAAAAAATCCGATAATATGATAGCAGACACTGTTTTTCGTACTATCGGTCGAGAATATTATGGTGTCCCAGGTACTTGGCGTTCAGGATCCGATGCGGTAAGACAAGTACTGAAGCAAAAAGCGGGGATCGATCTTGGCAATACTGTGATGGTTGATGGTTCAGGACTGTCTCGCCACAATTTGATCACCCCTGCAACAATGATGGAGGTCTTGCAATTTATCGCAAAAAACGATCAACAACTCGATTTTATCTCCATGCTTCCACTTGCAGGCCATGATGGTACATTGCGTTATCGTGGCGGCTTTGATGAGGCTGGTGTAAATGGTAAAGTTTCCGCCAAAACGGGGGCATTACAAGGGGTCTATAACCTCGCAGGTTTTATCACAACCGCCAGTGGCCAGCGTGTTGCTTTTGTACAGTTTATCTCTGCTTATGCGGTACCACAAAACCAGCAACGTACTCGTCGAGTACCATTAGTACGGTTTGAAAGCCGTTTGTATAAAGATCTGTATCAGAAAAACTGATCATACGTGATTTAGATATTAAAAAGGCGCTTTCGCGCCTTTTATATTTCTAAGATAAACTATTTTTGATAAATGATTTCGACACCTTCGTCGTCATCTTCATCCCAATCGTCATCCCAGTCGTCATCAAAATCTTCAGTACCAGACAGTTGCTCTTTATGGTAATCATCCCACATGAATTCAACTTTTTCAGGTTGCTGTGCATCTTCAGTCGTGGCCATATCACGTGGTTGAGTATTCATAAATTCCATGATATCCCAACACAGTGCTTTCACACCTTCGTGGTTAACCGCTGAAATCATGTAGAATTTATCTTCCCAGCCCATCGCTTTGGCAATTTCTGCTGCACGCTGTGCAGATTCTTCTTCACCTAAGATATCAATCTTATTGAAAACTAACCAACGTGGTTTTGCTGCCAGTTTTTCACTGTATTTTTCTAACTCACTAATGATGATCTTCGCATTTTCGACAGGATCAGACTCATCAATAGGGCAAATGTCAATCAAGTGAAGTAAGACACGACAACGCTCTAAGTGTTTCAGGAATTGGATCCCAAGACCTGCACCTTCTGCTGCGCCTTCGATCAACCCTGGAATATCCGCAACCACAAAACTTTGCTCGTTATCCATACGCACGACACCCAAGCTTGGGACCAAAGTGGTAAATGGATAATCAGCGACTTTTGGTTTTGCTGCTGATACAGAACGGATAAATGTTGATTTACCTGCATTTGGCATACCAAGCATGCCCACATCTGCTAACAGCATCAATTCTAACAGTATTTCGCGGGTTTCACCTTTAGTCCCCATAGTACGTTGACGTGGAGCACGATTTACTGAAGATTTAAAACGGGTATTCCCAAGCCCATGGAAACCGCCTTTAGCGACCATATGACGTTGATCATGACGAGTCATATCACAAAGTACTTCGTTGGTCCCTAAATCGCGTACACGCGTTCCTACAGGTACTTTTACAGTGATGTCTTGACCACGTTTACCTGTACATTCACGGCTTTGGCCATTTTGGCCACGTTCTGCACGAAATGATTTTTCAAAACGATAGTCGATTAGCGTGTTGAGGTTTTCGTCTGCTTGTAAGTAAACGTCCCCACCATCGCCACCGTCACCACCGTCCGGTCCCCCTTTAGGGATGTATTTTTCACGGCGGAAGCTGACACAACCATTGCCACCATCTCCTGCCACGACCAATATTTTGGCTTCATCTACAAATTTCATAATTCTTTCTCCGCTTCTGAGCCGCATAACGCTGGATGGCTGTTCTACTCAGAGATGGTGTATCTTTAATACGTGTGTAGTTCATTAAAGATCAAATATCTGAATATAAAAAGCCCCGCAAAAGGTTTTTGCAGGGCTTTAATTCTGAATTAAAGGTCAGAAAACTTATTCAGCTTCGATGCTGATAAATTTACGATTGTTTGGACCTTTAACTTCAAATTTAACTTTACCGTCCGCTAATGCGAACAGAGTGTGGTCACGGCCACAACCTACGTTGTTACCTGCGTGGAACTTAGTACCACGTTGACGAACGATGATGCTACCTGCTAATACAGCTTCACCACCAAAACGTTTAACACCTAAACGTTTTGCTTCTGAGTCACGACCGTTACGAGTCGAACCACCAGCCTTTTTGTGTGCCATTAATCTGCTCTCCTAAATCTTAAGCGATGACAGTGATCTTAACATCAGTGAACCACTGACGATGACCCTGTTGTTTACGGCTATGTTTACGACGACGGAATTTGACGATTTTAACTTTTTCGCCACGACCGTGTGCAACCACTTCCGCTTTCACTTTAACGCCTTCAACGACAGGAGCGCCGATTTGGATCTCATCGCCATTAGCAACCATCAGAACTTGATCAAATTCAACAGTTTCACCTGTTGCGATGTCCAGCTTTTCTAGGCGGACAGTTTGACCTTCGCTAACTCGGTGTTGTTTACCACCACTTTGGAAAACCGCGTACATATTAACTCCGCTTTCCGCGTACCCGCTAAATATTTCAATTCCAGAGTACGCTATAAAATATTCACAATAGGGCGCGAATTCTACGCAAAAAAGCAGCAGAACACAAGCCAATAATGCGGTTAGATGACAAAAAATACGACTTTTTTCTCAATAACCGTTTTTGAGCATTGATTTCGTCCCTATTCACTCAATTGTTACTTATTTAAACATTTTTTGCATCACACCTGATAATCTTATAATTAATAATGTTATGCTAGAAGGATAACTGTTCTATCGGTCTCCCATTTTTTTATTTCGGGAATGAACCAAAAACTAATAATATGAATAAATTACGATGAATTTAGAATCTATTATTGAACTGACAACTGAGGATATGTCAGCGGTAAACGAAGCCATCCTCAGTCAATTGAATTCAGATGTTGCACTAATTAACCAGCTTGGTTATTACATAGTCAGTGGTGGTGGTAAAAGGATCCGCCCAATGATCGCTATACTTGCAGGTCGATCCTTAGGCTATTCGGGTCATAAGCATACCCAGGTCGCTGCATTGATCGAGTTCATTCATACAGCAACACTGCTGCATGATGACGTCGTTGATGAGTCTGATATGCGTCGAGGAAAGCAAACTGCAAATGCTGTTTTTGGTAATGCAGCGAGTGTCTTAGTCGGTGATTTTATTTACACTCGATCATTCCAGATGATGACGGATCTCGACTCAATGCGGGTACTAAAGCTGATGTCTGAAGCGACGAATGTGATCGCTGAAGGCGAAGTTTTACAGTTGATGAACTGCAACGATCCCAACATTACTGAAGAAAACTACATGCAAGTGATCTACAGTAAAACCGCACGTCTGTTTGAAGCAGCGGCTCATGCATCGGCGATTTTAGCCGATGCAACACCAGTGCAAGAAAAAGCACTACAAGATTATGGTCGTTATATTGGTACTGCTTTCCAGTTAATTGATGATCTCCTCGATTATGATGCAGACAACGCTCAACTGGGAAAAAACACGGGTGATGACTTAGATGAAGGTAAGCCTACACTTCCCCTACTTCACGCGATGCAAAATGGTAACGAAGAAGAATCAGCATTGATCCGCCAAGCCATTGAACAAGGTAATGGACGCCATTTGTTAGATACTGTTCTTGCAACCATGAAACGCTGTGGTTCTCTTGAATATACTTATGAAAGAGCCCAAGAAGAAGCACAAAAAGCGATTGATGCCTTAAATGTCATTGAAGATTCAATTTATAAAGATGCATTGATCGGCTTAGCTTATATCGCAATCCAACGCCATTCTTAGTCACTAAAAAAGATAAAGCGGGTCAAGAAAAGGGGAAACGTTATTTTTCCCCTTTATCTTCTTCATCAATTTGAGCAAGCAGTGATGACAGGCCATAACGCAGGATGTATTTCACTATTTTATTGCGCTCAGACTCAGTCAGTTGGTAATACGCTTCCGACCAGATTTGCAATGCATCGGTTCTTTGGCTTTGATAAGTTACCGAAGGCTCATGCAGGCTGAGCTGCCCTTGGATTTCCCCCGGTAAGCTTTCAAAGTAATACTCAACTGCCTTACCCTGTACCCCTCTTTTACGGCGGTTTTTCCAGCCTTCTCGTCTTGCCATTAGGTTAATTCCCTGGGGTGATGTAGGGAGCCCTTCTAACCCTGCTAATTCTTTGGCAGTGAACCACAATTTTTTCATTTTCACTTCACACTTATATTATGAAATCCGCTGTTGCAGCTTTGCTAAAATGTCATCAGTTAAAAAAATTTTTAAATTCAATATAATATTATTTCTATATATTAATTATTTACACCTTAAGCAATTGTAAATTATTTATTATTAATTAAATTAATTAGCGCTAATGCCCCTTCGCGCATAATAAATGTCAGGACAATGTCTCTTTCATCATTGGAAAGCTGGTTATAAGCTTCCTGCCAAATAAAGGCATTATCATTTCGTTTTACTTGATAAGGTGGTGAAGTTTCGTTAGCAAACTGACCTTCAAAAATATCGATAGGTAAAGAACTAATATGGTATTCCAATGCTTTGCCTTGAATACCCCGCCTTTTACGGCTTAACCAGTTTTCACGCCTTGCCATTGCATTAATACCTTGAGTTGTCATGGGAAGCCCCTGTAACCCAACCAACTCTTTTGCCGTTAGCCATTCCTTGTACATACTGACCCTCCTAGTCATGATGACAATTTAATTTTCAGTTGTTGAAAACTATCTATATTTTCTCAAAACCTCATTGACTCATTCGTTTTATTTATACCTATAAATAATAATATACAAATTATATTTGTTATTAGCGTTCTAATTTCTTTTAATAACAGATAATTAAATAATTCACTTGCTAATAATTTAACTAATTTTATTAACTAATCTAGATATATTACTCGTACAAGTAAAAAGTAGCATTAAATATGCCATTCTTGTCCCTAACTAGAAAGAGTTAGTTTTAACGTCAAAGTTTTATCCTAATTCACAGTTATTCATTCTGACTTTCTATTTAATTTCATAAAAACCACGACAGTTTCATAAAATGAATTTTTAAGAAAAAATCAGAAATTATTTTGGGAAATTTCTGTTATTTTATTTCCAATAACTAAACGGATGTACTGAATGTATCATAATTTTCGGTTACTCGTACCACTAACTCTACATGATTCTAAGTGAAAAAAGGACTAAAAAATGATTTTACGGAAGTCGGACTGGCACCCTGCAGATATCATCGCAGCTTTACGTAAACGTGGAACTACACTTGCCGCAATTTCACGCGAGGCAGGGTTAAGCTCTTCAACGTTAGCAAATGCACTATCACGTCCTTGGCCTAAAGGGGAATGGATCATTGCAAATTTCTTAGCGATCCACCCTGCTGAAATTTGGCCGAGTCGTTATTACGATCCAATTACAGGGGATTTATTAGAAAGAAAAGTTAGAGTAAAAACACCAGCGGAAGATTAAAAACTGAATGAACTAAATTATAAGGCCGTGAATAATAAATTAATTTATTCACGGCGTTATCTTTTGATGGCAAATCAATAAAAAACGGCTTTGTTTATTTCATTCGCGCGAAACCATCAGCAAGGTCTTGTTTTAAATCATCTAAATTTTCTAAGCCAATCTGCAAGCGCAATGTCGGCCCTCCAGGATTCCAATTAGTCACAGTTCGATATTCAGCACAATTAAATGGAATAATTAAGCTTTCAAACCCTCCCCATGAATACCCCATACCAAAAATTGATAAGCCATCCAGCATTCTTGCAATATCTGTTTGGGTATATTTAGGGTCAAGTACAATGGAAAATAGCCCCGATGAACCAGTAAAATCCCGCTTCCAAATTTCATGGCCAGGGCAATCCGCAAATGCAGGGTGTAAAATACGAATCACTTCAGTGCGTTCTTGTAGCCAATGTGCAATGTTTAAAGCTCTTTCTTGCGCTTCTTTTAAGCGAATAGGTAAGGTTCGCAAACCACGCAACGCAAGAAAACAGTCCTCTGCTCCCGGCAGCATGGCCATATAATCATAAGTTTCACGTAATTTCGGCCACCACGCTTGGTTTGCTGAGACAATTCCCATAAGCAAATCAGAATGGCCACCTAAGTATTTGGTCCCCGCCTCCAGCGAGATATCACAACCCAGTTCATGAGCTTTAAAAAATAAAGGTGTCGCCCACGTATTATCAATAATCGTCGCAATATTATGGCGTTTTGCAACCTCAACAATTGCAGGAACATCCTGAATTTCGAAACTTTGAGAACCAGGGGATTCTAAAAAAATTGTGCTGGTATTTGGCGTTACCAGTTTTTCAATGTCCGCCCCAATCATCGGATCATAATAGGTCGTGATGATCCCCATTTTATCCAACAGACCATGGCAAAATTTACGTGTTGGCCGATAAACACTATCAGGCATTAATAAATGATCACCTGTTTTCAATGTTGTCAGCAATGCCAACACAATCGCGCCTAAACCAGACGGCGAAAGCACTGTACCTTCAGCTCCAGCAAGAACGGACCAAGCTTGCTCCAATTGCTTAATTGTTGGCGTGCCCGCTGTGCCATAATTAAATTCCGCCCTATCATTAATTAAAGCGTCAACCGTTGGAAATACGACCGTCGAGCCACGATAAACGGGGGCATTTACAAACCCAGCTTGCTTAGCGGGGTCTCTCCCTAGCTGGGTGACTTGTGTATCAACATGAAATTCAGATACCGCTTTTTTCTTCATGAGATCCTCTCAACAACATTATTATTTATTCGAAAAATTTAAAGAATGGAGATAGACATAACAGCACACCAAAGAAAATGATGAACCACACTGTTGGGCCTTTAAATTTGTGTAATGCAGGGACTTTGTAAACCAGATAGCAAGGAATTAAGCAAGAAACGATACCAAACAATGGGCCACCAAGTTGCATAAAAAACAGAATTGAGAACCGTGTTGAAACCCAAAACCACAGTGCAATGATAACGCCTAAGCATACCCCATAATGTAGCACTGTTTGGTTAATACGTTCTTCAGGAATAAATCGACTCAGTAGATTGACAACAATGCCTTTTATCGCTTCTTGGAAGCCTAAATAAATTCCCAAGAATGCCGTCAAGATAGCAAAAATATTGAGTAATGCGGTCATTACTTTCACAACGGCACCTGGTATCACTTGCGCCGCAATCGCTAATGCTGAAATATTTTGTTCAAAAGCCGATACCGCTTGCTCATGGCTAATTGAGAAGGTAAAAGAAAAAGCAAAAAACAAAACTGCCACAGCGAGAATAATATACGCAACCCGGTTGGCACGTATTGCACGATATGTCGCAATGCGTTTATCACTTTCTACTTTACGATACGCAATATTCATGGGGCTCAATATTTGCACAAATAATATAGAAAATAGAGTAAATGGGAGTGTTAAAAAAACATCTCGCATAAATGGGAGAAAATCAGGAAAAGCCGTAATATTCGCAAAATTCCAATACGGCACCATCACTATACCGAGCAGCACGATAATACCGAATTTTACAATAACCATTGGACCAGAGACTTTAAACAGTAACCGCTCCCCTTGTGCAGCAATGGCGACTAATACCGAAATAATAATCAGCCCATACCAAACAGAATCGGATAACAACCCTTCCGTTAATCCAAACGTTTTAATGTAGGAAGCGCTGTCGAAGGTGACTGCCAGCGAGTAAGAAAACATCCCGTGCAATAACATCAAGAAATAGGCAATTCCTAATGCTATCCCCCAGTTTTTCCCCAAATATTGTGTAATAACACTCGCGTAATCATTACATTCTTCAGATTCTGATAATGTTCTTAGATATAAATTTTGTAGCCAATAAATTGCTGGATAAGAAAGCATTGTCGCTGCAATAAAGACCCAAATACCTTTGATACCAATTTGCACAGGCATAAAAACAATTCCTGAACCAATTGCCATGCCAATGCATAAAATAACCCAACCAACATCATATTTTGTAAAGGGGATCTTTTTCGTATTAATCGGATTATCTGCACTTGCCTGAATACTATTAGACATAGTCTATTCCTCAACGTTATAGATTTAATTATTAAAAAAGTTAGGAACAACATTATTGTGTAGGAGCTACGTTTCTTTTTAAAACTGGTGTGGCATGAGTAAACTGCGATAAATTCACAATTATAGTATGCTGGAATAAACGGGTTTAATAGGGCATGACAATGCTAATAAATAAAAACACTTTTGCGTTTAAAGCAAAAATTGACAGCTACGCGATTTTTCGGCATTTAGAGCTATTCATTAAAATCGTCGAATGCAATAGCTTCAGCCTTGCCGCTAAGAAGCTGAATGTAACACCATCGTCAGTTAGTCGAGGCCTTCAACAACTCGAAGATCAGTTGGGGGTTGTCCTTCTAAAGCGCACAACGCGAAATTTTATTTTAACGGATGCAGGGCGCTATTTATTGCAACGATCGCAAAACTTATTGGCCGATCTCGATGATTCACTCATCAATACCGCCAGCTTCTATCAACACGCTCAAGGGCAATTAAAAATTACCTGTTCTATTGCATTTGGTGTTTGTCATTTAATGCAAATATACAGTGAATATCGCGAGACCAATCCTAAAGTAAGTTTGTCTGTTGACCTTAATGATGAGCTCATTAATTTAAATGAAGTCGATTTTGATATTGCGTTACGAATTACCAGCCATCCCCCCGAAAACTTTGCATTACGAAAAATTTGTAATATTAATTGGGTATACTGTGGGAGCCGTACTTATTTCGAACGATATGGTATTCCTCAATCCCCTGCCGATATTGCATCACACAATTGTTTAATTAACCCAAATATTCCTGACACTTGGCGCATGACGGATAAAGACGGCAGCGCATATCCTCTCGAAATTAATAATATGATTGAGGTAAATAGTAGCTTAGGGTTATTGGAGGCAGCTCGCTGCCATCAAGGTATCGTTTGTTTGCCTACTTACATGCTAGGCAATTATATTGAAAACGGGGAATTGCTCCCTGTCTTATTGGATTATGACCCTAAATCCACTCCATTTGCCCTATATGCCTTATACCACCCAGCCCACACTCACTCACCTAAGATCAGGACATTTATTGATTTTTTAGTAGAGAAAATACCATCAGATCCGCATTGGGACCACTGGATGCGGCAGCATGCTTCATGATGACTGACCAATAAAAAAGGTTGAGTTCAAAACGATACTCAACCTTTTACTATTAGGAAAAATTAATTGGCATTAGCCATTAATGAATTTTTCACCTAATTCGATATCTGCTTTTAATACATCTAGCATATCTTTCAGTGCTTTTTCTTCAAATGCACTTAATTTACCGATTGGTAAATGCTTTTCGATACCGTTTTTGCCTAAAACAACAGGTTGTGCGAAGAAGCGAGCATGTTCACCATCACCTTCGGTGTAAACACATTCAACCACATTGCTTTCGCCTTGGAGACCACGAATTAAAGATAAACCTAAACGTGCAGCCGCTTGGCCCATAGATAAAGTTGCAGACCCGCCACCCGCTTTCGCTTCAACGACTTCTGTACCTGCATTTTGAATACGTTTAGTTAACGCGGCAACTTCTTCGTCAGTGAAGCTAACACCTTCAATTTGAGATAACAGTGGCAGGATAGTCACGCCAGAGTGACCGCCGATCACAGGCACTTCGAGATCATTAACATTTTTGCCTTTTAATTCAGCAACAAACGTATTAGAACGAATGATATCTAATGTCGTCACACCGAATAAACGGTTTTTATCATAGACGCCTGCTTTTTTCAGGACTTCTGCAGCGATAGCAACGGTGGTATTCACTGGGTTAGTGATAATACCAATCAATGCTTTAGGACAAGTTTCAGCAATTTGTTGGATCAGGTTACGGACAATACCCGCATTGATGTTAAATAAGTCAGAACGATCCATACCTGGTTTACGAGCAACACCCGCAGAAATAAGGACAATGTCAGCACCTTTCAATGCAGGTTTTGCATCTTCGCCAGCAAAGCCTGTCACTTTCACATCAGTAGGGATATGGCTTAAGTCAGCAGCAACACCTGGAGTGACTGGTGCGATGTCGTAGAGGGAGAGTTCTGAACCTGCTGGGAGCTGGTTTTTGAGAAGAAGGGCGAGAGCCTGACCGATACCACCTGCTGCACCTAGGACTGCAACTTTCATTCTGAAACTCCTTAATTTGTACTTTAAAAAGATATCACTTTATTTGTTATACACTTAACACATTACGTATAAAAAACAATTTGTTAACAGATAGAGAGAGAGTTTAACGCAAGAGAGCTTGTTTAATAATTGCCAGTATTCTAAACAAATTCCTTATCTGTTAATGAGATAACGGGCACTTTTTTAACAAATAGTTTTTCCGGCTATTGCATTTCGCACAATAAGTTGTTTTTAGTGTATATTATTCAATCAAAAACATTTTTGTTAACAATAAATTTACAATGAATATCTGAAAAATTCATTGTTCTATTATGCTAATTTTTCATTCCCATAATTTACGATAAATAAATACTTCTGGCTATCAACTCAAAATGTGCTTACCTAACTTTAAGTTACTCACTGGTTATAAAATCATCATAACGCAATTTTGTTGCATAAAAATGCACTTTTACGGATAATACAACTTAGTTAAATGCAAAAGAATGGGTTAATTATGCGCACTCCGTCTAAACAAGAAGACTTGGTTAAGGCTTTTAAAGCCCTACTTAAAGAAGAAAAATTTAGCTCGCAAGCTGAGATCGTCACGGCTTTGCAAGAAGAAGGCTTCGAAAATATTAACCAATCAAAAATTTCCAGAATGCTAACTAAATTTGGTGCTGTTCGCACCCGTAATGCAAAAATGGAAATGGTATATTGCTTACCTACTGAGCCCGGTGTCCCTACCGCCACCAGCCCGCTCAAAAATTTGGTTTTAGATATAGACTATAACCCTTCTGTTGTCGTAATCAGAACGAGCCCAGGGGCTGCACAGCTTATTGCACGCTTGCTAGATTCATTAGGTAAAGCGGAAGGAATTTTAGGTAGTATTGCTGGTGATGATACAATCTTCTCAACGCCAGCAAACAATTTTACCACAAAAGAGCTATATGAAGCGATTTTAGCGTTGTTTGAACAAGAGCTCTAATCCATACTAATTTAAGCATCAGAAGAGGGAAATTCAATTTCCCTCTTCTTGTTTTTATCTATTTCTATTCGATTTTGAGACATCATTTTGCTATTTGATATTTTCCGTAACTTCATACACTACGGCTTTCATTTTCTAATGCCAATTGCCTTTGGTTACCTGTTTTGGCGAAAAAATTGGAAACTAGCCGCCCTGATTATGATTGCCACGATGGCTATCGACTTAGATCATCTGCTGGCTGATCCGATTTTCGACCCAGAGCGTTGTGGTATTGGATTCCACCCGCTTCATTCTTTTTGGGCTGCCGTTATCTATGTAGTGCTATTATTCATGCCATCATGGAAACTTAAAGCCATTGCCGTTGGTTGTTTATTCCACCTTTTTACTGATTCACTAGATTGTTATATGGGAAGCTTAAAAAAAGAAATGAATGCTCCAATTACATTGAGCTTAACAATACAACAATGCCCTACTTCCGTTTCCTCATGATAAAACGAGTGCGCTTTTGATTTATTACTGCAGGTATAATTCCAAAGAACGATAGTCATCTACCGCGACAATATTTAATGTTAATTAAACAATTTATTAACATTAAAAGGTTGCTGAATGATTCAAAAAACACTTTTAGCTATTGCATTGAGTAGCGCAATATCGAGTTTTGCTTATAGCGCTCCCCCTGAACAACCCAATGTTTTAATCATTATTGCCGATGATATGGGCTATTCCGATATCAGCCCATTCGGAGGAGAAATTCCTACGCCCAATTTGCAGACTATGGCCGAACAAGGTGTCAGGATGAGCCAGTACTATACTTCCCCAATGTCAGCACCTGCTCGTTCCATGTTGCTCACTGGCGCAACTAATCAACAAGCGGGGATTGGTGGAATGTGGTGGTATGAGAATACGGTTGGTGAGCCCGGCTATGAATTACGGCTTACTGACCGTGTGGTCACTTTGGCTGAGCGCTTCCAAGATGCAGGCTATAATACTTTGATGTCCGGTAAATGGCACTTAGGTTATAGCCATGGCTCGCGGCCAACAGATAGAGGATTCAACCAAGCCTTTGCCTTTATGGGCGGAGGGACTAGCCACTTCGGTGATGCCGTCCCACTAGGAACGGTCGAAAGTTTCCACACTTATTACACATTAAATGGTGAAAAAACACCGTTACCCACAAACTTTTATTCCAGTGAAGCCTACGCAAAACAACTTGAAGAGTGGATAAAAGAAACCCCTAATGGCCAACCTATTTTTGCCTATTTGGCTTTTACTGCCCCTCATGACCCTCTGCAAGCGCCAGATGAGTGGATCCAACGTTTTGATGGCCAATATGATGAAGGCTATGGAAAAATTTATCAACAGCGCATCAATCGGTTAAAAGAAATCGGGATTATCACAGATAAAACCCCCATGCCTCATCTTGATTTAGACAAAGAATGGGAACAGCTAACACCTGAAGAAAAGCGTTATGCAGCTAAGACAATGCAAGTCTATGCGGCAATGATTGCCAATATGGACGAGCAAATTGGCAATGTACTCAATACATTAAAAGAAACTGGCCGAGATAAAAATACGATTATTATTTTTGCGACAGACAATGGGGCTAACCCAGCTCAAGGCTTTTATTACGAGGGCGATTCTGCATTTTGGCAGCAGTTTGATAATAGCTACGCAAACTTAGGACGTAAAAATTCCTTTGTCTCTGCGGGACCTCATTGGGCCAATGTCAGCAATGCACCCTATGCAAACTTCCACAAAACCACCAGCGCACAAGGTGGGATTAACACCGATTTAATCATCACAGGTCCCGGTATCAATAAAGCAGGAAGTATTGATAATACTCCGATGGCCGTTTATGACATCGCTCCAACTCTATATGAATTTGCGGGTATTGATCCTAATAAAAAGATTAAAGATATCACCTCTGTGCCTGTTCGAGGCGTTAGCTTTAAACAGCATTTTACTCAAAATATCCCAGTAAAAACGCGTTATTCATTTGCTATGGAATTACATAACCAAGCAGCCTTAGTTGAAGGTGACTGGAAACTACGACGCCTTGTCCCTACCTCGGCTAAAGCAGAAATGGCACCATGGGAGCTATTTAATTTAAAAAACGACCCGCTGGAAACGCAAAACCTTGCCGCACAGTACCCTGACATTCTTGAAAAACTTCGCCAGCAATATGAACAGTTTGCCAAAACAGGAATGGTTATTGAGGCCAAAGGGGAAGCTATTGATTATATTGGTTATAACGAAAAAATGGGTAATTACCTTGGTATTGACCCCGAAACACATAAGCGCATTGTGCCAGCACTAACTCAATCAGGGGAATAACATGAAAATCGCCTTTCATGATAACCCGCCGATATTTTCGCCGCCCACTCGAGCGGCCGTTCCCTTTCATATTCTGCTTAAACCCGTTGGCGCTGGCTGTAATCTTAAATGTGATTATTGTTATTACCCGGAAGATCAGCTAGCGAGATCTAAACCTATGATAAAAGAGATGTTAGAACCTTTTATCCGTCACTATATCGCATCACAACCTGCCTACAGCAAAGAAATTAACTTTGTATGGCAAGGTGGAGAGCCCTTACTTGCAGGGTTAGATTTCTATAAAAAAGCCATTGCGTTGCAGCAAAAATATGCACCAAGTCAGGTCAAAATTTCCAATAGCTTACAAACTAATGCCACCTTGCTCACTCCTGCATGGTGCCGCTTCTTAAAACAGCATGATTTTATTGTTGGTGTCAGCTTAGATGGACCAAAAGAAATTCATGACCGTTATCGTTTAGATAAGAAAGGCCAACAAGGAAGTTATGAAGCCGTCCTAAAAGGTATTCGATTATTACAAGAGTTTGGCATTGAGTTTAATATTCTGACAGTTGTTCATGATGCGGTTGCCAACCAAGCCGTAACTATTTACGACCACTTCACTCAGTTAGGTGTGAAATTCATTCAATTTCAACCGTTAATGGCTGAAGGTAGTGCACTTGAGCATCATTTTACGTTGTCTGCTCATAATTGGGGGCAATTTTTGACAAATATTTATTCACGCTGGCAGTCCCAAAACCATGTTGGCCAAGTATTTGTGATGAATATTGAACAGGTATATAGCCAATATTTTACTTATGTAAGCCAAACTTGCGTCCATTCAGAGCGCTGTGGGACTAACTTAATCATGGAAACGCAAGGCGAAATATTTGCCTGTGATCACCAAATGAACGCCAGTCACTATTTGGGCCATTTTTCAGAACTAACACCATTTAGTGAACAGGTCTCCAACTCTATTTCTCTCCCTTTTGGGCAAAATAAAAGTACCCGCAGAGAATGCCAATCCTGCACTGTAAAGAGCGTTTGCCAAGGTGGCTGCCCTGCGCATATCAATTCAACAGGGAAAAATGCGCTGTGTGATGGTTATTTTCGATTTTTTGATGCAGTGATGGCCCCACTACGAAAATACGAACGCAGTATGCGAGGTGTGCAACAATGGCGGCAGGCAATAATGTTTTAGTCTCTCAGTTAATAATAAAACCCCCTTCACCAATGAACTACTCTATAACGCTAGACGACTCACTGATGCTGGGGTTTATTTCCTAAATGATTAAAAGGCCATTAATCATCTTGCTCTGTTTCTGATTTGGCTTTCAAACCTGCGAGTAATTTACCATGAATGCCGCTGAAGCCACCGTTGCTCATCACCAAAATATGATCGCCCGGCTGTGCGGTTTCAATAATCATATTGGTGAATGCTTCAATATCTGCACTCCAACGCGCGGGTTGGACACATTTTTCAGCAATGTCTGTCACCATCCAAGGGATATTGGCAGGTTGGAACAGAAATACTTCATCTGCACGGCCTAGCGCAGGCGCAATATCGTTCTTATTGATACCCATTTTCATCGTATTCGAGCGAGGCTCGAGCACCGCAAGAATACGTGAAGTTCCGCCAACTTTGCTGCGAAGTGCTTCTAACGTTGCCAAAATAGCGGTTGGGTGATGTGCGAAGTCATCGTAAACACTGACACCATTTTCAACACCACGTAGCTCAAGGCGGCGACGTGCATTGATAAAACTATTCAAAGCGAGGCAAGCTTCTTTTACTGGAACGCCCACATGGTGAGCCGCTGCAATCGCCATCAATGCATTTTGGATATTGTGGTTACCCACTTGTGACCAAGTGACTTCTCCAACTTTTTCCTGCTGGTAGTACACAGCAAAGTGGCTACCGTCGTGGCTGAGCTTCTCTGCTTGCCATTCCCCATGCTCCCCACCCACCAGCTCTTGTTCACTCCAGCAGCCCATTCCAATCACTTGTTTTAAATGATTGTCATTGTCAGGTGTGAAAATTTTGCCGCTGGCTGGCACAATACGTACAAGATGATGGAACTGTTTTTGAATCGCTTCGAGATTTTCAAAGATATCCGCATGGTCGAATTCAAGGTTGTTCAATACCAAGGTTTTCGGGCTGTAATGCACAAATTTAGAACGCTTATCAAAGAATGCACAGTCATACTCATCCGCTTCGATAACAAAAAACGGGCTTTCACCTATCTTAGCGGAAACATCAAAATTCCCTGGAACACCGCCAATTAGAAAACCAGGCTTGTAACCACAGTCTTCTAAGATCCACGCAAGCATCCCCGCGGTGGTTGTTTTACCATGAGTTCCCGCAACAGCCAGTACCCAACGTTCAGGTAACACGTGGTCATGAAGCCACTGTGGGCCAGATGTATACGGTAAGCCTCTTTCTAACACAGCTTCGACACAAGGGTTACCACGCGTCATTGCATTACCAATCACTACCATATCCGGTATTGGGTCAAGCTGAGCCGGATCATACCCTTGAATGAGTTCAATTCCTTGATTTTCAAGCAATGTGCTCATCGGTGGGTACACGTTGGCATCCGAACCTGTCACTTTATGCCCTAAAGAACGGGCCAATATTGCTAGGCTTCCCATAAAGGTACCGCATATACCTAAAATATGTATGTGCATTCTTTTTCATCCAATTAGCATGAGGTTGGTCACTATTCTACCCATCAAAAACAGGTTTATAAATGCATTAACCTATTAATCTTTTTTTTATTTAGTTAAACTCTTCCCGCGCGAGGGTAAATGCCCCGCAAAACCTCTGTCAATTTTATTCAGGACCTTCGTCATGAAAACATTAGGCGAATTCATCGTCGAAAAGCAACAAGATTTTCCTCATGCAACAGGTGAGCTGACTTCTTTATTATCAGCTATCAAACTGGGCGCTAAAATTATCCATCGTGATATTAATAAAGCTGGACTTGTCGATATTCTTGGCACTAACGGTGTTTCGAATATTCAAGGTGAAGTTCAGATGAAGCTTGACCTGTATGCAAACGAAAAACTGAAAGCGGCTTTAAAAGCACGCGGAGAAGTCGCCGGTATCGCCTCTGAAGAAGAAGACGAAATTGTCATTTTCGAAGGAGACCGCGCAGAAAACGCAAAATATGTTGTTTTAATGGACCCACTTGATGGTTCTTCGAACATCGATGTAAACGTTTCCGTTGGAACAATTTTCTCCATTTACCATCGTATTACACCGATTGGTCAACCGGTTACAGAAGCCGATTTCCTGCAACCGGGTAATCGCCAAGTAGCTGCGGGCTACGTGGTTTATGGTTCATCAACGATGTTGGTTTACACCACTGGTGTTGGTGTACATGCGTTTACTTACGACCCATCATTGGGCGTTTTCTGCTTATCTCATGAAAAAGTGATGTTCCCATCAGAAGGGAAAATGTACTCCATCAACGAAGGAAACTATATCAAGTTCCCGATGGGTGTTAAAAAGTACATTAAATATTGCCAAGAAGAAGATAAAGCAACAAATCGCCCGTATACCACACGTTATATCGGTTCTTTGGTTGCAGACTTCCATCGTAACTTGCTCAAAGGGGGAATTTATATTTACCCAAGTACCGCAAGCCATCCAAATGGAAAACTGCGCCTTCTGTACGAATGCAACCCAATTGCATTTTTAGCAGAGCAAGCCGGTGGTAAAGCCAGTGACGGAGCAAACCGCATTTTAGATATCATGCCTAGCGAATTACACCAACGCGCACCGTTCTTTGTCGGAACTGAGTCGATGGTAGAGAAAGCAGAATCATTTATGCGTGAATTCCCTGACACGGAATAATCTAATTCATTAATTATAAGGCGGGGCTTCCCGCCTTTTTTGTTCCTTTTTTTCACCAACTAGTGAGTTTTACCCCTCTTTACGGCTATAATGTTCCCCACGCTATCTACCCGAGTATTTAATTTGTCTGAAGGCCGCCATAAATGTGATGCCCTCCAGCAAGTTAACAAGGGTAAATTCATTATTCACACAAAGGATACATTTAAATGGGCCTGAACAATGTACCGGCAGGTAAAGATCTGCCAGAAGATATCTATGTTATCATCGAAATTCCAGCGAACGCAGATCCTATCAAATATGAAGTTGATAAAGAGTCTGGTGCGCTGTTTGTAGACCGTTTCATGTCAACAGCGATGTTCTATCCATGCAACTATGGTTACATCAACAACACCCTGTCTCTAGATGGCGACCCAGTTGATGTATTAGTCCCAACGCCATACCCATTACAACCAGGCTCAGTCATTCGTTGCCGCCCTGTTGGCGTACTGAAAATGACTGACGAATCTGGTGAAGATGCAAAATTAGTTGCTGTTCCGCACACTAAATTAAGCAAAGAGTACGATCACATTAAAGATGTGAACGACCTGCCAGAATTACTGCGTGCTCAAATTACTCACTTCTTTGAACATTACAAAGACTTAGAAAAAGGTAAGTGGGTTAAAGTTGATGGTTGGGAAGATGCTGCGTCTGCAAAAGCAGAGATCATCGAATCTTTCGAACGCGCTGCAAAAAAATAATCTCCCTCTCGGAACATTATGAAAGCTCTGGTTAATACCAGAGCTTTTTTATGGGCCCTAACAAGCCAATTCGTTGATAAAAAACGCCAGCAATATTGCTGGCGTTTCATATTTTTACGACTCGATAGTGGCTATTGAGCCGTTATACTTCTTCATCACGTTTCAGCCAGTCGCCACTTTTTATTTGGCGTAGACCATCAACAGAATGTTTATACAGATAAATCCAAGCGTTGCCATACGGCGTTGGGATGAGCTCCCTCACATAGTCTTGAGAGTTTTTCTTTAGCTCATCTAACTCTGTCAAAATGGACGGGTTGATTCGATACACTTCGCACTCTATTGCCCCATCCCCTTTAACAACCGCGGGATAATATCCAAGATCATACAGTTCATAGCCTTCTAGCTTATGCTCGCCAAGTAGCTGAGCATAAGTCATCCAGTGATGATTTCCTTGCTTTTGTCTTAAGCTGCCATAAACAATTACACGCATAATCTAAAACTCAAATTGGTAGAGGAGATCCAATGCCTGATTAACACCAGACACAGCTTCTAAATACAGTTTTGGCATCAACCGATAACGTAAAGTTAACGTCGCCAATGAGTCAAAGATACCAACTCCATACTTCACTTGTAAATCATTAGTGATCTTACCACTTACAACGACTTGAGAACCATCCCCCACACCTTGGGTATCGACGGCTAAATCAGAGACTCCAAATGTCTCACCTATTTTACCCACGAGTTGCCCACTTTGTGCTACACCTAAGCCTATTAACATAGATGTCATTTGTGAACCATTTGCGTCTCCACTATCTAAGCCCTCTCCTCTTAATAAATAAGACAGTGCTTCTTGTTGTGTTTTCGCCGGTTCAGAGAATATTTCTACTTTCGGTTTATCCGCAAGCCCAGTGACCTTCACCCCAGCAATCACGCCATCTGCCGTGTTGTCTGGGTTACGAATAGCTTCTAAGTTTAAGAATGGTTGGTCCGCAGGCCCTGAGAATTGAATTTGGCCTTTACGGACAATCAAATCTTGCCCGTAAGCACGGAAACGACCGGCAGGAATATCCACTTGGCCATTAATGTGCAGACCATGGATATTCTGAACCACTTTCAATAAACCTGTCAGACGCGCTTTTAAGCCAAACGCATCTAATCGAACATCATTACCAATTTTAATATCCAAATTGGTCTGAATAGGGATAGATGGCGCTTTTTGTTCAATTGGCTGCAAGTTGCTATCTAACATCACCACATCCGATGATGGGCTTACCGCTGACTCAGGGAGTTCTTGAACAGTAATTCGTGCCCACGGAATATTGACGGTACCGTTTAGCGTGAGTACCGAAGGTGATGCATCAAATACAATGTCCGGTTGAACATCAATTTGGATCATCGGCGGTAAAGAAACTCGAAGGTTATTACCTCGTGCCATGACTTTTGCACGCCATGCATTAACATTGCGCCAATCTGCATCACCATCAATGTTCAGATAGCCTTCTGGCGTGTTTATCTGACCATTCATTACCGAGCTTGTGCCGTTGAAATTAATACCTAAATGACCGCTTTTGATATCAAACGGGATCATTGCCGATCTCACTTCTAAACTCGAAAGCGCTAAACTACCATTTAATAATGGGTTATTTGCTGACCCACCTAAACGTAAATTCGCACTCAAGCGCCCATTCGCCACTTCCTTCTGGCCCAGCAACGGCTTGATTAAATCTAATGTCACTGAATTGATTTCAACATTACCCGACAGTAAGCGACGTTTTTCAATATCAGAAATTTGAATATTGCCACGCATTTGGCCATTATTCGTCAGCCCAAACAACCAGTTAAGGTCTGCCTTGCCATTTTTCAATCCCGCGCTTAACGTTAAGGTATCAAAAGCAATAGGTAAACGAGTGCCATCCACAAACTGAACCGCTTTGACGTCATTTCCTCGCAAGTCCAACTTCACTTGCGGCATACTGCCATCCGCTTTCCAAATCGCATTAGCTTTACCCGTAAATACGCCGCTGACTCGAGTATCTTGTGGCATAAAGGGTTTGATCATCGCGAGGTCAAAACGTTCTAACACGATATCTGCGCTACCACTTTTACCTGCTTTAATCGGTTTTGGTACACACAAACGAGCATTCGGGTTGACCCAACAATGGCTGCCGATAGTCACTTCTTGTGTTTGGTTGGCATAATTGAGTGACATCGCTTGGTTTAGGCGCCATTCACCCACCACCGTATCAAATAAGGTATTGGTTAAATTCCCTTTCCACACTTCAGTCTGACGGTCAAAACTACCTGCTAATGCTAATTGCCCAGAAACCGGTTCACCCTTCATGTTCAACTTGAGCGAGTGCTGTTTTTCACTTCCTTTCGCATCCAAAGTTAAATTATTGACGACAAGATCACCTTGTTTCAACTGACGAAGAACAACAGATAAATCCCCTTTAATTTGCTCGCCTGTTGCTACATTTCCTTTGATAACAACATTCTCGATAGCAAGATCATCCTGCCACTTCACGCCGCGTGCAGTAAGGTCAACAAGGGCTTCTGGTGTCTGTAAATTACCACGTAATTTCACATCACCGGCAATCACCCCTCCTAAGCCGGGTAGCAAGCCATTGAGTGCTGGAGCATTAATTTTGGCATCAAGGTTCCATTTATCGGCAAGAGAGCCTTTTACATCAACATGGTTTTTACCCAGTGCCAAATTAAAGTCTGGGATATCCCATTGACCTGCTGCATTACCTTTGGCTTTACCGCGTGCTTTCAACAGGTTATTTTTAACATTGCCGTCTAAAACAATTTCCGGAATATCCAACTGCCAACTACCACCATATAAACTTCCGCGCGTGGCAATTTTACCTTCCACTTTAGCAGGCCATTCAGGGTACTGTTTGGCAGTATTAATACCTGAAAGGGTCAATACTGCATTCCAACTAATTGCCTTGCTCCAGTCCGCAACGCCAGTAATATCAGCATGACCTTGTAAAGCGACTAAACGTAAGCGAGTTAAATTAATTTGCTCTTCATTACCTTTCGCATCTAATAGCAAGGTCGAAGGTGGTAAATCCTGCCCAGTGATAGCTGAACGTACAGACATGTCATAAGCAGATGGGCGGCCGTTCAAGCGTATGCGTGTACCATCTAATTGATACTGCGCTTCTCCGACTAAAGGCCAAGTTAACTTATCGCTTTCTAGTGTGAGTAAAATCGGCAAGTCTGCTTGTGACAAATCTGTTTCTGCATCTAATTTTGCATTAATTGGCCCATGTAAGTTCAAGGCCAATTTTAGTTCATCAATCAAACCGCCTTTTAAGGAGAGATCTATTTTTTGCCCGTCTAAATCCTCTAAACGACTTTCACCCACGACTGATAATGAGACTGGCCATTTATCTTGCAAAGTTGCCGAGCCAGATAACGCAATATTCCCTTGCGGTGCATCGACTTTTAGCTGTTTAACGAGAACTTGTTGCCCTTCATTCGAAAGACTAAGGTGCAATTGGTTAATTTTGAGCTCAGTCGCCCCCGTTAACTGAAAATTCGAAGCATTAATTCCATCAACATTTAAATCAACAGGTAAAATAACTTCTGGTAATTCAGCGAGTAACGGTTTAGAAAATAGCGTTTTTAATTCGTCTGCCAATGATTTTTGTTCGTCGAGCGGCGTTGGGTCTGGCTGTTTCTCTTCAACGACGGCATCTGATTTGGTTTCAGGTAAATTAATCGCCAAATCAATGATGTCGGTTGGAATGATCGTGATCGCTTTCCCTTCCCACGTTACCCCTGTGGTAAATTTCGCTAAATCGATATCCATGCCATCCACATTGACGTGTGTTGAAACCAAAGCCAATTGATTCAAACGAATGGTCAAAGGTGCCTTGAGTTCAGTCAGTGGTTCAGATGGTGGCGTTTCTTCTGAAGGGGGGAATTGGGTGGTATCGACAGTAACAGTGACATTTTCCGTGCCTAAGTTGTCGATACATAGCTCACGACTGGTTAAACAACCTAGACGTACCGCTAAATTTAATTTCCCCGCATTAACATCGATGCCTGGCATTTGATATTTAACGCCACTTAGCGCTAAGTTACTAATATCACCATCAATTTTATCAATTGTTAATTCAGGAACAAAACGTGTCGCTGTATTTAATGCAAAGTGAAGACCTGATTGCGTTCCAATCACCCAACTGAGTGCGGCAACAACCAGAACGAGAATTAATAAAATGGAAAGACTAGTCCATTTTAGCCACTTCAACCACCTCATAGCTCAGTCCCCAAGCCGATATAAAACTGTATTTTGTTATTATCTGGATCGCCAATAGGTTTGGCTAAATCTAATTTTATTGGCCCAACCGGTGAGACCCAACGGATACCGACTCCCGCCCCCGTTTTAAAATCATTATTCTTAAAGTTATCAACAGCTTCACCGCTATCAATAAAGGTCGCGCCCCACCAATTTCCGGTAAAATTATATTGGTATTCCACAGAACCTACGGCCAATTTTGATGCCCCTGTCAGCTTACCTTTGCTATCTTCTGGAGAGATTTTTTGATACCCATATCCACGCACGCTACCATCACCACCCGCGAAGAAACGTAAGTCCGGTGGAACTTTATCGAAATCATTGGTTTCAATCCAACCGATATTTCCACGAACAATAAAGCGATGACCTTCCCATGGCGT
The DNA here is from genome assembly GCF_028480685.1 of Providencia sp. PROV174. Lineage (NCBI taxonomy): Bacteria > Pseudomonadati > Pseudomonadota > Gammaproteobacteria > Enterobacterales > Morganellaceae > Providencia > Providencia sp. PROV174. The sequence goes on from NZ_JAMPOT010000005.1 coordinate 220,163, forward strand.
TCTGATCCACACATTTTTAGCTTGTAGCACCGCAAAATCGATGTCTGAACCCCAAATTTTATTCGAGTAATCAATAGAGTAACGTTGGCTATCCCCCCATGTTGGCATCACACCACCACGTTGGCGAATTCGGCTCACATAGGCCCCGGGATACAGCAACATCGTCGTATTCGTCACGTTAGCTTGGGTAAAGTTACTCAGCATCCAACGCATATTCACACCATATTGCCAACCGGATGAATAATCCCAGTTACGAGACACATTCAAGGTTGTTGTATTCGCTTGCGTATCATTTAAATCTGTCCGTTTAAAGCCCCCTTGAACTGCATAATATTGCTCAAGTGGGTTTGCTTTTAATGGAATTTTATAGCTTGCATCAATTAATTGCTCTGGTTGGGATAAACTAATACTCGACGTTAAACTTTGCCCACGAGAGTTAATCCAAGGCTTATTCCATGTCGCTTTAACTCGGGGACCTACATCTGTTGCATAGCCCCCACCGAGCTCAATAAAATTTTTGGCTCTAGGCGTCATCACCGCTTCCATCGGTAATTCATAGGAATTATCTTTTCGGGCACTCACGATACGCGGCGTTACAATCGCAGAAGAGAACCAACCTGTTTCAGCTAATCGGCGGTTAAATTCAGCAAGTTGCTCTGATGTGTAGTATTCCCCTTTTTTGAAAGGCGCAAGGTTGTTCAGATAATCTTCACGGATTTGTGAGCCTGAATAAGAAATGGCGCCAAACCGATAACGTTCGCCACTGTTAAAATCAAAATCCCAATAAGCCGCATGGTGGTCAAGAGAAATACCCAGTTGGCTTTTCTCCATCATTGCATCAAAATAACCTTTGCGAATGGCTAAACTGCTAAAGCGCCCTTTAAATTCTTCGTATTCACCATCATTTTGAACTGTATCAAGCTTTGGCGTATATTGTTTGAGCATCTTTTCATAGTCAGGGTCCGTTTTAGCGCCACCTTGTAATTCAACATTCACCCCTTTTAATAAAATAGGTTCCCCAGGAGTGACTTTGGCGGTTAAAACAGAACGAGCAGGGGGTGTTTTTTCTTCGTAGCTAAATTCAACCATGGGTTGGTAATAGCCTAAAGGCTTTAAACCTTCTTTAATTGCTTTCTCAACACGGGCTCGAAAACGACCGTTTGGCACAACTTCATCTTGCGATATATTAGACAATTGTACGCGAACGTTTTGATTAAGTTGTCCTTCAAGACCTTCAATATTAAGACGAAGATTAGCTGCGTGTACCACTGGCACTGCCGCAGTTAGGCAGAGAAAACAAATTAGAGGGTATTTCGACACGCCTACTCCTAAGGTGATTGTTCGATTGACTAAATACTTCATATCAATTTATTTTGAGTAAAATTCGCCATAGACACAAGTTTTTATCCCTATTTTTAGATTATTTGTGTGGTCACTATATATAGGAATCATTATGCCTTTTAATAAATTTCACTCTGCAAGTATTGCACAACCTCTGCCCGGCAGAGCAACTGCTATGACCTACTCACCATATCATGCGCTTAACCATCATTCGATTGAGATTATTCCTAAGAATATGGAAATTGCGTATTTTGCCATGGGCTGTTTTTGGGGAGTTGAACGATTATTTTGGCAGCAAGCTGGGGTTTATTCAACTTCTGCGGGGTATTGTGGTGGAGTGACCCTTAACCCAACCTACGAAGAAGTTTGCTCAGGACGAACTGGGCACGCGGAAGCAGTTCGGGTTGTTTTTGATCCGCAAGTTATCAGTTACTCCCAATTATTGACGTTATTTTGGGAAAACCATGACCCCGCACAAGGCATGCGCCAAGGGAACGATATGGGCAGCCAGTACCGTTCCGCTATTTATACCGTGTCAGACGAACAAGATAAGCAAGCGATGGACACACTGCAAGCTTACCAAAATGCAATGAAAGCGCAGCATGACACACGTGTAATCACGACCGAAATAGCGCCATTAGATACTTTCTATTTTGCCGAAGATTACCACCAGCAGTACTTATACAAAAACCCGAATGGATATTGCGGATTAGGCGGAATTGGTATCTGTTTGCCACCCTCATTAAACAACTAAATCAATAACCTAATACAGTGATTTCATCTTCCCAACCATTCAAGTTGCTTTTCAATATGACTTAAAGCAGCTTGAATGATGATGAATATCTAGGCAGATAAATCACCTCAGTGCTATACTAATGCAACATATCAACAATTTGCGCATATCGCGCAACATATATTTGCATACTCAATATATTTAAATACACGAGACTATGCCTTCAGAGATTTTTGAATTTTATGGATTCTCCCTTTGATTGGCTGGATAACTTATGCTCAACAGTTTATTAATTGTTCTATTATTATGTGCAATCAGCGCATTCTTTTCTTTGTCAGAAATTTCTCTGGCGGCTTCCCGCCGCATTAAACTTAAACTTATGGCCGATGAAGGCAACATTAATGCGGCTCGCGTGCTTAAATTACAAGAAATGCCGGGAATGTTTTTTACCGTCGTTCAAATTGGTTTAAATGCCGTTGCTATCCTTGCAGGTATTGTGGGAGAGTCTGCTTTTTCTCCGGCTTTGTACGATGTCTTTATTCAATTTTTATCGCCAAGCTGGGCTCAGCAAGTTTCATCAATACTGTCGTTCACCATTGTGACGAGCTTATTTATTTTAGTGGCAGATTTAACACCTAAACGTATCGGTATGGTAAAACCTGAAGCCATTGCGATTCGTATTGTGAATCCAATGCGCTTCTGTTTAGTGGTACTCAGCCCATTCGTCTGGTTTTTTAATGGCCTTGCGAACCTCTTTTTTAAATTATTCAAATTACCTACGTCACGTAATGAAGATATCACTTCTGATGATATTTTTGCGGTCGTTGAAGCGGGTGCTGTGGCGGGTGTGTTACGTAAACAAGAACACGAATTAATTGAGAATGTGTTTGAGCTGGAATCACGTACTGTGCCATCAGCCATGACCCCACGTGAGAGTATTATTTATTTTGACAAAGACGAGTCAGAAGACAGTATCAAACATAAAATTTCAACCCAACCCCATTCTAAGTTCTTGGTGTGTGCAGGGGATATCGATCATGTTATCGGTTATGTTGATTCAAAAGAATTACTTAATCGCGTGCTCAATGGGCAGAGCTTAAGTTTAAAAGATGGTGCTCACATTAGAAATACGCTAATGATCCCTGATACCCTCTCATTATCAGATACCTTAGAAGCATTTAAAACAAACGCCGTCGATTTTGCTGTTATTCTCAACGAATATGCATTAGTCATGGGTATAATTACCATCAATGATGTAATGATCACTTTAATGGGGGACTTAATTGGTCCAGGGCAAGAAGAGCAAATCGTGGTACGTGATGAGAATTCTTGGTTAGTTGAAGGTGGAACACCAATCGAAGATGTGATGCGCATTTTGGATATTGATGATTTCCCTGACTTTAGCAACTATGAAACCATCGCAGGGTTTATGATGTACCGGTTAAGAAGAATGCCAAAGCGGACAGACTATGTGAAATATGCGGGATACAAATTTGAAGTTGTCGATATTGATAATTACAAAATTGACCAATTACTCGTCACTCGTCTTACTACGGCGCCATCACCTGTCGTTGTACAGCCCGGAAAAAATACTATTGAAACGGCTGACGCAAAACAACAAACAAAAGATACTGAACATTAGTGCTTGATAGCGAAGCCGTTTCTTTCAATGCGCCACCCATGTGGCGCGTTGTTAACCAAAACCTTCTTGATTAACCTATCCCAGTTCTGCCTGTAATAATGAAACCTGTTTGTTGACCTCACTCATCACATTGTAATGGCGCTTATCACTAATTTTAGGTGGTAGAATTTTCCCATAGTTAAACTCAAATGCCCCAAAATCCTTAATATAGAGCCTGCCACGGAATAACGTTTTGACGTAAAGAGCAATCTTCGATGGGTTATAACGGTTAAAAATTTTCATTAGAACTTTGCCTCCCCTTTGTTCTTACGATATTCAATAACTCATACCGTACAATAATCATAGACCAGAAATTTTCACTTTGGTTCTAAAATTGCAGTTTTATTCAATTTACTGACATAACATGACACTGTAAAGTAACTGTTAAAACCCTATAAACATTGTTTTTATTCTGAATTTTAAAAAAATGTTAAATTACCTCTTGTAACTCATCCGATGAGCTATGCTATAAATAGCAGTAATCAGACAAACCGTTACGCTCACATGACAAAATAATCAATCAAGGGGCTGTTATGATAAGAAATTATTTACTTTTAATATGCTTGATCGGGGCATCAGCAATAGCTTCTGCTGCAAATATTCAATTAAACCAATCTGTTCCTACCATTTCTGTCACCGACAAAGGTGAGCTTGTCATGAATAATGAAGGGAAGTTGGATTATCAACCGTGGAAAAGCCAACAGCTCGTTGGAAAAGTACGGACAATTCAACATATTGCTGGCCGTTCTTCCGCAAAAGAGCTTAATGCTCCTTTAGTTGAAGCCATCAAACAAGCCAAATTCCCGCATGATACCTATCAAACAACAACAATCATTAATACTGATGATACAATGTTCGGTACGGGTGTATTTGTTAAAAATAGTGTTGAAGATAGCAAAAAAGAGTTCCCTTATTCACAATTTATTGTTGATAGCGAGGGTGCGGTGAAGAATGCATGGGGCTTGAAACCAGAAAGCTCAGCAATTATCGTATTGGATAATCAAGGGAAGGTGTTATTTTTCAAAGATGGTGAATTAAATCCCCAAGAAATTCAAAAAGTCATTAGTTTGTTAACCTCATCACTAAATCAATAAGGTGAAACTTTTACTATTATGTAGTGTGCGTAATTTCGCACACTACACCTACAATTCAACCTATCTCCCTAGCGTCAAAAATAGTGAGTTATGCTAAAATACCCTTATATTAAATATGCATAATTATGATTATTATTTTTATAAATAAGCATGACTAATGTGCTCATTATCACGTTTTAATTTCATTCCAATAGACTTGGGCACAAAATCCACCATTAGTGCCATGAGTAAAAATAACCTGCAAATGATGCAATTGTGCAATTCGCTTAACAATAGAGAGCCCTAAACCACTCCCTGTCTTTTCTTGCCCTGGTGGACGATAAAAACGCTCACCTAGCCGCTGTAAAACTTCAGGTGTCACACCATTACCATCATCTTGAATTTCAAGGTGATCAGCATACAAAATGATCTCCACTCGCCCAGCGATTTTTCCATAACGTATTGCATTATTGAGTAAATTTCTCAGCAATGCATTGAGTAATAATGGCTGACCTTGAAAATCAGGGGGACGACTTATTAAGGTGTTTATTATGGTTGTTTGCTGCTCTTGAGCCTCGTGATCCACATCTTTTATCGCCGTTTCAATTAACACAGGCCAAGATACCACTGTAATATCATCAAGTTGTGTGGATGACTCCAGTCGAGATAACATGAGTAGTTGGTCAACAAGCCGTGTTGCCCTATCAATACCTTCCGATAAGTTAGCCACTGCATGATTACGGATATCTGTATTATTTCCTGCAATTTGTACCACTTCCGCCTGCACTCTTAACGCTGCGAGTGGGCTGCGTAGCTCATGAGCGGCATCCGATGTAAATTGTCGCTCACGAGCAAACATGTCATTAATACGGCCAAATAGCCCATTCATGGAGTCAATAATGGGCCTTACTTCGCTGGGAATACGCGTTACTTGTACTGGGGTTAACTCATCTGGCTTTCGCTGATATAACTGCTTTGCTACATCCTTCAATGGACGTAAAGCACGTGTGAGCAGCCATAAAAATAGCAATAACATAATTGGCAATGCCATCAACCAAGGCATAAATTGTGCAACCATAATATCGGTCGCCATTTCTTGTCGGTACTCCCACTCTTGCCCTACTGCGATAACATATTGACCATCTTGAGATTTTAACCACACAAAACGCCAAGGGTCGTCACTTCCTTGGAGCATCCCATCGGTAAACCCTTCTCGCTTAAATTGATAGACAATATCTCTACCGTTATCACCGTCGTTTAATACCATTTCGCCATCCGGTGAAAAAATAGCAAATGCCAATGCATCATCATCTTGATGACCACGGTTCTTTCGCAATAATTTTTTGGTTTTAGTCAGTGAAGGCCGGCTCAGCTCAAAGTCTGATGGTAAAACAGATAATCGTTTGGCAAACGCCATTTGCTGGGTATCAAATAATTCATTAATCGTTTTATAGCTTTGGTACCACGCTAATGAACTAGCGATCCCCCATGTCAGCAAAGCTAACAATAGCAGCATTAAAGTGAGTTTCAGCCTGAGACTAAATGTCTTCATCATTTATCATCACCTAATCGATAGCCAACACCATGAATGGTTCGAATAAACTTATTACCTAATTTACGCCTTAAATGGTGGATATGTACCTCAACAGAGTTGCTAGAGACTTCTTCATCCCAATTATACAATTTCTCTTCAATTAAAGGACGAGAAAAGACTTTATTTGGGTTATGCATAAATAAAGACAATAAGGCAAACTCCTTACCTTTTAGCTGTACAGGTTCACCTTGCAGTGTCACCGTCATTGCAACCGGATCCATTTCAACATCACCATGCGTAAGTTTGGAGGATAATTGCCCACTTCGACGACGGATTAACGCCTGCAAACGCGCCATGACTTCCATTAAAGCGAATGGTTTACAAAGATAATCATCAGCCCCTTGTTGCAGCCCTTGAACACGTTGATCCAGAGCATCTCGTGCTGTCAAAATCAAAACCGGCTCATCACGCCCCTCCTTGCGCCAATGTTTCAAGATATCCATACCATCAATATTTGGTAATGAAAGGTCGAGTACAACAGCATCATAGGGTGCATCAAATAAAGCGAGTTGCCCTTGTTTACCATCCATAAACCAATCAACCGTAAACCCTAGCTGTGTTAATCCTACTTTTAAACCATCACCAATTAGCCGGTCATCTTCAATTAATAGAATACGCATAATATCCTCCACCTCAGAATATTATTATATTTATCCCATCAGTCTTGAGATGACTAGCTATAATTAACAAAATTAAAAATATAATTCGTTAATCATGTTTCTTAAGATCCTGTTAAGATTTACTTGGTTTAATACCCTCCATACAAACAAGTTCATGTCCATTTGGAGATACTGATGATGAAAAAATTACCTGTAATCGCTTTAGTTGCTGCACTCGCAAGTGCACCTGTTTTCGCTGCAAATGGCGGATTTGATGGCCCAGGCGCTGCCACAAATACAACGACCCAAACGACTCAAACGGGTGGTTTCATCGGCCCAAATAGTGGGGAAATGACGGTCGCAAAAGCACTTGATATGTCAGATGATAGCTGGGTTATTTTACGTGGTAATATCGTTAAACAACTCGACAATAAACATTATGAGTTCACTGATGGTACTGGCACCATTAATTTAGAAATCAGTGAAAAGCGTTGGAACGGTATCAACGTAACGCCAAAAGACAAAGTTGAAATTCGCGGTAAAATTGATAAAGACTGGAATTCAAGAGAAGTCGAAGTTAAACAAATCCAAATCATTAAATAATTCACAATTTTTAAAATGGGATCTGCTTTAAAGTAGGTCCCATCTAAATCCTATTTCATACAGAAATTAACAGTGCTAAATTAACAAAATCATTTTTGCTTACTAAGGCTGCTTAATGACTGTAAAACTTCCTAACATACGTAATATTAGCGAAAAATTACTTTCAGATAATTGGTATGTTTTAAAAAAATACACCTATGAATTACAACGACAAGACGGCAGTTGGCAACAACAAGAACGTGAAGTCTATGATAGAGGCAATGGTGCCGTTATTTTGTTATATAACAAAATAAAGAACAGCATTATTTTAATTCGTCAATTTCGTATGCCAGTCTATGTTAATGGCTACTCTGATTTTCTGATTGAGGCCGCCGCTGGCTTACTCGAAAACGCTTCACCAGAAGCGCGAATTATTGCTGAAGCCGAAGAAGAAACCGGTTTTAAAGTCGATAAAATTCAAAAAGTTTTTGAAGCCTTTATGAGCCCAGGCTCCGTCACCGAAAAGCTCCACTTTTACATCGCCGAATACAGTGATAATAATCGTCAAAACGCAGGCGGTGGGCTTAAAGAAGAAGGCGAAGATATTGAAGTTTTAGAGTGGCCTTTCTCTAAAGCCATTGATGCGATTAAAACGGGAGAAATTGTTGATGGTAAAACCATCATGTTGATCCAATACCTCGCCCTAAACACGATTCTTAAAAGTTAAACTCTCTTATAGAGCTCATGATGATAAAATAAAATCATCGTGAGCTTTCCTGTTTTCTTATCAGTCATTAAATGAATAGCGAAAATAAAAATAAATCATAAAAAGATAATCAACTTTTATTATTTTGCTATTTAATTAAAAATTAAAACCATAAAACGAAGATAAAACATATTTCGCTTTGACCTATTCACTAAAAAACCTTAAATTTAAATAATATTAATTTTATATATCATCATTTTAAGAGTCTTATTTTTGCATCCAATGAATATCAAATAATTGTTATACATTACAATCAGTGATTAAGGAGCTAAATAAAATGATACGCTGCGTTCGTATGTGGACAGGAGAAGATGGAAATTCTCTATTTGAAGAAGGCACTCTTGAGCTCAATAATCTCACAGGAGGGGATAGCCAAACCTCCGCCATCGCAGCCAGTGAACTGACCTTCCGTGAAACAGTTTCCGGCGGTTCTTTTGATTGGCATCAAGACCCTGTTCCTCGTTATGTCATTACCCTTTCCGGCACTTTAGAATTCGAAACTAAAGATGGTTCTAAATTTATCATCAATCCTGGTGATATCTTACTTGCGCAAGATAATACAGGAACTGGCCATAAATGGCGGCTTATTGGTGATGAGCCATGGCGTCGTGCTTATGTGGTCTATCAAGAAGGCACCAACCTTAGCTTTACTCCAACAAAAAAATAGAGGCCGTCATGAATAAACCGATTGCTGAGAATGTCGATATTGCCCTCATTGGCGCAGGGATCATGAGTGCAACACTTGGTACATTTCTCAAAGAACTAGAGCCTTCACTGACGATTGCTGTTTTTGAAAGGCTAAACGACTGTGCCCAAGAAAGCTCCCATCCGTGGAACAATGCGGGAACAGGTCATGCCGCTAACTGTGAGATGAACTATACTCCACCAAACCCAGATGGTACGGTGGATATCAGTAAAGCGCTTGAAGTCAATACGGAGTTTGATCTCTCTCGTCAGCTTTGGTCTTATCTAGTCACCAAAGGTAAAATTAAAGATCCACGTGACTTTATTCACCCATGCCCACATATGAGCTTTGTTTGGGGTGAAGACAATGTAAAATTCTTAAAACAACGCTACCAACAGATGTCTGCTCACCACTGTTACCACAACATGGAATACAGTGATGACCCAAAACAGATCAACGAGTGGGCACCACTGATCATGGAAGGCCGTGATCCTAAAGAAGCGATTGCGGCTACCCGTGTAAATACTGGTGCTGATGTCGATTACGGTGCACTAACGCATTTATTAATTGCACAATTAAGCGAACAATCCGGTTTTTCAATTCACTATAAACATGAAGTCATCGATGTTAAAAAGACCCCCGATGGCAGATGGAATATTGAAGTTAAAAACCTACTCACGCATGAAAAAACGATCACTTCCGCAAAATTTGTGTTCGTTGGTGCAGGTGGGCGGGCGATCGAATTACTACAGAAATCGGGGATCCCTGAAGGAAAAGGGTATGGTGGGTTCCCTGTTAGTGGTATCTGGTTACGTTGTGATAACGAAGAAATTGCTTCTCGCCACCATGCAAAAGTTTACGGTAAAGCAGACAAAGGCTCACCACCAATGTCTGTTCCACACTTGGACACTCGCATTATTGGTGGTAAACGTTCTCTATTATTCGGGCCTTATGCCGGTTTTTCGAGTAAATTCCTTAAGCACGGCTCTTATTTAGATCTGTTTGAATCGGTTAAATTGAATAACATTGAACCAATGCTTGCGGTTGCGAAAGATAACTGGTCACTCGCAGAATACCTAGTAGGCCAAGTCCTGCAAACTTCTGCTCACCAATTTGCCATGCTGCAACAATTCTACCCAGAAGCACAGCATGAGGATTGGAAAGAGGTGGTTGCAGGGCAACGAGTACAAATTATTAAGCCTGAGCATGATAAGAAAGGGGTTTTAGAATTTGGTACAGAACTGATTACCAGTGCGGATAAATCATTTACTGTATTGATGGGTGCATCTCCGGGAGCCTCCACTGCGGCATTTATTGCATTGAATGTATTAAAAACCTGTTTTGATGACCAACTCAAAGCTGATGGATGGGAAACTCGTTTAAAAGATATCATTCCAACCTATGGGATTGATTTAAAAACGGATGCAAAAGCCTGTTTAGATATTCGTACCGCCACTGCCAAAGTGCTTCAACTCGATAATTAGTTATTAATTAGGTTGGGAAATCACTTCCCAACCTTTATCAATATTTAGAATAAAATGACCCGAAAACCTGGGTTCAAAAAGGATTCTCGCGGTGTGTAGTCTAACGTTTTTCCATGCCAATCAACGACTTTCGCACCTGCACCAATGGCAATCGCATGACCCGCAGCAGTGTCCCAAATATTCGTAGGCCCAAAACGTGGATAAAGCTGTGCTTTCCCTTCCGCAACCAAACAAAATTTGAGTGAAGAACCAATTTCTACTGTCGTGTGTTCACCCATTTGTTTTAAATAATCCATTAATTCATTGTCTTGATGAGAGCGGCTAATAACAATAACCGGAGGCTTGGCATCATTCACATGAATAAGTTGCTTATGTCCACCTTCTTCCTTCCAGGCTTGATTTCCTTCAGCGTAATATAGCAACCCTTTCGCTGGGGCATATACCACTCCCATCGTTGGTACGCCATTCTCAATGAGTGCAATATTAACCGTAAAATCCCCATTACGATTAATAAATTCTTTCGTTCCATCCAATGGGTCAATCAACCAATAACGTTGCCAATTCTGCCTGGTTGCCCATTGTGGAGGGTCTTCTTCAGACAGTTGAGGGATATCAGGGGCAATGCGAGCAAGGCCTGCTGTAATCACATTGTGGGCGGCAATATCAGCCTCGGTCACAGGCGAATTATCACTTTTGTGTTCAACCTGTAAAGGTTCTTGCGCATTATAAGTTTCCATAATCGCATAACCCGCTTCTTGAGCTAATTCGCAAATTTGCTGTAGCATATTATTCACCTCTCTGATGGCGCTTTACAGCAAGAGTAGCAATTGTGTGAAATTAACGCCATAAAAAAAGCCCCAAAGTCCAAAGACAATGAGGCTTTTACTCGTAAACTAAACTAACAGAAATTATAAAATTTCAAGTAATTCAACTTCAAATACTAATGTGCTGAATGGCGGGATTGATGCACCTGCACCACGCTCACCATAAGCTAATTGATGAGGAATATACAATTCCCATTTAGAGCCAACTGGCATCAGAGTCAATGCTTCAATCCAACCTGGAATAACACCGCTTACAGGAAACTCTGCTGGCTGGCCACGCTGTACTGAGCTATCAAACACAGAGCCATCGATTAAACGCCCTGTGTAATGAACACGTACACGGTCTGAGCGGGATGGGATAGCACCATCACCTTGGTTAATCACTGAAAATTGTAAGCCTGACTCAGTCGTTGAAACACCATCACGTTTTTGGTTTTCATCTAGGAATTTTTGGCCTTCTTCCGCTAATGCTGCCTGACGAGATACACGGACAGCGTCGGCACGCTCATGCACTTCACGCAATGCTTTGTGCAGAGTTTCAACAGGTACCGATGGCATATTGCCTTCTAAAGCATCAACGAGACCTGCTAGAATTGCATTTGGCACTAAACCTTCTAGCCCTGACTCTAATAATTGTTGCCCAACTTGTAGACCTATGCCATAACTCGCTTGAGCTTCTACCGAATCGAATTTTTGGTTTGCCATGAAAATACCCATATGATTTTGAGAAAAACCAAGAATAGCAGCCTCACCCTTATGGGTAAACCCAAACAATGAATCTAAAGAATAAAACTGATTGATTCTCGACAAATTTATTCGGTGTTCTCTGAAAAATTCAGCCAAACGCTAAAAATGTCTAAAAAGGGTGCTAGTATGCGTATTAATACGGTCTAATTTACTCATTGCCTCATCAAGGAGGAGTGATGTTTAAACTTTCAAAATTTCATCGCTATGGCATTGCACTGCTCGCTCTAATTGTCGTGGTCGCTTTTTTTTGGCCTACAAGTGATAAATCCCCCAGCGATATTGTTCAAAACCAACCGATTGTCATCCCCCCACCCACAACCCCAGAGGTCATGCCTGAACCTACTATTACGCCACCAATACCAGAACCAGTGCCAGCACCTGAAGGTAATTCCCCTCTTTTACCTACTGAGCCTGAAATTATTCCAGAACCTATTGAGCCCGCACCCAATGAGCCTCCAATAGTAACTTCACCAGAAAAAACACCTGAGCCCAAAACCACTCGCCCTTCTGCCAATGAGTGGCAAAATTACCGAGTACAAAAAGGGAAGACTCTCGCACAACTGTTTCGTGATAATAACTTACAAGCCAATGACGCTTTTATTATGGCGCGCGTAGAAGGTGCAGAAAAACCACTGAGTAATTTACGTCAAGGGCAAAAAATTCGTTTAAAAGCCAATGCAAAAGGGGAAGTTCAATTATTAGAAACTACGGGTTCTGATGGGAAAACCTATAGCTTTGCGCGATTAAGCGATGGGAGTTATTACAGAACGCCTTAGCATTAGTGCAAAAACCCTTGTGAAATAAAAAACAGATATCTAGAAAGCAAAAAACACCGGACTTAGCCGGTGTTTTTTATTTGCACCATGGATAACCCAATGATGCATATCATCATTATTGATTACTCAGCAACGATGATAACGTTCAGCTCTGCGAAAACATCGCTGTGTAACTGGAAGTGAACTTCGTGGTCACCAGTAGTACGCAGAACGCCGTTTGGCAGGCGAACTTCGCTTTTCGCGATTTGAACGCCAGCCGCAGTAATTGCGTCAGCGATATCACGAGTACCGATTGAACCGAACAGTTTACCTTCGTCACCAGCTTTAGAAGCCAGAGTAACAGAACCCAGCGCAGTAACAGCTGCTGCACGAGCCTGTGCTGCTGCCAGAACGTCAGCTAATTTAGCTTCCAGTTCAGCGCGGCGAGCTTCGAAAAATTCAACGTTTTTCTTAGTTGCAGGAACAGCTTTGCCCTGTGGTACTAAGAAGTTACGAGCGTAGCCCGATTTAACGTTAACTTGGTCACCCAGGCTACCTAGGTTAGCTACTTTATCAAGCAGAATAACTTGCATTACCTTATCCTCTATTAGTCGTTAATGGACTGTACCAATTACTGATGACGATCAGTGTATGGTAACAGAGACAGGTAGCGAGCGCGCTTGATAGCACGAGCGAGCTGGCGTTGATATTTTGCACGAGTACCGGTAATACGGCTTGGTACAATTTTACCACTTTCAGTGATATAGTTTTTCAGCGTTGCGATATCTTTATAGTCGATCTCTTGAACGCCTTCCGCTGTGAAACGGCAGAACTTGCGACGACGGAAATAACGTGCCATATGGCTAGTCTCCAGAATCTATCAAATCAATCTGCTCGGCATGGAGGACAATCTTGCTTATCCCATTGCGACCTTGATGGGTGCTAATGAAACCGCTGACTTTAATCCAACTGCCGACCGTTATACTGTGAGTATGAGCTTGTAAGGTTTGTCCGCTGGCAATAATGGGCATTCTGCACCATGCTTGCCTTGACAGCCCCGCTTCCTGTTGCTCCGAACGATGTTCTAAAACAAACTGGCAGTGAGGAATGCCTGACGGACTCACTTTTCGAATCAATGCTTTACAGACTGTGCCTGTGAGCACCAAACGATTAGTGGTCACTTGCGCAATTACTCTTCAGAATCCCCAGTTTCTTCTACTTCTTCATCCTGATATTCATCAGACATGTCACGGCCACGACGTTCGTCTTTAGCTTTGACCATTGGAGAAGCTTCTGTTACTGCGTGTTTTAAGCGCATAACCATGCTGCGGATAACGGCATCGTTGAAGCGGAAGTTAGTTTCCAGCTCATCAATCGCTTCCTGCGGCGCTTCTACGTTCAGAAGAACATAGTGTGCTTTGTGCAGTTTGTTGATTGGGTAAGCCAGTTGACGGCGGCCCCAGTCTTCCAGACGGTGAATCTGACCTTGTGCGTTAGTGATAACAGCACTGTAACGCTCGATCATGCCCGGAACCTGTTCGCTTTGGTCAGGATGGACCATAAAAACGATTTCGTAATGACGCATTAGTAGTTGCTCCTTACGGATTATTAGCCTCCTGTCTGGGTTAACCGCGGCCCGCGGAGGCAAGGAACTTGTTGAGTGCGGCTAAAAAATTGACGCGTAACTATACCCACCCCTGAGATAAAACTCAAGAGGTGGATGCGTTTTACCGCAAATATTATTTTTCAGTGGTGGCTAAACGCTGGCGTACGGCTTCAAATAAGCAGACGCCCGTCGCCACAGAAACATTAAGCGAAGAAACGGAACCGGCCATTGGAATGCTAATTAACTCGTCACAGTGCTCACGAGTTAAACGACGCATACCTTCACCTTCAGCTCCCATCACCAGAGCTATTGGACCCGTTAACTTGCTTTGATATAAATTGTGATCAGCTTCACCTGCCGTTCCCACAATCCACACATTATATTCTTGCAACAAACGTAATGTCCTTGCCAAATTCGTCACGCGAATAAGAGGGATGTTTTCTGCCGCGCCGCAGGCTACTTTTTTCGCAGTCGCATTCAATTGGGCTGACTTATCTTTCGGTACAATCACAGCATGAACACCTGCCGCATCAGCGCTACGTAAACATGCACCTAAGTTATGTGGGTCTGTCACGCCATCCAATACCAATAAAAATGGCGATGGTGTGCTCTCCAATAAATCAGGCAGGTCACCTTCTTGATATTGTTTACCTGGTAGTACTTTCGCAATGATACCTTGGTGAACCGCACCTTCAGTTTGGCTATCCATCCATTGACGATTCGCCACTTGAACGACGACACCTAACGCTTCAATTTCATGCACCAACGGCATTAATCGGCGATCTTCACGGCCTTTCAAAATATAGACTTCTTTAATGCGTTGCGGTGAACGCTCCAGTAAGGCTTTCACTGCGTGAATGCCATAAATCATTTCGCTCATAAATTTCTTATTTATATAAATAGTAAAGTGGCGCTAACACGCCACTTTGGTTAATAACGATGGTTAATAACGATGGTTAATAACTACAGCAATACCATTATCCCTCTTGTTTTTGGGATTTTTTTGCAACACGTTTAGCTTTTAATTTTGCTGTAATTTTTCTAGTTTTATCAGACGGCTTTTTGCCTTTTCCTTTCCCTTTCGCCTCTGGCTTAGCTTCAGCTTTTTTCCCTTTTTTCTCTGAACGGCGAAATGCAGAATCAGGCTCGAAGTTTTTATCTTTGCTCGCATCCGCTTTTCGACGAGCTGGACGCGTCGCATTTTTCACTTCTTGCTTCATTTTGTCCCGCGCTGTTTTGCCCGGGTTTTTCGCTTTACGAGTAGTTGAAATTAAGGCGAAATCAATGGTACGCTCATCCATATGCACCGCTTCGACACGAATTTCCACTTCATCACCAAGACGATAAGTGGTACCTGATGATTCACCAATTAAACGCTGGCCGACCGCATCATAACGGTAGTAGTCATTATCCAACGTTGAAATATGCACTAAACCATCAATAAATAAATCATTAAGACGCACAAAGAAACCAAAACCAGTGACGCTTGTGATTAAACCTGTAAAGGTTTGGCCAACTTGGTCTTGCATGAAATCACATTTCAGCCAGTCAGCCACATCACGAGTCGCTTCATCAGCTCGGCGCTCAGTCATTGAACAGTGCTCACCAAGCTGTAACATGCTATCCATGTCTGAATGCCAGCCACCTGTTTCCGTCCAGCGCTTATCTGAATGACCATGTTCTTTCGCCAGTAAATATTTTATCCCACGATGTAACGTCAGGTCAGGATAACGACGAATTGGTGATGTAAAGTGAGCATACGATTTCAAACCTAAGCCAAAGTGACCGCGGTTTTCAGGATCATAAATCGCTTGTTTCATCGAACGTAAAATCATGGTTTGCAGTAATTCATGATCAGGGCGCTCAGCCACTTCATTCATTACCTGCGCATAATCTTTCGGCTCTGGCTTCATTCCACCTGGTAGAGTCAAACCTAATTCACTGAATACTGAGCGTAAATTCATCACGCTTTCTTCTTTAGGACGGTCATGCACACGGTACAATGCAGGCTCTTCATTTTTCTCAACATACCGAGCCGCCGCAATGTTAGCCAAAATCATGCACTCTTCAATCAATTTATGTGCATCATTGCGCTCAACGGGTTCGATACTTTCAATGCGGCGTTCTGCGTTAAAAATGAATTTCGCTTCTTCAGATTCGAAGGAAATTGCACCACGCTCAATACGCGCAGCATCCAGTGCTTTATATAATTGGTGCAAATGCTCAATATGCGGCACTAAGGCTTTATAGTGCTCACGCAGCTCTTCATCTCCTTCCAAGATTTTCCACACTTTCGTGTAAGTTAACCTTGCATGAGAACTCATAACCGCTTCATAGAACTTGTATGACGAAAGCTTACCAGATGCCGATACTGTCATTTCGCACACCATACACAGGCGGTCAACACCAGGGTTTAGTGAGCACAGGCCGTTCGATAAGACTTCGGGGAGCATAGGAACAACTTGAGATGGAAAATATACCGAGTTACCTCGACTACGAGCTTCTGTATCTAGAGCCGTTTGAGGACGGACATAATAGCTTACATCCGCAATCGCCACCCATAAGCGCCAACCACCACCTTTTTTCGGTGCACAATAAACCGCATCATCAAAGTCGCGGGCATCTTCGCCGTCAATGGTCACTAAAGGGAGATCACGTAAATCAGCGCGCCCTTTTTTCGCCGATTCAGGGACATGCTCACTCAGGTCCGCAACTTGTTTTTCAACTTGTGGTGGCCATGAATGTGGGATTTCATGGGTACGTAAAGCGATTTCCACCGCCATACCCGTTCCCATTGTTTCGCCTAACACTTCAATGATATTTCCCACCGCTTGCGAGCGACGTTGTGGGCGGGTGACTAATTCAACCACCACCACATTCCCCATACGAGCGCCAAGGACGCGATCTTTCGGAATCAAAATATCAAAGCTTAAACGGCTATCATCCGGTACGACAAACCCCATACCCGATTCAATAAAATACCGGCCAACAATTTGGTTATTACGTGGTTCTAACACACGAACAACACGAACCTCTGTCCGCCCCTTACGGTCTTGCCCATAAGGTTGCGCTAGAATAACGTCACCATGTAGGGCGCGTTTCATTTCGTCTTGAGATAAATAGTAATCTTCTTTTTTACCCTCAACACGCAGGAAACCGTAGCCATCACGATGGCCAATCACTTTCCCTTTTAATAAGTCTAAACGCTCCGGTAATGCATAACACTGACGGCGAGTGAAGACTAATTGCCCATCCCGTTCCATGGCTCTTAACCGACGACGCAGTGCCTCTAATTCATCTTCTGTCGATAAATTCAATAATTGTGCGATTTCTTCGCGATTAGCTGGTGCAGTACGCTTCGAGATAAGGTCAAGAATGTATTCTCGACTTGGAATTGGGGACTCGTATTTTTCTGCTTCTCTTTCCTGAAAAGGATCTTGTGACATCGTTACCTCCGTTGTCATCAGAATTCATAACTACCGCAAATGCTAGTCAAGCAGTAGTTGATAGAGCGGGCTGTTATCTTTCACCATGTCCGCCAGCGTGTATTGATCAAGTTCTTGTAAAAACTGCTGTATTGCTTGGTGTAGCACACCTTTTAAACGACACGCAGGTGTAATGTGGCAAAACTCACCACTACAATTAACAAGAGTCAGGGGCTCTAATGCTCTGACAACGTCCCCTATACGAATTGATTCTGCTGGTTGCCCTAGTGTAATCCCGCCATTTTTGCCACGAGTGGCTTTAATATAACCTAGGTGACTGAGCTGATTAATAATTTTTACCATATGGTTACGCGATACACCGTAAACTTCGGTGACCTCTGTAATACTGGTCATTTTCCCTTCACCTAGGGATGCCAGGTAAATAAGAGCTCGTAACCCATAATCTGTAAAACTAGTCAGTTGCACAATCACCTCAAAATTTTAGCTATAACGCTGTTGGCCGCAAATCATTGGCCTAAAAAATGCGACTTATTTTAAAATTCACGCTTACTATTTCTAACCCAACACTTTCAGTTTTCTGAACAAAATATAGCATGCTAATAAATTATATGTCGTTAAATAAAGTTTAACGTATAACACAAGTCAAATATGCACTTAATTGCACATAATTTGCACACAAAAGTGACTTGATTCAATCATTATGGGGAATTTTGACTGTTTTATCAAAGAAGCTGCATAGTGGAAGGAGGTAAAGCAGTAAAAAACTGCGCCTGTATTAGGCGCAGTCAGTGTTATTACTCAACATCAAATGGATCACGCAGGATCATGGTTTCTGAACGATCTGGACCGGTTGAAATAATATCAACTGGAATACCCGTTAGATCTTCAACGCGTTTGATGTAATTCAGAGCTGCTTGTGGCAGTAATTCTCTTTGTTTCACACCAAAAGTTGTCTCTTTCCAACCTGGCATTGATTCATAAACTGGCTCTAAGCCATCCCACTCATCAGCAGCTAAAGGCGTTGTTTCAAGCACTTTGCCATCTGGACGACGGTAACCTACACAAATTTTGACTTCTTCTAAACCGTCTAAAACATCCAGTTTAGTCATACAGAAGCCTGACAGTGAGTTAATTTGTACCGCACGATTAATCGCAACGATATCTAACCAACCAGTACGGCGTTTACGACCCGTCGTTGCACCAAATTCTTGGCCTTTTTCACGCAGGAATTCACCCACTTCATCAAACAGCTCAGTTGGGAATGGACCCGCACCAACACGCGTTGAGTAAGCTTTGATGATACCTAATACGTAGTTGACATAACGTGGACCTAAACCAGAACCTGTTGCAACACCACCCGCAGTGGTATTTGAAGAGGTTACATACGGATAAGTACCGTGGTCGATGTCCAATAATGTGCCTTGTGCACCTTCAAACATCACGAATTCGTTGTTCTGGCTTGCTTTGTACAGCAGATCAGATACATCGATTACCATACCAGTCAGGATATCGGCAACAGCCATGATATCGTCTAGCGTTTTTTGGTAATCAACAGCAGGTTCTTTATAGTAATTAACGAGTTGGAAGTTATGGTATTCGACGATTTCTTTTAATTTTTCTGCAAAAGTTGCTTTATCGAATAAATCACCAACACGTAAGCCACGACGAGCTACTTTGTCTTCGTAAGCAGGACCAATACCACGACCTGTTGTTCCAATCGCTTTGGAACCACGAGCTTTCTCACGCGCATTATCTAATGCAACATGATAAGGCAGGATCAGTGGACATGCCTCTGAAAGACGTAAACGTTCGCGAACAGGAACACCGCGGTCTTCCAATTCTTTCATCTCTTTCATTAATGCGTCTGGCGCAAGAACAACACCATTAGCGATGATGCTGATGACATTTTCACGAAGAATACCGGATGGAATTAAGTGGAGAACGGTTTTTTCACCGTTTACAACAAGAGTATGGCCAGCATTATGGCCGCCCTGATAGCGAACTACGTATTTAGCACGCTCTGTCAGCAAGTCAACGATCTTGCCCTTCCCTTCGTCACCCCATTGGGTGCCCAGTACGACAACGTTCTTACCCATTTTGAAATACACTCGGTTGCTTAAAAATGAATTCTACCATCAAAAATGAACTGTTCCAGTGATATTTTGGCAATACAAAAATTTTTTTCTGGAAAGCAAGTAAAATGGTATTTTTTATTTCTGCCGTAAACTCAAAATGAATGCCATCAGTTGAGCAGCTCAAATTTTCCCTGAAAAATCCTATACTTAAAACGACAGGCGAAAAAAAGCCCACCGAAGCGGGCTTTTCTTTAATAGATTAACAGTTATTTTGCTAGGTTGCACGCAACTTAGTCTGATTATTTATTAATCTGTTGCACGAAGCTTAGTTGGTGCTTTCATAAAGCGGAAGAAGTCAGTGTCCGGACTTAATACCATCACGTCTTCACCACTCTTGAAGCTTTGCTCATAGGCACGCAAGCTACGAATAAACGCATAGAACTCTGGATCTTGGTTGAATGCATCAGCAAACAGTTTCGTTGCCATCGCATCACCTTCACCTCGGTAAGTTAGTGCGGTACGCTCTGCTTCAGCCAACGTTTCTGTTACTGTTTTATCTGCAACAGCGCGGATCTTAGTCGCTTCTTCTTGACCTTGTGAACGATGTTGACGTGCAACTGCTTCACGTTCTGCACGCATACGCGCATAGATAGCTTCAGAAACTTCGTTTGGCAGCTCAATACGTTTAATACGTACATCGACAACCTCGATACCTAACGCCGCCATACTGTTTGCATTCACAACCAGTGGCTTCAGGTTCGTTTCCTCTTCAACACGTTTAGCTGCATCCGCAATCGCTGCATCCGCTTCTTTTGTTGAATCGTCAATTGCAGTACCTTTGTTCAAGGCATCACGCACATCAACCGTTAAACGCCCACGTGAATCAGTGATAATGTCTTTAACGCTTAAACGACCAAACTCAGAACGTAAACGGTCACTAAATTTACGTTTTAACAGGGTTTCTGCTTGGAATGGGTTACCACCGCCAGTCGCTACATAGTAACGACTGAAATCAGTCACGCGCCATTTCAGGTAGGAGTCCACCATTAAGTCTTTGTTTTCACTTGTCAGATAACGGTCAGCTTGAATTTCAAGAGTCTGAATACGCGCATCTAACATTTTCACCGTTTCAATAAATGGAACTTTGAAATGCAGACCTGGCTCATAAATGATCGGTTTGTTTTCAGAGTCACGTAGAACCTTACCAAAACGCAATACGATACCGCGGTCAGTTTGAGGAACAATAAAGATAGATGCGTATGCAACTGCCAAGATGGCAATAACGATAACAATTAGCGATTTACGCATGATTATTGTCTCCCTACTCTAACAGCATCACCACGAACAGCGCTGTTTGGCTGTACAGGTGTTGCAGCAGATGATGACGAACTATTGCTTGGCGTCGCCATTCTTGCTGACGGATTAGCTTTTGACGTTGAAGCCGCATCTGAATTTGTACCGCGCATGATTTGGTCAAGTGGCAGCACTAACATGCTGTTGCTCTTATCATTCGCAATTACTTTACGTGTATTACTTAACACACGCTCCATGGTGTCGATATACAGACGCTCACGGGTGATTTCTGGTGCAGCACGGTATTCAGGTAACATTTTCGCAAAGCTTGCGACCTCACCCTCTGCTTTGAAAACCACACTCGCTTTATATGCTTCAGCTTCTTCAATTAGGCGTTGTGCGTTACCTTTTGCCAGTGGAAGAACTTCATTTCGGTAAGCGTGTGCTTCACGAATCGTTTTTTGTTCTTCTTCCCTTGCTGAGATTACGTCATCAAATGCCGCTTTAACATCTTCAGGTGGACGTGCAGCTTGGAAGTTGACGTCAAGCAGTGTGATACCCATTTTATATGGTGCAATTGTTGCTTCGAGCTCTTTTTGTGTTACATCACGGATAAAAGCACGATTCGTAGTCAGTACTTGCTCCATCGCAGACTGACCGATTACACCACGCACAGCACTATCTAGCGCCTGACGCAGACTATTGTCTGGGTTTGTGACACTAAATAAATATTGCGCAGGGTCGGTAACACGATATTGAACGTTCATTTCAACGCGGATCACGTTTTCATCTGACGTTAACATCATGCCATTTGTTGCTTGTTCACGTACGGTTTCCACGTTGACAGGAATAACCCTATCAATGAAGGTTGGTTTCCAGTTCAAACCAGGCCCAACAACACCACTATATTCACCAAAACGTAATACTACGCCACGGTCACTTTCTTTGATGGTGTAGAAGCCTGAACCTGCCCATACAACAACGATAGCAGCAAGAGCTAACATACCTAAACGGCCGCTGATTTGTGATGGTTGTTTATTATCGCCATCACCACCGCTGCCTTTATTTCCACCAAGCTTGCTGCCTAGTTTACGAAAGAGATCGTCGAGATCATAAGCCCCACGTTTTCGACCACCTTTGTTCCCGCCAGAGTTGCCGCCTTTATTGCCGCTTCCCCACGGATCGCGGTCTTGTCCGTCATTACCGGGCTGATTCCACGCCATGTTTTAGCTCCATTCTTTATGATTGATTTTCAGGGCTAAGAGCGATAGGGCTCTTAATATCAATTCCATTGCCTAACTACATCATTAACCACCAAAGCAATTAAATAACGTAGTCAGGTAATTGCTGCTCTTGTTTGCACAGACGCCGCCAATCCACCATTGGCATACGCACCTCAAGGCCAATTGAGCCGTCTTCTTCCTGCCATTCACGTTCGATTGACTGAAGTTGGTAGAAACGGCTACGTAAACGGCCTTCATTCGGTGGTAAACGCAATTCAACATGTGCGATTTCACCTGAAAGACGTTCCGTCAATGCCTGTAGCAGCAATGAGATACCATCGCCCGTTTGCGCTGAAACCCAGACACGAACCGGCTTGTTATCCTCATCTCTGTCAATACGCGGGACAAAATCCTCTAGCATATCAACTTTGTTCATCACTAAAAGTGTTGGTATTTCATCCGCTTCGATTTCTTCTAACACACTTTCAACTGCATGAATATTTTCATCCAAGCGATTATCAGCTGCATCGATAACGTGCAGCAGTAACGTTGCTTCACGTGTTTCTTGCAGGGTTGCTTTAAAAGCTGCAACCAAATCATGGGGTAAATGACGGATAAAACCCACAGTATCTGCAAGAACGACAACACCAACATCTTCTACATCAATACGACGAAGTGTTGGGTCAAGTGTTGCAAATAACTGGTCAGCAGCATAAACATCAGCGGCCGTCATGCGGTTAAACAAACTAGACTTACCAGCGTTGGTATAACCGACAAGCGAAATAGTCGGGATATCAGCCTTACTTCTCGCTTGACGCCCTTGTTCACGCTGTTTTTCCACCCGACTAAGACGAGATAAGATTTGTTTAATTTTATCTCTTAATAGCCGGCGGTCAGTTTCAAGTTGAGTTTCACCGGGACCTCGTAAGCCAATCCCGCCTTTTTGTCGCTCTAAGTGCGTCCATCCCCTCACTAAGCGAGTCGATAAATGCCTTAACTGAGCCAATTCAACTTGAAGCTTACCTTCGTGTGTACGTGCGCGTTGAGCAAAAATATCTAAAATTACCCCTGTACGGTCAACCACCTTACATTGGCAAATCCTTTCGAGATTACGTTCTTGAGCAGGGCTTAGAGTATGATTAAACAACACCACATCTGCACCACTTTCCTCAACAGCTTGGGCAATTTCTTCTGCTTTACCTTCCCCAACAAAAAACTTTGGATGAGGGGCTTTACGACTGCCCGTGACTATTTGTACTGGTTTTACGCCAGCAGATGTCACAAGTGACTCAAATTCTGCCAGATTATCAACGTCTTTTTCTTGAGAAAAAAAGACATGGACTAATACAGCTAGTTCACCGCCTTCATACCTATCAAACAAGGTGTAACCTCTTAGGCTAAACAATAATTGCAAAGGAAAAACACAGGTACAGTCTCCCTACCCATGCTTTCCTTGTCTTTTAGCGTACAAACTTACTCAGTTACTTCGCCATCTTGCGCTGCAGGGTTACCTGAATGGTAATTACCATTGCCAGTGCTACCCGTAGTACCGCTATGATGAGAAACAGGGCGAGCAGGGACAACAGTCGAGATAGCGTGTTTATAAACCATCTGGCTAACTGTGTTTTTTAATAAAATAACAAATTGGTCAAAAGACTCAATTTGCCCCTGCAATTTGATGCCATTAACGAGATAAATAGAGACCGGAACCCTTTCACGACGTAATGCGTTCAGGAACGGATCTTGCAAAGATTGCCCCTTAGCCATTCTATGTTTTCCTTATTTTGTTGTTTTTAAAAGAGAATCTTTTAGATTCCAAAAAGTAACTACTCAAAAATTGCGCTTAACGTTCTAATTGTACACAAACATCAGTCCTATGCACGCATAACCTGCATAACGGTGCTAAGCGCTTGCTGAGGTTGTTCACTATCTAACCAATGAACATTCTCCCAGCCTCTTAACCAGGTAATTTGACGTTTTGCCAATTGGCGAGTTGCACAAATTCCCCGATAAATCATTTCATCATGGCTAATTTCACCATCTAAATATGACCACATTTGCCGATATCCCACACAACGGATTGAAGGGAGGTCAACATGTAAATCATTTCGTTGATGCAATTTACGAACTTCTTCTTCAAAGCCCGCATCTATCATCAGATGAAAACGTTGTTCTATGCGCTCATGTAAAATTTTACGATCTTGTGGCGCAATAGCAAACTGAAACACATTATAAGGTAATTCTTCCCCAGCTGTTTGTGTCATTTCAGTCAAAGTTTGTCCCGAAATGAGATATACCTCTAAAGCACGGGATAATCTTTGTGGATCGTTAGGGTGGATCCTTGCTGCGGCAACTGGGTCAACCTCCGTAAGACGGCGATGAATTTCCCCCCACCCTTGTTCTTTAGCAATGTGTTCAATTTCAGTACGAACTGTTGGGTCAGCTGAAGGAAGTGGTGAAAGTCCTTCTAATAAGGCTTTAAAATACAACATTGTGCCACCGACTAATAATGGAATTTTACCTTGTGAGGTAATTTCAGCCATGGCATTTAATGCGTCACGGCGAAAATCGGCAGCACTGTATGGTAGAGACGGATCGAGAATGTCAATCAGACGATGAGGAGCTTGGCTGAGTTCTTCCGCTGTTGGTTTTGCTGTGCCAATATCCATTCCTCGGTAAATTAATGCCGAATCGACACTAATAATTTCCACAGGCAAATGCTTGCGAAGTTCGATCGCTAAAGCGGTTTTACCTGAGGCCGTTGGACCCATTAGGAATATTGCGTCAGGTTTTTTCTGAGTTGCTAAATCACTCATTTGTTAGTGTAGCTACCACGGATTGTAAATTAATTAATTGTAATAATGTTGGTGGGGGATTTTTTACCCACTGCGGGCATACCCGCTCAACATCAGCCAGCAACTGAACAGCCTGTGCTAAACTCCAACTTTCCTCTGTTTTAACCTGTGAAACTGCTTTAGCGAGCCATTGTGCAATCTCTTCGTCAGTTACACTTTCTTTTCTCGATAAAAAATCGAGTAATTCAGAAAAAAGCTGTGATAAATTTTGTGTTCTTAATGGTAACGATACCGTATGAATTGTTACTTTTCCATGTAATATCGTGGCTTCGATACCAAATATTGTCAATTGTTCCTTGTACCGCTGTAAAACCTCTATTTCATCATTTTTAAGTGACACTTTTAGAGGTATTAATAATGGCTGAGGCTTTAATGCTCCACCACCCGGTGATAATTGTGACAATTTCAATAAATAATTAGCTTCCGTTAAGGATAACAGGATTAGCCCCAACGAAGACTCAATTAATGCAAAGTTTTTTGCGTAAATTGTCAATACTTTGCCAAAAAGGTAGTTATCCGCATTTTTTGCTACAGGTTGTGACGATATTTGTGGCGAGTTTATCGGTTTACGCTCAGGAAAAAGCGGTTTTTTATCTTCAGAGGCAACGGGAATAGACATTAAGCTCTGATACAGCTCACCTGCTTTTTTGTCATACGTTGAACCAAACGTTTTTGCTGGCACATTTCCTGAAAAACCTGATGTTGACTTCGGTGAAGAAAAAGCGTGATTTGCCGTATTATCCTTTAAGTGACTAGGCTGGTCATAAGGTATTTTAGACTCTCGAACGGTATTTTCGATGAGGGTATGGTTTTCTGTCTTATGTTGCTTGGGAGTCACGTTTGGTGAAGAAAAATAGTTTTCCCCCGCAGAAGGTCGATTTTCTAACTCTATATTTGCCGGTTCAATACCCGGAAGCTCATCAATAGATGCAGCTTCTAATAATACCGTTCGCACCGCTTGATAAATAAAATCATGTACCAAGCGGGCTTGGTGAAAACGAACCTCATGTTTTGCTGGGTGTACGTTAACATCAACTTGTTTTGGATCAATGGTCAAATACAAGACATAAGCAGGCTGTTGGTTTTCGTCTAAATGCCCTTCATAGGCTTGGCGAATAGCATGGTTAATTAGGCGGTCACGCATCATACGGCCATTAACATAGCAATATTGCGTTTCGCTACCTGATGTCATTGATGGAGAAACGACCCACCCTTTGATAGCAAGGTCGCTATGTTCCCAAGATAACGCCAAAGCGCCTTGCAGAAAACCCGTTCCGCAAATCGTTCCGAGACGCCGCTCTTGCTGTGCTTCATCATGAGCGGCTCGGTATTGCTTTACTAATTTCCCGTTGTGAGTCAGGTTAATAGCCACATCTGGGCGAGAAAGTGCAATTCGGCGAACAATTTCATCAATATGGCCGAACTCGGTTTTTTCTGTGCGCATAAATTTACGACGAGCTGGCGTATTATAGAATAAATCTAATACTTCAACCGTTGTGCCATTGGGATGAGCTGCGGGTTTAACCATCACTTCCATATCCCGGCCTTCGGCATATGATTGCCATGCTTCTGTTTGGTCTGCGGGCTTGGATGTCAATGTTAAACGTGAAACGGAACTGATACTCGCTAGCGCTTCACCACGAAACCCCATACTCATAATAGCTTCAAGGTCATCCAAAGTGGCAATTTTACTGGTCGCATGGCGAGCTAAAGCCAGAATCAGTTCATCTTTACCGATACCACAGCCATTATCACGAATACGGATCAGTTTTTCTCCACCACGCTCAATGTCGATATCAATACGCGTTGCCCCAGCATCAAGACTGTTCTCAACGAGCTCTTTAACCACTGACGCAGGCCTTTCGACTACTTCTCCTGCTGCAATTTGGTTGGCTAGCTGTGGGGAAAGAATATGTATTGCCATGCCTTCCCCCTTATTGTGGCGCCGCTTGTATTGGATTCGCCAAGAAATATTGACGTAATCCTAAATGGATAGCTTCTGCGACTTTGTCTTGGAATTCATTAGATTTTAGCAACTGTTCTTCTGCCGTATTACTAATAAAACCAGTTTCGACTAAAATCGATGGGATATCTGGGGAACGCAATACACCTAAACTTGCATGTTCAGGTGTTCTTTTATGAATATTACCCACTTTTCGCAGCTGTTCGATCACTTTAACCGCAACATCGTACCCCACACGCTGAGAATGGCCGAATTGTAGATCTAAAACAGCTTGGCTTAAATAAGGGTCCGCACCACTAAGCGCATCACCCGCCCCACCTAATAATTCAGATTGTTTTTCACGTTGTTCGAGCCAACTACCCAGCTCACTGTTTGCACGTCGATTAGACAATACCCACACTGATGCTCCTCGTGCACTGCTATTTGGAGCCGAGTCTGCGTGAATTGACACCAACATATTAGCTCCTTTCTTACGTGCCACATCAGAACGGCCACTAACGGAAATAAAATAGTCTCCATCACGGGTCATCGCGGGTTTAAACATTGGATCGGCTTCAAGGCGTTGGTATAACTTACGTGCGACACTAAGAGTCACATCCTTTTCTTTATAACCATTCTTACCAATCGCACCAGGGTCTTTTCCACCGTGCCCTGCATCAATAGCAATAACTACCTGCTTGCTGCCCTTCGGCATATTTTTATATTTAGTCGGTGTTGGCGTGGCAACAGGCACAGGGTTATTCATCTTCAATGGTTTATCTTGAGCGCTGTTTGCCGCTGGTTTAACCGTATTATTGGTTTGATTAAAGGAGGTAGAACCGGATGAATTTCCCGTCGATATCGTTAATACCAACTGATATTCACCTGAAACTTGTTTAAGCACTGCTTTCGTTTTGGCTGTACGAGATAGCTCTAAAACTAAGCGTTTGTGTTGATTATCAGAAGGTTGGCTTGCCCGTACTAGTTTTACAAGATCCCCTGCGGGAACTTTAAGCGGTAGGCCAATAATCTCGCCTCGCTGTTTGATATCAACAACAAGACGCTCAGGTGAATGCAATGGGAAATAGGCGTAATCAGGCTTACCATCAACAAAGCTTAGTACCACTTCTGCTTGTGATGGACTATTGTTAACTTGAATATTCGATAATGTCGCCGCTTGTGTTTTTGCAGCAAACAGCCACATGACGGATACCATAAACAAGACGAAAACAGTAAAAAAACCCTTTTTTGTTATTCTGTGCATTGATGCATTCAACATGAGCAATAGCTTCCTTAGAGTAGGGGTAATGCTTCTAACAACGACTCCCCATTGGCAGAAAAAGCAACAAAGTGAGCCTGACGCCCTTCGCCTTGATAGGTCAGATGGAGCTCAAGATCCGCTTCAGGTAAAAAACCTTTACCTTGTTGCGGCCATTCGACCAAACAGATCGAATTTCCAGAAAAATAGTCACGAATTCCCATAAATTCAAGTTCTTCAGGATCTGCTAACCGATAGAGATCAAAGTGGAAGACTTGACGATCCGCTAATTCATAGGGTTCAACTAATGTGTAAGTTGGACTTTTTACATGGCCTTGATGGCCTAGCGCTTGCAAAAAACCTCGGCTAAAGGTGGTTTTCCCTGCACCAAGATCACCGTATAAGTGAATCACAGTGCTTTGATGGCAAGCCTTAGCGATAGCATTACCTAACGCAACAGTTTGCGCTTCATTGGCAAGTTGTATTGTACATTCTTTCATATTGTTCTTTTATTATGTCATTAATAGGCGGTGTCGCCTGTTTATCCTTTAAATGCATAGTTTATATTGCTGATCAAAATGCATAAAGAGATATCAACAAACATCAATATTACCGCTTATATTAACCTAAGATGGGGCTTTTTTCTTAATTAACATTGCTTGAATGATGAGTTCAGAAATATCCTATAATTGTTCTCAATATTGACGGTATTTTTCATGCATTTTGATGAACAACGCAGGTCATGATAGAGTGCCTGCCGTTTTAGTCTTTATCAAGATAGGATCTGATGGCAAGATACCTCGATCTCGATCTTCTCGCTCAGAATATTAAACAATGGGGCATTGAAGCAGGTTTCCAACAAGTAGGGATCTGCGATACTGACCTTTCTGCGGAAGAGCCCAAATTACAAGCATGGCTAGATAAACAATTTCATGGCGAGATGGAATGGATGAGTCGCCATGGAATGATGCGAGCCAGACCACACGAACTGCACCCAGGCACGTTACGTGTCATTAGCGTGCGCATGAATTACTTACCAGCTAAAGCCGCATTTGCCAGTACATTAAATAACCCTGAATTAGGTTATATCAGCCGTTATGCCCTAGGGCGAGACTACCATAAACTATTAAAAAAACGCCTAAAACAACTTTCAGATCGTATTTTAGACTATTGTCGCGAATTTAACGGCATGATACTGCCCAATGGCACCACTATCGATGATCTTAATTTTCGACCTTTTGTCGACTCCGCTCCAATATTAGAGCGCTCTCTTGCAGTTAAAGCGGGTTTAGGATGGACAGGAAAACATTCATTAGTTTTAAATCGTGAAGCAGGATCTTGGTTTTTTCTCGGTGAGTTATTGGTTAATTTACCCGTTCCTGTTGATAAACCTGTCGAAGAAGATTGTGGCCGCTGTGTCGCTTGTATGACAACCTGCCCAACAGGTGCGATTGTTGAACCTTATACCGTCGATGCAAGACGCTGTATTTCTTACCTCACGATCGAGCTAGATAGTGCTATCCCAGAAGAATTTCGTCCACTAATGGGAAATCGGATCTACGGTTGTGATGACTGCCAGCTCATTTGCCCGTGGAACCGTTTTTCCCAGCTTACTGATGAAGATGATTTTAGTCCAAGAAAGGACTTACATACACCAGAGCTGCTGGATTTGTTCTCATGGGATGAAAAAACCTTTTTGAAGGTGACCGAAGGCTCTGCAATCCGTCGCATTGGTTATATTAAGTGGCTGCGAAATATCAGTGTGGCGCTTGGCAATGCACCTTATCAAGACCGTATTGTACTTGCTTTACAAAATAGATTGGGGATCAACGAAATGCTAGATGAGCACTTCCAATGGTCTATACAACAACAGCTTAACCGACGCGATGCAAACCAAGTCACAATTCAAACTTCACAGCAAAAACGTCTTGTACGCGCTATTAACAAAGGTTTACCGAGAGACGCCTAGAAAAAAGCCTGCTATATATCCGGAATGAAGAATTGTCAAATTGATGTGAATAAAATAAAAAATGCTTACCTGACAATAGGTAAAGAATTTGCAAGCTGTGCTAGCCTCATTTTGACAAAATAATCCACACAACAATAAAATCAACAAGTTACAATAATGCAACTTAAACGTTAGAATTAAATAGCACAACAGGAATTTGTTAATTAGCCTGTGGATAACTCTGTGTAATAAGTTATTTCAAATCGCAATAAAAACTCAGATTGATTGAGTTAGCTGTGGATAACTTTCTAATGTCGCGTTGAAAAGAAAAACCCTGATTTTACGTTAACTAGCAATACAAAAGTGACCAAAAAACAAGGTTAAAATGAAAAAACACTCGAAGTAAATAAAAAAGCATATTTTTGTTTATTATTTAAACTTCATGGTTTCATCTTAGAGATGGAAGTAAAACACCCTATTGCTAAGGGGTGGCTATTCTATGGCGCCCTGAAAATGAATGCAAGCACAAATCTGGATATGATCCAAAAAAGATCGCGAAACCCTTTTAGATCCTAGTATTCAAAGGGTAAAAAAAGATAAAAACAGTGAACAAGCGCAGTTCATATACACTAAGTGATTTCACTTAAATAAAATTAAGTTAAATGGATATTATATGGGATTCAATAAAGACAAAAATTAAGGGATGATGAAAATATTGGAGCGGGAAACGAGACTCGAACTCGCGACCCCGACCTTGGCAAGGTCGTGCTCTACCAACTGAGCTATTCCCGCATTTGGTGGGTACTGCTATCTCACTAAAACACTAAGAAAGTTTGGAGCGGGAAACGAGACTCGAACTCGCGACCCCGACCTTGGCAAGGTCGTGCTCTACCAACTGAGCTATTCCCGCATCACGAAAATAGTGTTCTAGCTAAAACATCAAGAAAATTTGGAGCGGGAAACGAGACTCGAACTCGCGACCCCGACCTTGGCAAGGTCGTGCTCTACCAACTGAGCTATTCCCGCATCACATTTCTGGGTGTTTCACGTGCCGACTCAATAACAAAAACTTCATCGGTACGGGGAGCGCATTATACGAAAAATTCAGATACTAGCAAGCCTTTGCGCTCAAAATTTTTATTTTTTTATTCGTTTGCTGACAATTCAATCATAATGGTGGTTTTATCAACACCCGTTGTAATAAACTGATTTCAATAAGTTAACATTGTTAACTTATTGGAAGAAGATGACTATGGTAACCTTTCTATCGCGGAGTTATAAACCTTTTTATCTTCTCTTTTGCCAACGGCAACGACAAAAATAACAATTTCATCATCAATAACTTGGTACACAAGGCGAAATCCTGATGCCTTTAATTTAATTTTATAGCAATTAGACAATTCACCATGCAGCCGCAGAGACGCTATATATGGGTTTAATTGTAGTTTCTTTAATTTCTTTTTAAATTGTTCTCGGATACTGTAATCAAGCTTTTTCCATTCCCTTAGAGCACGCTCATCAAATACAATATCAAATATCATCAATGTTCACTCTTATACGTTTAGCTGGCTTTTTTAAACGTTCACGAACAACAGCTAAAATATCCTCATCCTCATCAGTCTCGCTCACAACAATAGAAACTTCAGAAAAAGGAAGCTTTTCATTCTCTGCAACATAACGAAGAAATAGCCTTAGTGCATCGGAAGGCGAAAGATTTAATTTATCAAATGCTTGATATGCATCTCTTTTAAGCTGTTCATCAACTCTAATTTGTATTGTACTCATAATAGCCTCCATCAGAATTTACAATTAGAATAATGTAATACTGAATGCAATACAATCAGTAGTGCTATGTGTAATGCAAAATGTAATGCAAAATGTAATTCAACACCTAATTTTGACACAAAAAAAGCCGCTCAAAATTGCGGCTTATTCGTTAATTTAACATTTACTCTTTAATAAATGTTTCTCGATAATACGCCAGTTCAGCGACCGATTCACGAATATCATCCAGCGCTTGATGGGTATTTTTCTTCGAAAAACCTGCTAAAATTTCAGGTTTCCAACGACGAGCAAGTTCTTTAAGTGTACTAACATCAAGATAACGATAATGGAAATAACGTTCTAATTCAGGCATGTAGTTAAATAGAAAACGCCTGTCTTGCCCAACACTATTCCCACAAATCGGTGATGCCCCTTGGGGAACCCATTTTTCTAAAAATTCAATGGTGGCTAACTCCGCCTCACGCTCACTCACGGTACTTTTGCGCACACGTTCAACTAAACCGCTATTGGTGTGAGTGTTTACATTCCACTCATCCATTAAAGCGAGTTGTTCATCCGTTTGATGTACTGCAATTACAGGGCCTTCTGCTAAAATATTAAGATGGCTATCTGTTACAATAGTCGCTATTTCAATAATACGATCACGAACAGGATCGAGCCCCGTCATTTCTAAATCGATCCAAATTAAATTATTCTCATTCTTTTGCATGATATACCCTAACTGCATTCTATGAAGTTAAGGTATGATAGCACTCTTCATGCCTTCAGTGACAGGCGTGAGTACCCCTAAAATACAGCCCATGGTAAAGAGAGGACAGGTGGCTAAACAGAAACTTTCGAAAGGCCAACAGCGCCGAGTTCAAGAAAATCATCAAAAAAGACTTAAAAAGCAAAAAACAGTTGAAATTGATGATAGCCAATTAGGTGAAGCACAAGAAGGCTTGGTCATTAGCCGTTTTGGGCAACATGCTGATATTCAAGCAAGTAACGGGACTATCCAGCGCTGTAACTTGCGTAGAACTATTTCATCCCTTGTGACAGGGGATAACGTGGTGTGGCGGCCAGCCTTGAACACACAGAGCGATATCAAAGTAAATGGCATCGTCGAAGCTGTTCATGAACGCCGTTCTGTTCTAACTCGTCCCGATTATTATGACGGCTTAAAACCGATTGCCGCTAATATTGATCAAATTGTCGTTGTTTCAGCTATTTTACCTGAGCTTTCGCTGAATATTATCGACCGCTATTTAGTTGCCTGCGAAACCACCGGGATTAAGCCAGTTATCGTTCTCAATAAAGTCGACCTACTCGACGACGAAAACCGTGAGTGGGTAAGCGATTTAATGACGATTTATAGCGATATTGGCTATCAAGTTCTCGAAGTTTCGAGTCATACCAATGAAGGCATGGAAGCACTTACTAACGCGCTAGCAGGTAAAGTTTCAGTATTTGTTGGGCAGTCTGGAGTGGGCAAATCAAGTTTATTAAATGCATTACTCCCACACAATGAAGAAATGATTTTAGTCAATGAGGTTTCAGACAACTCAGGGCTAGGACAACATACGACGACGACAGCTCGTTTATATCACTTTCCATTGGGCGGCGATGTGATTGACTCCCCTGGTGTGCGCGAATTTGGTTTATGGCATTTAACAACGGAACAAGTGACCAAAGGATTTGTCGAATTTAAAGATTACCTTGGTGGCTGTAAATTCCGTGACTGTAAACATTTAGATGACCCTGGTTGCCTGTTACGTGAAGCCGTAGAAGCAAATAAAATTGCTGAATCACGTTTTGAAAACTACCATCGCATTTTAGAAAGCATGGAACAAATCAAACCTCGTGGCAATTTTACGGCAAAAGACAAATAATGTTAGTGAGTACTTACCAACAACTCTCTAACACTAAGCCAGCTCTAAATCATTTAATTACGGTTAGCCAGTTACGCGACCGTTTGAAATATGACGAGTAAACTGTGTACAATAGCCGCCCTTTTGCTAACATACCTTTAAAAATCAGAGGTTAACGTGCTAGATAAAATTAAAATTCGCTTGCAATATATGCTTCCAAAACAATGTCTTACTGAATTTGCAGGCTGGTTCGCAAGTCGCAATGCGGGTTTCATGACGCAATGGGCAATTAAATTGTTCGCAAAAGCCTATAAAGTCAACATGAATGAAGCGCAAAAAAGCGAACTTACTGCTTATGCCACTTTTAATGATTTCTTTATCCGCCTGCTAAAAGAAGGCGCACGCCCGATTGTCGAAAAAGAGCACCAACTTGCTCAACCTGCTGACGGCGCAGTTAGCCAATTAGGCCCGATTAATGATGACCTTATCTTCCAAGCTAAAGGCCATAATTACACCGTGGAAGCGTTACTTGCAGGCCAATACCAATTAGCGGAACGTTTTCGTGGTGGTGACTTTATTACCACTTACCTCTCCCCTAGTGACTATCACCGTGTACACATGCCATGTGACGGTTTGCTCAAAGAGATGATTTATGTTCCTGGCGATTTATTCTCTGTAAATCCATTGACGGCACAAAATGTTCCCAATCTATTTGCACGTAATGAACGATTGATTTGTGTCTTTGACACCCCTGTCGGCCTAATGGTACAGATCCTCGTCGGTGCAACTATCGTTGGTAGTATTGAAACCGTATGGAGCGGTTGCGTTAACTCCTCTCGTGAAGGCGTCATTAAGCGTTGGGTTTACCCTGAGTTAGACTCTGAAGGGGCTGTTTTCTTGAAAAAAGGTGAGGAAATGGGGCTGTTTAAATTGGGTTCAACGGTGATTAATTTATTTGAGCCTAACAAAGTGACATTTAATTCATCACTAATCCCCGGTTATGCAACTCGCATGGGCGAATTACTCGCTGAAACTGTTGCAAATACAGTGACAGAAGAATCCACTGGCGTTTAGTTAAATTATTATCTCTTGAAGGAGCTCCTCACTGTGCGTGTGATTATCAGTTTTTTTCTTAGTCTGTTAATCGTTTTCTCTTCCGTTGCAGCACCAACTGCAGCGCAGGATGAAGCACAGATTAAGCAGGAGCTCAAACAACTTGAGTCAAGCACCAACCCCAAAGATGCAGAGATAGCACAAGCATTGCAGGGGGCGTTGAATTGGATGAGTGAAACACGCGATTCCGATGCAAAAGCCAAATCTTATCAAGAAGCCATTGATAACTTTCCTAAAATTATCAAAGAAATAAGACAAAAAGTTCTTAATGAAAGTGATGAGCCGGCCCCAATACCGGTGGGTATCAGCTTAGGTGAACTTGAACAACGTATTATTCAGCTTAGCAGCCAATTACTCGATCAAAGCCGCTTAACTCAGCAAGAGCAAGATAAAGGCCGCGAAATCAGTGAATCATTAAATATTCTGCCACAACAGCTTTCTGAAGCCAGACGTTTACTCACTGAAGCCACTTCGCGCTTTCAGTCTCTGAGCACACCATCAACGCCATTAGCCGACGCCCAGTACACATTGGCTCAAGCCGAAGTAAGTGCTCGCAAGTCAACAGTTAATGAACTGGAAATGGCTCAGCTTTCTGCCAATAACCGCCAAGAAATCTCACGCCTTACGTTGGAATTATACAAAAAACGCTATCAACGTATGGAACTTGAGCTACAAAACCTACGTGATTTTCAAAATACCCAACGCCAACAAAAAGCAATTTTAGCGTTAGAACACACGGAAATGTTGGCTGCACAAGGGGAACTAACGCCATTTTTAACTGAGCAGCTTGATATTAACCGCAAAATGTCTCAGGAATTAACCGCTCAGGCACAGCGCATGAGCGCTATCACCAATAGCCAAGCAGAAATTTCAACAAGTATCCGCGATGCTCGCCAAGCACTCACAACTATTCGCGAGCAAGCTCAGTGGATCAGCAGCTCAAGTACATTAGGAGAAGCTCTCAGAACACAGCTTTCTCGTTTGCCTGATATCCCCAAAAGCCAACAACTTGATCGTGAAATGGCTGATTTACGTGTACAACGCTTAAATTATGAAGATAGCCTCGATAGATTAGGTAAAGTAGATACAACCGAGCAAGAAACCGCGAATGAGCTCAATACGGCTCAAGTGCAAGTTTATCAGTCATTAATTAAAACCCGCCGAGAGCTACTGACCTCTTTAATTTCAGGCCTCGATGCTGAAATGTTAGAGCTAACGAAGCTTAATGTCGCTACTGGGCAATTAACCGATGCATTAAAAGAAGTCAAAGATGCTTCCAACCGTTATCTTTTCTGGGTCGCAGATGTTCCACCAATAAGCATCAGCTATCCTGTCATGTTAGTAACGGATATTACTCAATTACTTTCACTGGATACCTTGTCTCAGCTTGCTGGTGCGCTGAACGTTATGCTGACAACTCAAGATACCTTTTTGTATCTTCTTGGTTCGATAGCATTAGTCATTTTCAGCATTAGCACTCGCAGACACTACCAAGCATTTCTTGACCGTTCCAGTTTACGTATTGGTAAGGTGACACAAGACCGGTTCTACTTAACCATTCGAACTATTTTCTGGTCAATTATTGTTGCTCTTCCTCTACCTATGATGTGGTCAGCCATCGGCTATGGCTTACAAAGTGCATGGCAATACCCTATGGCCGCGGCGATAGGTTATGGTGTCAGTGCGACGACACCTTTATTGTGGCTGTTTATGATCAGCGAAACATTTTCTCGTCCAACTGGGCTATTTATTGCTCACTTCGGTTGGGACAAAGATTCAGTTAAACGTGCGATGCGTTATTACCGAATGGCGATTTTTGTCATCGTTCCATTAGTGATGGCAATTATTACCTTTGAACATTATAGCGATAGAGAATTTGCAGCCAGTATTGGCCGTTTCTGTTTTATCTTTTTATGTGTCGCACTTAGCTTAATTACCAACAACTTGCGTCGTTCACAAATCCCTCTCTATTTAGATAGACATGGGTCCGGTGAGAATATCGTTAATAAAGCCTTGTGGTGGATGATATTACTCGCACCTATTGTTGCTGGGTTCTTCTCCATTCTAGGTTATTTCTCAACCTCACAGGCCTTGCTTGCACGTTTAGAAACCTCTGTCGCCATTTGGTTTGTCATCCTTATCGTTTATCATACCATCCGCCGTTGGATGTCGATGCAGCGCCGTAAATTAGCCTTCGAGCGTGCGAAACAACGCCGTGCTGAGATATTGGCTCAACGTGCTAAAGGTGAAGACGATAACCAGCAGGCAAATGCCAGTAGCGAAGGAAATATTGATATCGAAGAACAGGTTATCGACTTAGATACCATTAGCACCCAATCCGTCGGGTTAGTTCGTTCGATTTTAACCATGATTGCCTTGGTTTCATTAATTTGGCTATGGTCTGAGCTACATACTGCATTTTCTTTCCTTGAAAATATTCGCTTATGGGATGTGACCTCAACGGTTAATGGCGTTGATACTGTGCAACCTATCACCATGGGCTCTATTTTCATTGCTATTTTGACTATTATCGTTACCGCCCAATTAGTTCGTAATTTACCGGCTTTACTCGAGCTGGCAGTACTCCAACATTTGGATTTAACGCCAGGTACCGGTTACGCTATCAGTACACTAACCAAGTATACGATTACTATTATCGGGACCATTGTTGGCTTCTCTATGTTAGGGATTGAGTGGTCAAAACTGCAATGGCTTGTAGCAGCGATGGGGGTCGGGCTTGGCTTTGGCTTACAAGAGATTTTCGCTAATATTATCTCAGGGTTGATGATCTTATTTGAAAAGCCGATCCGGATTGGAGATACAGTAACTATCCGTAACTTGACCGGTAGTATTACCAAGATCAATACCCGTGCAACTACGCTAACAGACTGGGACAGAAAAGAAATTATTGTGCCAAATAAGGCATTTATTACTGAGCAATTTATTAACTGGTCACTATCTGACACAATCACGCGTATTGTCATGACGATTCCTGCACCTTCTGATGCCAATAGTGAATTAGTGACAGATACTATTTTACGTGCAGCTCAGCGCTCTACGATGATTTTAGACAACCCTGCGCCTGAAGTTTATCTTGTTGATTTGCAACAAGGTATTCAGATTTTTGAATTACGTGTCTATGCCGCAGAAATGGGTCACCGGTTACCTGCGCGCCATGAAATCCACCAAAACATCCTAGTATCCTTTGCTGAACAAGGAATTACCTTGCCATTCCCTCCATTCCAAGCAAGAGTGGATGTCCGTGATAACTCTCTGCAAAGTGCGACAAACAATCTTTCAGGGCGTAATCCAAGTCGTAAATCTGGGGAACTGTAAGCCGTATTATGCCATTACAACTAGATGAAAAAGACGAATTAGTGATGTTGAGGATCACCCAACTTGAACGTGTTGGGTCGATTTTATTCTTTTTGATTCCATTAATTATCTTATTAATTGTTGGGAAAGCTTTTGCGTTTAATACGCTGTATCTTTGGCAAGCGTATTGTGCAATTTATATCGTCGGGTTTCGTGTAATGTGTGGCAAGCTATCATCGAAACAGCAGCAACTTAGCATTCGTCGAGGCTGGGGAAATAATCGTTTTTATCGGCTTTCTTGGTGTTATCTTGTATTATCGGTTGTCATACTGGTGGGATACAAAATCGTATCCCACACATTTGCTTAATCGTTAGCTGGCTTTAAAACCATACGATTTAATATAACCTTCCGCTAATTGTTGTGCCTGCTGTAATTCTTCAGGACTTAACTGCTCCGCAATCTTATTTTGTAGACGATGACTTTCTGCATTGCCACTGTAAACCGCAGTTGCAAGCCATGCGTAGGCTTGCTGCAAGTTTTTCTTCACGCCACGTCCTTCAGAGTACATGACACCTAAGCGGTCTTGAGACTTAGCATCTTTTTGTTTCGCGGCTTTTCTAAACCAGAAGACCGCCTTTTCGTCATCTAAATCAACACCGCTACCAATCGAGTACATTTGGCCTATCTGGAATTGAGCCAGTATATTCCCGCCCTGTGCAGCTTTTCTAAACCAAAATGCCGCTTTTTCTAGGTTTTGAGTGACACCTAAGCCTTGCGCGTACATCATCGCCATGTTGGTTTCAGCGCGGGTATCACCTTGAGCGGCGGCTTGTTCATACCATAGCATCGCTTTGTCATAGTCGCGACGCACACCAAAGCCATTTACAAACATCGTGCCAAGTCGGAATTGCGCATCTGAATTCCCTTGGTTTCCTGCCTTGATGAACCACTCAGCCGCGGCTTTAGAATCTTGAGAAACACCTAATCCCTTAAAATAACGCTCACCTAGCTGGAATTGGGCTTTAGGGTCACCTTTTTGCGCTAACTGCGTAATTTGCTCAATCGTGGGTTCTTGTGCTGCTGTTGCCGATGCCGGCGCAGTGGTAGGTTTAGCGGTTAAAACGGAACTATAACAAATCGAGCCCAACAACAGTGCTAACGCAATTCTTTTCATCCTAAGGAACCCTCAACAGTGCAATATGCAACCTGTGAAAACAGTGCTATCCATTAATATCGACCTAAACACTCATCCCCCTAGTTTAAATTTACTTTTTGTCAGAAAAAATAGGAAAAGTAGCCTAAATTTCACAAAAAGCACGTTTCGCTGCATTTTCGCTGTGGGAACTTATGTTTCTGGTCTAATTGCGATAATAAAAAACCAGATAAACATATTGCCTATCTGGTTTCTCTATTTCAAATAACAAAATTAATTATGCATTGTTAAGATATTTATTTCTCAAATAGCGGGCCACCGCATCATCACTATTTGAACCAATAACTTCCATCTGCGGTAACGCATCTTTCAATAATTGATGGGCATTTTGCATAATGCAGCCTTTTCCGGCCATCGTCAGCATTTCTTTGTCATTCATGCCATCACCAAACGCAATACTATCACTCGGTGTATAGCCATGTAGTGCAGCCACTTGCTTCAAAGCTTCACCTTTAGAAACAGTACCGGCCATAACTTCTAAACAGCTACGCAGTGAAAACGTTACATTCACTTTATCTTGCCAACGTGCTTGAATGCGTTGCTGTAGATCCACCAGCAAGTCATGATCTTCACTAGTATAATAAACTTTACAGACCTCAGAAGTAGCAAAATTATGGCGGTCAAACAACTGGTAGTTAAATACCGATTCTTTAAAAAATTCTTTTTGTTCAGGGCTTTCACGATTGATAAACCAATCATCACCATGGTAGTAATTCGTGATAAGCTCAGGGTTATCAAATTCCATCAAACACAGCTCATGAGCAATTTGAGGGGCAACATTGTGCTCAAAAATTAAGTCACCACGGGTATTATGGATCCGTGCACCATTAGACGTGATCATATACGCATCGATGCCTAAACCATCACGGATTTGAGCAACATCCACATGGTGACGGCCTGTTGCAAACACAAAATGCACATCTTGCGAAGTTACTAGCTGTTTCAAAGTGTCTTTTGTATAAGACGTTAAGTCATGATTGGGAGATAACAGTGTCCCATCCAAATCGGAAGCAACTACAGGATATTTCATATTCAAACCCTAACTAATACTGCTCAAAAAAATCACAGATAGCATTGAGCGCCATCGCTCTTAATGCATCCACTTCAAATAGGATTTCATGGTGTGCCCCTTCAATAATGAGAGGTAATTTTTCTTCTCGTCCTATTTGCGCTTTTTGTCGGCTTTGACAAAAAGCTTGTAGCTCTTTATTGCTGACCACTTTTTCTTCACTGGCTTCCAACACCATCAGTGGCACATCAATTTCTCCCGCTTTCGCAATTAACTCATCGCCAATCACAAAACTTTCACGTAGCCAATGATAAGTTGGCCCACCCAAGCGCAATTCAGGGTAATCGGCATAATAACGTAAGTAGCGCCGATAACGCTCCGGGCTGTGTGTTAATACATTGATTAAATAAGGTAATGGCTGCCATTTCCCAGTAGAGGCCGCGTAATCATTACGAACGCTTTCACGCGATTCCGCTCTATCAACAATAAAGCTTGCCATCCAA
Source organism: Providencia sp. PROV174 (assembly GCF_028480685.1). Lineage (NCBI taxonomy): Bacteria > Pseudomonadati > Pseudomonadota > Gammaproteobacteria > Enterobacterales > Morganellaceae > Providencia > Providencia sp. PROV174. The sequence continues at coordinate 261,462 of NZ_JAMPOT010000005.1, forward strand.
CGAGGCATTGGTAAATTAATACCAATCATCGGTGCACATAATGTTGCAGCATCAAATGTGACGTTATCTCGCAACAAGTACCCTGCTAAAATAGCACTTCCCATTGAATGCGCTAATGCGTAACATTTTGGGTAATGTCGGTATTTAACCTCTAGCTCAATAAACTTTTCAAAATCGTCAATGTAATCAGTGAATTTTTCAACATGGCCTTTTTGAGGATCGGCTAACATGCGCCCTGATCGCCCTTGCCCACGATGATCAATAATAAAAACATCATAGCCTAAATGATAAAAATCATAAGCGACTTCAGGGTACTTCACATAGCTTTCACTGCGCCCTGGTGAAATGACAATCGCTTTATGATGCTTTGGATGAATAAAACGGACATAGTGGATGGGAATATCATCAACTCCCATAAATTGAGATTCTTCCCGGTGTTGCCAGAAATCTAAAAGCGGGCCATTTGTAAAAGCAGAAAATTGAGTTTCTCGATTCAGCCAACTCTCTTTTAGATTTTCAGGCGTCATCCTGCAGTTTCCTTATTTTTATTCATTCATAACCTTCAAGATGGTCTTGGATAAGAGCCATAAATGCCACCCCAAAACGTTCGAGTTTGCGCTCGCCAACACCATTAATTAACAATAATTCGGCAGGTGAAGTTGGAGTGTGCTCAGCCATTTCAATTAATGTTGCATCATTAAACACGACAAATGGTGGAATATTTTCTTCATCGGCAATGGACTTACGTAATTTACGCAGTTTCGCAAATAGTTTTTTATCATAATTGCCATGATAAATTCTGTTTTGTTGATTACGGCTTTTTACCACTAAAACACGCGGAACTGCCAGTTTTAGTGCTGCTTCACCGCGTAATATAGGCCGTGCAGCCTCAGTTAATTGAAGCGCTGAAAAATGCGTAATATTCTGTGTGATCATACCTAAATGGATCAATTGGCGTATCACACTAACCCAATGTTCATTACTTTGTTCTTTACCAATACCGTAAACAGGCAGCTTGTCATGGCCTAAATCACGGATACGCTGATTATTCGCACCACGCAATACCTCTACAATATAGCCGATACCGAAGCGCTGACCAACACGATAAATACAAGACAGCGCTTTTTGCGCATCCACTAACCCATCGTACTGTTTTGGCGGGTCTAAGCAAATATCACAGTTACCACAAGGCTGCTGGCGATTTTCGCCAAAATAATTGAGTAGCACCAAACGACGGCAGGTTTGTGCCTCAGCAAAAGCCGCGATGGCATTCAGCTTATGCCGCTCGATATCTTGTTGTATACCTGCAGGCTTTTCTTCGAGACAACGACGTAACCATGCCATATCGGCCGGGTCATAAAATAAAATGGCTTCGGCTTCAACACCATCACGCCCTGCTCGTCCTGTTTCTTGATAATACGCTTCGATATTACGTGGAATATCGAAATGAGCGACAAACCGAACGTTTGATTTGTTAATTCCCATCCCAAAAGCCACTGTCGCCACAACAACTTGCAGATTATCTTTTAGAAATGCGTCTTGTACCCACTCCCGTTGTGCCGCATCTAACCCTGCATGGTATGCTGCGACGCTTAAGCCTCGTTTTTGCAAGCGCTCTGTCGTTTCTTCAACCTTACTGCGACTGTTACAATAAACAATACCCGCTTTTCCTTTTTGGCCTTTAATAAAAAACCAAAGTTGATCTAACGGTTTATATTTTTCGACTAAGGTATAACGAATATTTGGCCTATCAAAGCTACTCACATGAACTAATGGCTCATATAGCTCCAATAAGCGAATAATGTCTGCACGTGTGGTTTCATCTGCAGTTGCGGTTAACGCCATCACGGGCACATTAGGTAATGATTGCCGTAATTGGCCTAGTGCACGATATTCAGGGCGGAAATCGTGTCCCCATTGAGAAATACAGTGGGCTTCATCCACGGCTAGCAAAGTGATATTCCACCCTGCTAATTGGCTTAGGAAATAATCAGTTAATAGCCGTTCAGGGGCAACATACAGTAATTTTATTTCCCCCTGACTGCACAGCTCCATGATTTGACGCTGTTCTTGTGACGTTTGCGATGAATTTAAACATGCCGCATTAACCCCATGTAACCTTAATTGGTCAACTTGATCTTTCATTAATGATATTAATGGCGAAACGACCAATGTGACACCCTCTTTAACTAAAGCAGGGACTTGGTAGCAAAGGGATTTACCACCCCCTGTTGGCATTAACACTAAACAATCACGGTTATCTAAAATGGCCCCAATGACAGCATCTTGCCCGGGGCGGAATGACTGATAACCAAATGTACTATTAAGCACATGTTCAGCCAATGAAAGTTGGTTAATGACGCAAGCAGTGGACACAAACTTCCTCAATCGATAAAACAAGCCGCTGCCCAATTGAGCAGCGAATTTGTTGATTTATGACTTGGTATTCGACTCAGAACTGAATAGAGCACTGAGTTTTTCTTCCATTACAACATATCGTTTAGCATAACACCGATACCAAAACGGGTTTGGCGATAATTGTAGTCTATCATCGACTCACCATATCCGCTAAACAACTGGGTATAAAAACGCACATGTTTACTAATTGGATAACTCCACCCCAACTCTGCACCACCGTAACCGGTATTCCAGTTATAGCGCCCAGTCGTAGTAAATACGCTATCTCCCAATGCATACCCTACCTTTAAGCGATAGTAGCCCATGTATTTGGTAATATCAGAATTATCATCACGCCCTTCACTTTCATGAATGCGGTACCAAGGTTTAAGGTCAACTTGCCAGTTACCATTTTGCGCCATTGCCCTCGCATATACGCGGTTCCAACTGCGAGAGGTCGGTTCTGAACGCCCATTTGACTCGTGGTTAAATCCCGTTTCAATCTCACGTAACGTCCAACCCGCAAATTGGTAGTCGGTTAGCCAGCCAACAAATACCTGAGGCTCGTAGTTGGTTTCTCTAAATGGTGAAGATTCTTTTTTATTACTTAACTGCCACCAAGAACGCTGAGTATAAGAAACGGCTAAAATGGAATCATCACCAGCAATACCGGCCCATAATGGAAACGCTAAACTTAGTTGAAATTTAACTTCATCCTTTAACGCATCATCGCCCCAATTATAGCTAGAAATCGCTTTTTTATTCATCGAGGAGGTATAGGTATAAATGATATAATTCGATTCATACGGATACAATACAAATGGATTATCATGGTGTTGTAGTAATCCTGAAATGATGCTTCCACGTATTGGTAGGGTATTTTTGACATCTTGTTCAGGCTGAATACTTGTATTTTCAGTCGCAAACAGTGAAGCAGACCAAAAGCTGAGCACTGCACTTAACAAAATCGGTAAAGCGCGCATTAGTCATTCCTATTTTCAACATCGTCCAAAAAAAGTTTGTCCTATTTTACACACAAAACTGAATAACTGTTGAAAGATTATTCATTCGTTTGTTAGAGACATAATTTACACATAATGTTAACTTATTATTTACATATTTTTAAAGGATGAAAACGATGAATGACCGTACTTATACTTTAGAAGAAGCCAGTGAGCTAATGAGCCATGCGTTTATTTATAAAATGCCATTTAACCAGCTACTTGGTATTAAATTGATGAGTTTAAATGATGATTTTGTTCAGCTTACCGTTGAAAATCGTCAGCAATTAATTGGTAATTTCACTCAGAACATTTTACATGGTGGTGTGATCGCTTCAGTTTTAGATGTTGCAGGAGGTATGGTGTGCATTAACCGTATTTTGCAGCGCATTAATCCATTAACTCATACTGAAATTGTCGACAAAATGTCTCGCATGGGAACAATTGACCTACGAGTTGATTATTTACGCCCTGGTCGAGGCCAACTTTTTACCGCCAGTGCCAGCTTATTAAGAGATGGTAATAAAATAGCCGTTACCCGCTGCGAACTTCACAATGAAAACAATCAGCATATTGCGACAGCAACGGCAACTTACCTGGTGGGATAAAATAGATACAAATAATTAGTCACCTACTAAACTAATAACTTGTAAAAAAACCTGAGCAATGTCACATTAGTGGTATCAAAAATCGAGCCGCTTAAATCGGCTCGGTCTCTCTGTATAAGTATCTTTTTAGTCTTTAATTCAATTTCAGAGCCAACAATGAGCCAGCAAAATACTACCAAAGGCGTGTTATGTGCCTTAGGCGCCTATTTTATTTGGGGTGTCGCACCTATTTATTTTAAAAGCATCCAAGAAGTGCCCGCAGAAGAAATCCTGACTCATCGTATTATTTGGTCATTTTTCTTTATGATTTTATTATTAACCGTTTCACGCCATTGGAGTTATGTCCGCCAAGTCCTGAAGCAACCAAAGAAAATATTAGTTCTTGGGGTAACGGCAACGACAATTGCATGTAACTGGTTAATTTATATTTGGGCAGTTAATAATGGTTATATGCTACAAGCTAGCTTAGGTTACTTTATTAACCCACTAGTTAACGTGCTGTTTGGAATGCTATTTTTACAAGAACGTTTTCGCCGCATGCAGTGGATTGCTGTTGGTCTTGCACTAACGGGTGTATTGATCCAGCTTTGGCAATTTGGCTCAGTGCCTGTGATTGGTCTAAGTTTGGCCGTTACATTTGCTACCTACGGTTTATTACGTAAAAAATTAGGTGTCGATGCGCAAACAGGGATGACATTCGAAACACTTTGGCTACTTCCTGTCGGTATTATCTTCTTATTATTTTTTGCAGATAGTCCAACTAGCGATATGGCAATGAATGATTGGCATTTAAATGCACTGCTGATTGCCGCAGGGGTAATTACTACGGTGCCACTATTACTATTTACAGAGGCAGCTAACCACTTAAGGCTTTCAACTCTAGGCTTTTTCCAATATATGGGGCCAAGTATTATGTTCTTACTCGCCGTGTTTATGTACGGTGAAGTCATGACATCTGAATTGTTGGTCACCTTTGGCTTTATCTGGGTTGCATTAATTTTATTTACATTAGATGCTTTATATACCCAGCAAAAACTGAGAAGAAAATAGCGAGTAACGTTTTTCAGAAACTCAGACGACCGATAAATAGTGTTAATATTAAATTACCGACTCTCGTTTTATGTTTTAAACGAAGTCGGTGTTTCATTATATGGAACTTAAATAGTAAATTTAATTAATACAAATAAACTATTTAATTTTATATCTAATTCTTTACCTGCCGCATAATAAATTAAGCTTAAATCAAATCTCTTTGTTCTTATCTATCATACCCATTGAGAAAAAATAAATTTAACCATATAAAATCAATGAGTTAAAATGAAAAAATTCACCTTGATTTTCTATACATAATGGCTATTATTTAATTTATCTTAAATTCTCTTCAATTAATAAATACATCCATCAAACAACTCTTTGAAATAAAAGTAGTTGTTTATTTTTTTCAATTAATGATTGCTTAATAGGGACTTGGTAATTATATTGTACGCCGCTTGTATTCACCCCAGCGGATGGTGATGGTCCGATTCATCACTGACGTTTCATTAAAGTGCGCACGATGACATTTCATTTTAAAAATGTCCTGGTGCGAGGTTTTCTGAAATTGAATGCAGACGGTTCTAAAATTTAATGTAATACAATCATGTAGCGTTAAGGCTCTAAATAATTCGAAAACACAACTAGGCGGCGAGCAAAAAA
>NZ_JAMPOT010000006.1:0-59849 GCF_028480685.1 Providencia sp. PROV174
GTCGCTAGGAGCATACAAAAGTATGTGACTAGTGCGAGCGAGCAAAGCCAACAACGTTGGGATTCGAAGTATGACGAGTACGGCTGCATTTTAGGTTCACTCGGCCTGTGCATTCAGACAGAGTTAACGTTGTTTAAGGGCTTTTGGGAAGGGCTTAAAAATGCAACAGAATACCGTTCAAATGAAACGCGTACTGACCACTCCTGCGTTAGTTTTTTTCGGGCTGGCTTATATGGTGCCACTCGGAATTTTCACCACCTATGGACAAGTGACTGTATTAAGTGAAGGCCATCTGCCTGTCGCTTATTTAATTACATTAGCTGCCGTCTTTTTCACTGCCATGAGCTATTGCCGCATGACAAGTGCACTTCCGCTTTCAGGATCTGCTTATTCATATGTGCAAAAAACCTTTGGCGGCACACTCGGGTTTTTAGTGGGTTGGGCACAACTGCTCGATTACCTCTTTCTACCTATTATTAACTACATTGCGATTGGGATCTTTGTTCACGAAGCGTTCCCCGATATCCCGATGTACGTCATTATTTGCAGCACAATTACAATTGTTAGCATCATGAATATTTTGGGAATTAAATTAGTTTCCTCAATGAATATGCTAATCATTTTAATGCAATTTGTATTTATTGCCGTGTTCCTATACTTGAGTTTTAAAACTTCATTTGTATTGGATACGGACGCCTTATTGGCACCGATTACGGTCATGTCAGAACAAGTATCAGGGTTATTTGCAGGTGCAGCGGTACTATGCTTAGCCTTCCTTGGCTTTGATGCGATCTCCACGATGGCAGAAGAAACCAAAGATGCGCGTAGTGCGTTACCTAAAGCGATTTTATACACCGTGTTTATCGCAGGTACGCTGTTTGTCATCATTTCCTATGGTGCGCATCTGGTTTATCCGATGTGGCAAGATTTTATTCCTAATACCGATATTGCTAGCCTTGCGGTAATGAAACAAGTTGGTGGAGCGATGATGGCATCTAGCTTTATCACCGCTTATGTTATTGGTGTATTTGCCTCAGCAATGACCTCACAAGCCAGTATTGTACGCATTTTCTATGCGATGGGCCGTGAAGGTGTATTACCTCGTTCGCTGTTTGCTTATCTACACCCAAGGCTCAACACACCGATTTACTCGATTATTTTTGTTGCGCTAGCGTCACTGCTTTCATTAGTGCTTTCACTCAGCATGGTCGCTTCAATGATCAGTTTTGGTGCCTTGATTGCGTTCACTTTTGTGAATTTATCGGTCATTAAACATTTTTATATTGACCGTAAAGCACCACTGGATAATACAAAAATTATCACTTGCCTGATTATGCCTTCTGTTGGTGTTATCCTAACATTATGGTTATGGACAAGCCTTGAGGGCGAAGCCTTTAAAGTGGGTTTATGGTGGTTAGCAGCAGGTGCAATTTACTTAGCACTTCTGACCCATGGTTTTACTCGTCGTCCACCTGCAATCTCTGACGATGAAACTGAAATGATTATTAACTAAGCATTTCAAGTCTTATAAATGATTACGGGGGAGCGCTTGCCTTCCCCGTTGTTTTTTTAGCACTGGTGCCACCAAAGCACCACTGATACAGACGGTTTACAATGAATAATCAATTAGCTGACGTTATTTACTTTAACGGTTATATATATACTGCAGATGATAAAAATCGCGTTGTCGATGCGGTTGCTGTTCGTGATGGCTATATTCTTGCCACAGGCACCTCTGATGAACTTCATCAATATGTTGGCCCTGAGACAGAGAGTATCGATCTCGAAGGCAAAATGATGATGCCTGGCATCATTGATGGTCATATGCACCCTTTCTGGGGCGGTATTCAACTCTTCGGTTGTCATTTAAATTATGAATCGTTAACTATTGACCAAATTTTAGCGCGCGTACAAGATCACCTCGATAAAGACCCTCGTACCGGGGAAAATGATTGGCTCAAAGTCACTGCATGGCTGCGCCAAGGTATGATCCCTGCGGGTGTTGATATGTACCGTGAAGATATGGACAAGCTCAATACGAAACGCCCTGTCGTCTTGTTTTCAAATGACTGCCATACATTGCTAGCAAATAGCCGTGCCCTCGAATTATTTGGTATCACCAAAGATACGCCTGAACCACCTGATGGTAAGATTGGTAAATACGAGAATGGCGAATTAAACGGTATTTTAGAAGATGCACCCGCTATGCGTGCTGCCGATAGCATTCCTTCAATTCGTGACGACCAAGCTATTGAAGTTGCTGAATTAGTGCAGAAAGTACTTAATCAGCAAGGCGTGACGATGGTGATGGATGCACGCGTTTCAGAACAACAACTTGAAGCCTTTTCTCAACTACAACAACGTGGCGACCTTACGATACGTTTCCAAGCTGCCCGTGAAATCACCCCTGATGAAACATCGGATGTTGCCTCAGTAGCGGCAGCTGTGGACAAAGCCGTTGCATTTGCCAAAAAATGGCACCAAGCCGATTGGACGCCAACCCCAGGCATTGGCTTAAATAATATAAAAATGTTTGTTGATGGTGTGATGCAATTTCCAACAATGACAGCATCGTTATTGCAACCATACCGAATCAATCAAGGCACGGATGACGCTCCGAATTGGGTAGAAACCGATAACTACGGTGATCTCTATTTCACGGCTGAAATTCTCGATGAATTAATGGAAAAAATTGCCGCAGCAGGCTATGACCCACACTTGCATACCGTTGGTGAAGGTGCCGTTTCTATCGTGTTAGATGCGATTGAAAAAATGCGTGCTGCGCACCCAGAAAAAGATATCCGCCCAGGGCTTGCTCATAATGAATTAGTCCATGCTGATGACTATGCCCGTTTTGCGCGCTTAAAAACCATCGCTTGCTTATCTTTCCAGTGGGCCGCCCCAACGCCAGAACTCGCCGCTTTTGAGAAAAAAATGCTCGGTGATGAACGTTTTGAGCAACTTGAACCCATCGCTAAATTTGTCGACGCTGGTGCGGTTGTTGCGTTTGGTAGTGACTGGCCAATCGATGACTTCGACGAGTGGTATGATTTAAAAGTCGCAGCGACACGCCGAGGCCGTGATATTAATGGCCAAAAAGCACCGAGACTTGATAATGACCGAGACTTAACGGTCATTGAGGTTTTACGCTCTGCGACGATAGACTCAGCTTATGCACAACACCGTGAAGATATACTCGGTTCATTAGAAGCAGGAAAATTTGCAGATATGATTGTATTAGATCGCAATGTTTTTGAGATCCCTGCAGATGATATTGAGAATGTAAAAGTATTACGCACTATTATTGGCGGAAAAACTGTACATATTGCTTAATAATTTAATTATTTATTTAGATAGCTAAATAAATAAACACCCCAAAGATTAAATAATATCTTGGGGTGTTTTTAATTGGGCACTTAATTCCAAACCTGAATACTCACAATTAAATCGGGAAATTACGAGGGAATAACTTCCCTCGTAAAGCAACATTACTCTTCGTAAGAAAACGTTGTTTGAACAACTGTATTTCCATGACTAATCACGATCAGACAAAGTTTGTCTCGCATTAATACTGAAATACCAAACACGGTAATACACGCAAAAACAAACGCCACCACTGCGAACTTGCTCATTTCCCTTGACCTCTTAATGGTTAAGAGGCACAATCTCAACTGTTCAGGTTTAGATCGGGCCTCGTTGGTTAATAATAACTAACGGGGCTTTTTCCTTTCTAATCCAAACATTTCTTCCAACTTAATATGCTTAAACCAGAAAGGCTCAAGCACCCGCCAAAATAATAACAAAGTTTTATATCTCACTCACGTTTAATTCCATAGAAATAAATAAAAATATAAATTTAATTATCTAATAGTTTATTTAAATAATTATTAATAGGTTTAAATTATTTACTTATATTTTTATCTCAGAAAATGACTAAAAACCCGTAATGCTAAAAATAGCGCTTGCAAAAGAAAAAAGTTACCGTTAGTATCCGCAGCGTTTTATATTCATCTACTAACTGCAAGGAGGTTTACCATGACAACAATTAATCAAACTCTTTGCGGGCACACTCAGAAATAGTCACTCTCGTTAGTTAATCTATTTTCTTAAATTTGCCTGCTAATCACCTTATTTTTCAATTAAAAATGAGTTAATAGCTTATGGGCAATACCTTACATACTGTGGATCAGCAAGTTAGCTACATCGCCACAGAATCAACATGGATTGAAAGTAAAGCAATCCAACAATTACAAACAACCGCAAACTTACCTGATATGGTATCTGTTGTCGGCATGCCTGACCTACATCCTGGTCGCGGGTATCCAATTGGCGCTGCATTTTTCTCTACCAAACGTTTTTACCCTGCACTGGTTGGTAATGACATCGGTTGTGGAATGGCGCTGTTTCAAACGGATATTAAAAAATCGAAAGTTAACCTCGATAAACTCGAAAAACAACTTTTTGAAATGTCAGATCATGCGCCTCTATCTTGGCTTGAAGAACATGTCCCAGATAACATGCAATCACATGACTTTATGTCATCACTAAGTTCTATTGGTGGCGGGAATCATTTTGCTGAGTTTCAAGCCGTTGACGAAATATTAAACCCAGAATTATTCGGTATGAGTGGCTTGAATAAACAACAATTACTGTTATTAGTTCACAGTGGCTCTCGTGGTTTAGGCCAATCAATTCTTCGTCAACATGTAGAAAGTCATAGCCATGATGGGCTTATAGATAGCTCTCAAGATGCTAAAAATTACTTAGAAGCGCATCAAAATGCCTTAGATTTTGCCCAACTAAATCGCCAAATGATCGGTTTACGTATGCTGCAACAAGTAAAATCAAAAGGTAAGTGCGTACTCGACCTTAATCATAACCTAGTTGAACCCTGTAAAATCAATGGTATTGATGGGTGGATACATCGAAAAGGCGCCACACCATCAGATCGCGGGCTAGTTGTTATCCCTGGTTCTCGAGGTGATTACAGCTATCTGGTATCCCCACAACCAAGTGAAGTTTGTCTGAATTCTCTTGCCCACGGGGCTGGTCGTAAGTGGATGCGAACCGAGTGTAAAGGCCGTTTATCACATAAATATACACCAGTTCAATTATCAAGAACGGCACTAGGTAGCCGTGTTATTTGTGCAAACAAACAATTGATTTACGAAGAAGCCCCTCAATCTTATAAATCTATTGATACTGTAATTGAAAGCATGGTGAATATTGGCATCATCCAAGTTGTTGCACGACTTAAGCCGGTTATCACCTATAAAACCAGTGGAGATTGCTCATGATATTGCTACAATTTTCCGCTGCTCAGGGGCCTGAAGAGTGCTGTATTGCTGTTGAAAAAGCCCTTGCCCGCTTTCTACAAGAGGCTAAAAAATATTATGTCGCTTATGACATACTGGAGTCATTTCCCTCTAAAAAGGGGCTAAAATCTGCCTTAGTTTGCCTTGATGGTAAAGATGCTGAAAGTTTAGCAAGTACTTGGTGTGGTACAGTCCAATGGCAATGCCAAAGCCCTATTAGACCGCGACATAAACGTAAAAATTGGTTTTTGAGTGTCACCCGCTTTTCTCCCATTAAACCAATTGAAGAGAGTGAAATTGAATTTGAGTTTACCAAAGCACAAGGGGCTGGAGGGCAGCATGTTAATAAAACTTCCTCGGCGGTTAGAGCTAAGCATGTTGCTACGGGAATGACAGTTAAAGTTCAATCTGAACGTAGCCAACATGCAAATAAAAAACTCGCAAAACAATTAATACAATGGAAGCTTGATGAGTATCAATCGAAACAATCAAATGCATTAGATAAACAGCGCCATCAATCTCACTATCAAATTGAACGAGGAAATGCGACTATGATTTTTGTAGGAAATGAATTTAAACGATTAATGTAAAATTAGTGCCACTTCGAATTAGAGGTGGCACATAATTTAATGCAATATTAGACAATATTTAATGATTCTATTTTGAAAGTAAATTATTTAAAATCATAAAAAATCGAACTATTCAATTTAGAGGAGTAGCAACCCACTTCAATAACCGAGCAATGGTCTTTTGGCATTGGAAAATAATTTACATTTTGTATTAATGATGACATATCATTATTAGAATTAATCATAATAGTATCGCCAATGTTTTTCTCACTTAATTCCTTCAATGCTTTTTCTAATTGTCGATTATACTCCGTCACACTAATACCTTGTTGAGATTGTTTAGAACCATAACCAAAATTATCAGTATTGTTCATTTATAAACTCCTTTTTATATAATTTAGTCACACAGTAGAAAATACAATTTATAATTTAATATTAAAAAACTAAAGTTCAAATAAAGTTAACATCAAGAAAAATAAAAAATCAAACAAATATATTAAAATAGCTATTATAAAATTTATTATGTGTATAAATAATGAGAATACTTCTATCAGCCACCTCTATAAGAGGTGGTAATAGCCTGAACGGGTTAAAGCCTTTTTTCGATTAAAAACCACCCCGCGATACTTTCGCGAGTTTGTTCTGTCGGGAGCACTTCATGAGGAAATTCTTCTGACATAAAAAAGATAATACGACCTGCTATGGGTTCTAATTTAAACAATTGATTATCATCTTGGTCATAGACAACCAACTCGCCACCATCGCCATGGTGCCATTGTTCATTCATATATAGAACTGTCGTAATTTTTCGTCGGCCGACACCTCTTGGATTATCCACGTGTTTCTTATAAAAACCACCATTTGGATAACGGCAAAAATGTGTTTCAAAATCACGTAGACCAAGATAAAGCTGACAGTTAAGTTCTTGCCTGACCTGCTCCATTTTATCGAGATAATGGACTATTGAACTTCCCATTTCAGGCTCTAACCAAACCGTTTGGTCGCCGCGAATCGCTTTATTGCCTTGTAATGAATCTCGATGCCCAATACGTGCGTCTTGTAATGTATTCGGAATGCATTGTTTTATTTCTTTAACTTCGGACAGAGTCAAGAAATCGTTCCACACATACCAACCTTGTGAGGAAAGTGAATCAATAAGTTTATTAATTGACATGATGAGTGTTAGGAAGGTTATTCGGTAAAACTTTATACGGCAAGAAGATGAAAAAATAAAATTAAAAGCTTGAATCCTAATGATTAAAACAATCTATCAACACTAATCACTAAAATATAATGTTAATTATCATAAAGTAAGTAAAAATCACAATACTCACACTTATCATTCAACCATACAATAAAATTAAAAAAGGTATTCAACTCTATGTTGAATACCTTTAATTCAAGAAGTAAAACGATTAGTTAGCTTAAATGCCTCTATAAGTACTACCCTGTTCTATCTAAACCACCATAGTTATGGTGAGTAATACTCTTCATTTTTATTGATAATTCTATTACAGCACTCATTTTATCAGGCATAGAAAAAGAAGCCATTTGCTCGCTAATGGCTTGCTGATTACTAGCTTGGACTAATGGCTTCAATCTAGCTTCTTTATATTCGCTATTTATTTGATTTGTTAGTTCCATAACTCTAGTTAACGCTTTTTGTATTTTAATACTCTGATTATTGAAACTAATAATGTTACCCTTTGCTGAATCAGATAGTTTATTTTTTGTTTTATGTGACACTATTGAAGTTAAATTAACCATACTTATTCTTTCATTCATCGTAGAATCATCTTCAGGATTTAGTTCTGAACCACCAATAATATTATCCGTTCTAATTTTAATTGTTTTATTCACTAGTTTGAGTGTTCTTTGGTATTTTACCTTACTAATTAAAATCTCTTTTAATTTACCTTTCATTTCTCTTACTAATGGTTCTGACGATACTCCATCATCTGTATACTTTCTTTCTTTCAACTCTGCAATTTCTTGTCTTAATGAGTCCTCTACGCTTTTTATTTTTTTTATTCGATTTTCTATTGATAGAAGTAATGACTCAACTTCTTTATGCTTTTCATTGTTATTAATATTAAAATTAGCATCCATATTTTTATACCTTTGGTGTGTTAATAAAATAAACCTGACATGTACAGAAAAAATGATACATGAGTAGATAATAAATAACTAATTTAGTATTTATATAATACAACAGACATAGACCTAATTTAATTATCATAACAATAATAAATAATTATCGAGTTAATTTTTTATTGTTATGATAATAAATATCACCGAATTAACTATCAGTGATATTTATTGTTAGCAATATGAATTTTATATATTTTCTAGCCGTGCGTAAGACGCCACCAGCCACTTAATTCCTTGGCCTTGAAAAGCAATTTGTAGGCGACAGTGTTCCCCACTTCCTTCGAGGTTAATAATCGTGCCTTCACCAAATTTAGGGTGCATGACACGCTGACCTAGAGCATAACCTGAATCATTTTGGCTAATCGGTGTACCAAGGCGCTGATGGCTAACTGGTCTTGAAACCTGCGCTCTCAAGCGAACTTCCTCAACACACTCTGTCGGCAACTCGCCAATAAAACGAGAAGGCCTGTGATAAACCTCTTTGCCATATAAACGGCGGCTTTCTGCATAAGTAATTGTGAGTTTTTCCATTGCACGGGTAATACCCACATAAGCAAGACGACGCTCTTCTTCAAGACGACCGCTTTCATCCATCGACATTTGACTTGGAAACATACCTTCTTCCATGCCCACAATGAATACAACTGGAAACTCTAGGCCTTTAGCTGAATGCAAAGTCATTAATTGAACAGCATCTTGGCTGACATCCGCCTGCCCATCTCCAGCTTCCAATGCCGCATGAGAAAGAAAAGCCTGCAATGGCATTAAGTCTTGGTCTTCGTCTTGATAGCTGAAATCACGGGTTGCATTGACTAACTCTTCCAAGTTTTCAATACGAGCCTGTGCCTTTTCACCTTTTTCTTGCTCATACATCGCACGCAAGCCTGAGTCATTGATCACTCTATCTGCCTGAACATGTAATGGCATATCTTGAGTTTCTTTGGCTAACGCATCGATTAATTCTAAGAAACGCTCAATTGCGGCCGCTGCACGACCTCCCAACACCTGCTCGCGAAGTAAGTACTCACAACTTTCCCATAATGTTAGTTGTTGATCCCGTGCAGTTTGGCGAACAGTATCTAATGTTCTATCTCCGATGCCACGGGTTGGTGTATTTACCACTCGTTCAAAGGAGGCATCATCATTACGATTTGCTATTAATCTTAAATAAGAAAGTGCATCTTTAATCTCTTGGCGCTCAAAGAAACGTTGCCCACCATAAATACGATATGGCATTGCACCTTGAATGAGCGCCTCTTCCAATACACGAGACTGGGCATTACTACGGTACAACATGGCGCAATCTTGTAAGGCTCCACCATTTTCATGCCATTGTTTGATGCGGCCAACCACATAACGCGCCTCATCTAGCTCATTAAACGCACAGTAGAGGGATATTGGCTCGCCATCTCCGCCTTCCGTCCATAGATTTTTCCCTAAGCGGTCACTGTTATTCGCGATCAGTGCGTTCGCCGCTTTTAAGATATTATTCGTTGAACGGTAGTTTTGCTCTAGACGGATAGTTTCTGCGCCAGGAAAATCATTGAGAAAGCGCTGGATATTTTCGACTTGTGCACCACGCCAGCCATAGATTGACTGGTCGTCATCACCAACAATCATGACTTTGCCTGTATCTCCAGCAAGTACACGGATCCATGCGTATTGGATATTGTTGGTATCTTGAAATTCATCGACAAGAATATTGGTAAAGCGCTCACGATAATGCTGCAATACGTGAGGTTTGTTTAACCACAATTCATGGGCTCGTAATAATAGCTCAGCAAAATCCACCAGCCCGGCTCTATCACAAGCTTCTTGGTAAGCTTGGTATACCTTTAACCATGTGGCTTCAACTGGGTTACCATAGGCTTCAATGTGCTGAGGTCGCAGACCTTCATCTTTTTTGCCGTTGATGTACCACATCCCCTGACGTGGCGGCCATTGTTTTTCATCTAAATTCATCGCCTTAAGTAAACGACGAATTAAACGGTATTGGTCATCACTATCTAGAATTTGGAAGTCTTGTGGTAAATTGGCGTCCATATAATGTTGGCGCAATAAACGATGCGCTAAGCCATGGAATGTCCCTATCCACATACCGCCTTCACTAGTACCAATCAATTGATTGATTCTATGGCGCATTTCTGCCGCTGCTTTGTTCGTGAACGTCACTGCCATAATTGAAAATGGAGAAGCATTTTCCACAGACATCAGCCATGCGATTCGATGCACTAGTACCCGAGTTTTACCACTACCAGCCCCCGCAAGGACAAGTAAATTGGTACGCGGTGCGGCAACCGCTTCGCGCTGTTTGTCATTAAGGCCTTCAAGCAGATAAGAGACGTCCATAGTTACCATCAAAGCAAAACAGTGGCTAACACCACTGTGAGGTTGTTGACAATGGCGAATGCCACTGTTTTTTTATACAGTAAATGATTATACCAATGATAAGAGAGAATCCAACCGCGAAATTTCCACGTGTGGCAATAAACGTACCTCTTTCTCTTCCATCAGTGTTTTTTGATTTGTGTTGATCCAGCAAGCTTGCATGCCACTGTTAATTGCACCTTCAACATCCGTTAGCAAGTTGTCGCCAACATGAAGAATAAATTGTGGCTCAATCTCAAGCCGCTTCGCAGCTAAACGATACATATCACAAAATGGCTTAGAGCGGCCATCTGGCCCCGCTTTCAAGACAAACTGAAAATACTGGCCTAACCCACACGCTTCCGGTTCTGCATTTCCATTAGTAATCGCCACCAGCGGAACTTTTTCTGCCAGCTGGCACAGTGTTTCATGGGTAGATTTTGGGACATCAATTCTATTTCGCCAATAAGTGAAATGCGCCATGATGTCATCCGCTCCTTTTTGTGCGGCTTCTTTTGAGTAGCCATAATGGCAAAACATCATTTTGGAAGAAAGCCAACGCCAGCGTGATATATCATGATAGATATCAGGCTCTTGCTCTTCGACAAGGCGACGAAATGCATAAAGGTCTTCATTACTAAAATGATTAAAACGCGGATCATATTCACGGACAAAACGTAAAACTTCTTCTTCCGTTTTATCAATAACGGGATGGTTATCATAAAGCGTATCATCCAAATCAAACGTGATCGCCAGAATGGGTGATAACGGACGGTAAAAATGCATTAAGGTTTCTCCCTCTTTGCTCTTGGATGAGCCACATCATAAACGTTTGCTAAGTGCTGAAAATCAAGGTGCGTATAGATTTGTGTTGTCGATAAATTTGCATGCCCAAGAAGTTCTTGCACCCCACGTAAATTCCCACTTGATTCAAGGATATGTGTCGCAAAAGAGTGGCGTAATTTATGCGGGTTAATGTGGCTATTAACCCCTTGTTTTATACCCCATTGCTCAAAACGTTTCTGTACGTTCCGATTCGAAATACGTTTACCACTTTGGGTTGAAATAAAAACAGCGTCATCTTCTGGCTCATAGAGCTCTCGCATCTCAAGCCAACGTTGTAACCAACTCACCGCTGTTTTCCCCATTGGCACTCTGCGCTCTTTACTTCCTTTCCCCATAACCCACACTTCACCCGTATTTAAATCAAGATGGCGAACATCCAGCCCAACTAGCTCAGATAAACGTAACCCTGCGCCATACATCACTTCAAGCATCGTTCGGTCACGTACGACAAGCGGGTCACCACTCTCCATATTCAAAAGTTGGGAGACTTCATCCACATCCATATTTTTAGGAAGACGCTTTTTGGATTTAGGGGCATGAATGGCTTTTGCGGGATTTGCGGGTAATTCCCCTTGGTGCACCATCCAATCAAAAAAACTGCGCAGTGATGATAACCGCAATGCCATACTTGCGGCTTGTAAGCCCGATTTACGACTTTTAGCGGCAACGTTGCGCACAATCGTTGCATCAACTTTTTGCCATTCGTGGATATTTAGTGAGACTAACATTTCCACAATTACACTCAATTGGCGACGATAATTAGTTATCGTGACAGGGCTTAGCCGACGTTCAACACGCAGATAATACAGAAAGGCCTCAATTTGGGTCATCAGCCCTTCAGGCTGATTTTTTATAGGCGTTCTATCCATTGGCATAATAACCTCGGTAGAATTTGAGCGACTTTCTCCAACATGACCGTTCCCATACCATGTTGATAATGTTCACGATCCCGACTAGTAAAGATGACCATACCGGATTCACCATGCTGACCAAACAGTGAAATAGCAACTGAGCCGACATTTAATGCATCAGGTAAAAGTAATTGGATTTCAGGGCCATTCAACCGACCGAGGTAGTTACGTTTATCGCCAAATCGTTGAATTCTCACGGGTTCAAATACACGACGCGAAATAACTAATTGATGTGCATCCAAAGGGGCAGACAAATGCCAGCTGTCACTAAACAAACGCACCTGAGCACCGGATAAACCCAGTTTTTTTGCCCAACGATTTAGCGCTAGCAGCATTTGCTGTAAACTTTCTGCTGATGACATTTCAATCACCAACACTAGTAATTCATCAAAAAGCTCTACATTTTCATGAGCTTGCTCAACCATAAAACGAATATCTTGTTCGAGCTCTTTGATTTTCAACCGTTGACGACTCATCACTAACTCAGGTAATGAAATAGCTTCCCGCACGACATGGGGTACTTTTAGTTGTTCCAACAGTTGCGCATTACGAAGAAAAAAATAGGGGTTTTCCGTTAAGTAGCGCACGACATCAAGCTCATCAATTTGATGAGTCAATTCCTGTGCTTTTTTGGTTTTATCCATTTTTCCCTCTTCGGCTATTCAAAATTATAGTTGAATGACTCCATCATAAACATGTGTTGCAGGGCCTGTCATGTAAAGTGGCGAACCAGGGCCTTCCCAGGAAATATCTAATGAGCCTCCCGGTAAATCGACTTTGACCCGCTTCGCCAGTAGCCCTTGACTAATTCCAACCGCGACAGCCGCACATGCTCCACTACCACAAGCTTGAGTTTCCCCAGCCCCACGTTCATAAACGCGCAAGCGGATGTGGTCAGCACTGATAATTTCCATAAAGCCAATATTGGCACGTTCTGGAAAGCGCTCATGATTTTCTAAAGCAGGGCCTAAAACCTCAACTTCTGCCGTATGAATACTTTCAACTTGAATGACACAATGCGGGTTACCCATTGAGACCACTCCACACAACACTGTACGTTCTTGTGCTCGAATAATATAGGTCTTTTCTTCTTTAACTGCGCGAAATGGCACTCTCTGTGGTTCAAAATCAGGCACGCCCATATTAACGCAGACATCATCATTCTCATTTATAGTTAACGTCATACGGCCAGATTGAGTACTGACTTTGATTTTTTGCTTATTCGTTAAACCTTTAAGCCTGACAAAACGAGCAAAACAACGCGCACCATTGCCACATTGTGCAACTTCACTACCATCTGCATTAAAAATACGATAATGGAAGTCAAGGTCAGGGTCATAAGGTGCTTCAACCAATAGTAGTTGATCGAACCCAACACCTGTGTGTCTATCCGCTAACCGACAAATCAATTCAGGCGAAAAATATACATTTTGTGTAACGCCATCGACAACCATGAAGTCATTGCCTAAGCCATGCATTTTAGAAAATTGCATTTCACGCTCCATAGAGGTGGCTTACTGATTATTTGTTGTTTGAGCAGGCTCTTTGGCAGTACTGTCTTGTGCGGTAGGTTGCACATCAGATGCCTTAGCCGGTGCTGCAGTTTCTTCCGGCGGAAAATACAACGGGCCTTTTAAGCCACAGCCAGAAAGGGTAAATAAAACAACTAGTGCACTAAGCCCAATTAAACTTTTTTTCATTCTTTTTCGCCCGTATTGCTCACTTTTGACATCTGATAATTTACACAATAACAGGAGTGGCCTTGCAAATCACGCCTGTTTATCTAGCATGCTGATATTATATACTTTAGGCTAAATTTAGTCTGAAGTTTTTAGTGGGCATGCTTAGATTGACCCCAATGCAGATTCCCTCCTATAATTTCAGCTAACAATAATAATTTCAATTAACCCATTGTGAGCAAACAGGAAATTAATCGTGAATGACAGCGAATTTCATCAGCTAGCAGAAACGCTACTGAGCACCATCGAAGAGCATTTAGATAATTATGAGGGTGATGCCGATATTGATTGTGAAATCAATGGGGGTGTGATGACTCTTAGCTTTGAAGATGGCAGTAAAATTATTATCAACAAGCAAGAAGCATTCCACCAAATATGGCTAGCGACTAAACAGGGTGGGTACCATTATGATTATCAACAAGGTAATTGGGTTTGTGACCGCTCTGGACATGAATTTAAAACTAAATTAGCTGAGGCAATTGCCTTTCAAAGCCAAGAGCCCTTTTCATTTTAAGCATTACAAGTTTCGAAGGTGGGCAGCACGCTATACTGCCTGCCATTAATATCAATAATAGTGCGCTTGTGGGTGCGGTGATTGGTTCGAGTGCATTTCATACCCAACGTCATCATCTTCTTCCGCTGTGAATGGCCATGTTGCCCCGGAAAATGCAACAACTTGATTTTTACCATCTTCATTAATGATTTGGTAAAATTGCGGTAAATTGAAATTGATAAAGTTTGCGCCATAGGTAAACCGGTCATGGGAAGAAGAATAGAATTTACTCACGTCACGTACAAGATCTTCTTTCGACCCCTCACAGTGAGAATAAATTTCAACCCGATTCGCCTCATCTAAAACATAAATATTAAAACCGGTATTATCTGGCGTATTTTCAAAGAAAAACTGTACGATCCCTTCACTCGCATAGCCATCAACAACTGCAGGTAAATGGTTATCACTCTTAGCCTGAAGTTTAACGGGCCAGCCATGTAGTTTGTTATGGGAGATAGCCCCGTAGAACTCAACCGCATTCTCAAGTTTTTGTACCGATACGTTCAGACGCTCAAAGAATAAACCCCAAGTCTGCCCCGCGATACGCAATGCTTTAAAACGCCCTGGGTCATTTCGGTTGCTTGACAAACGCAATTCAACACACTCAGATACCAACTGTTGTACACGAGTACGAATCAACCCACGTAAGTGCTCACTATAACAAAACACCTCAACCGCTTCAGGAGGCGATGCATCTTGATGCATTTTCCCTAAAATGGTTTTAAGTGCTTCTAACATGCACTGTTCTCCGCTGAAATGTAGCGTTCTTACCTCATTCCACGAATTACGATACAACAAGTCAATACTACCAATCAGGCACTGTTGTGATTCCCCAAAACTGAAAATATCCAGTTTTCTAAAATCAACATGAACGACTTGCTCAGAATATACCTGTGTTGGGTCTTTTTCTAAGTTAACAATGATTGCAAGATGGCGAATTTCACATGGACTATAAAGCGCTTTTGGCGTTGGGGCGGGTAATCTGATAGGGAAATGACTTGAAACATCGTGCATCAATTCAAGCAGTTTTCGTTCATCACACTGGGATTTCCCATTATGCATGTAAACCTGAGTAGTCTCAGTTAAAAGGCCATTAAAATACGCCCATGCCACTAATTTATTTAAATAGCGGTTATATTCAAGAGGTTGATGACCAATAATGGCATCAATATTTGGCGCTTGGTTATACAAATACCAACCACTACGGTTAGCTCGCCCCTCTGGCACATAAATAAAGGTTAAATGCGCTTCGCTCAAATCAGGTGAGATTTGTGGATTAACTAACGTCACCTTACCCGGGAGAGCCTCGAAAGCCGCATATAATTTACGGGTTAATACCCCAATATCTTGTGGGCTCGCACTAACACTTAAATTATTTCTACGGGCAAAGCGAATGAGGTTACGATAGCTTTGCATCATCGTATCAAGTAACTCGTTATGTGCCTCACGGACACGCTCAATTTTCCATTGATTGCGTGTATCGAGTATCGACAAACGCTCTGATCCCCATCCCCATGATTCAACCAATTGAGACAACACATCACGGCGCCAACCTGCACAAGTATTACCCTCTTCTTCAGACAGTTTTTCGCATACTTTTAGGTAGAAACAACGACGGATAAGGTCAAGACGGGTTAAATCATTAATTTCAGTCAGGTAACGTGTCACACGCTCTAACATTAAGCAGTATGAGTCCAAGCCATAACACACAATTTCGCCTGCATGTAAATGACGTTTAAACTCCATGGCTAATAATTTACCGTTAGGGTAATCCCATGAATAGGATTCCAGTAAAATACTCTTCAATACCGCTTTATAAGGGGAATCAACACTTTTATACAACTGCCATAGGCTTGCACCGAAATATTCCGCGGCAGAAAGCTCACTTAACCCGCCTAAATCAAGCCATTCGTTCGGTGTTAGCACTCCTTGTGCATATAACCCCATAACATATTCATCGTAATGCTGTTCTTCTTCAACTGGCACCATGGTCCACAGCAAACGTTTACCCGCCATACGTACAGCGGTTCGATAAAATTCATCTAACAATAGGATGTGTTGCGTTGAACCACAGTTTTCCCCACCAATATGCCCACTGGCATGATGACGAAAACGATTTTCATCGATTAAAAACACAGTGACATCAATCCCTAAAGATGCTGCCCACTGTTCAATTAAGGTGCATTTTTTTTGCAAAAAACGTTTTTCTTCGTGGTCCAACCAAGAAGGATGACAAACCCAAACGTCGATATCTGAACACTGGCTTTGCCCAACAGATGAAGTGCTACCCATCGAATAAATGCCTGTAATCGGTAATTCACCGTTCGCTTCAGTTTCAATCGTGGGCAAAAAACGTTCAAAAGGTGCCAACCATTTTTTTTGCTCTGTATCAGGAGAGAAAAAGCACACACCATGAGGGACATTACCTTCAATAAAACCAGGCATCATGGGATGATGATAATGAAACAAGACAGGCAGCAAGCTATAAACCTTCGAGAAGGTTTCACTCATAGAAGCTGTTGCACGTTCTAACCGTAATTGGTTTATTGCATCCAGTCTTTGTTTTAAGGTTTCAATATAGAGATACAAAGGTTACGCCTGATTGAATGAAAGTAATACAAACCTGAG
This sequence comes from Providencia sp. PROV174, assembly GCF_028480685.1. Lineage (NCBI taxonomy): Bacteria > Pseudomonadati > Pseudomonadota > Gammaproteobacteria > Enterobacterales > Morganellaceae > Providencia > Providencia sp. PROV174. The sequence continues at coordinate 17,080 of NZ_JAMPOT010000006.1, forward strand.
AATTTCCCAGCACCCAACAGATAGAGATAGATTTAAAATAATTTTCAAATGGATTGTCGGAAACGTGATCAATTTAACACCTTGCATCAAAAGGGTAAAGTAGATCACATAATTTTACGCGCTTATTTTTGATACAAAATGCTTTTCAACATATTGTATAAAAAGGCTTTTTATTTTTTAATCTGTAAAATATCCCTTGTTTTTCAATGGAATAATTTCTTTTTACTCTGTTGTTTAGTAAAACAGCAAAACCGAACGATATTAAGTACAATACGCACAGCGTCTGTGCTTACACGCTTCAACACGAATTAATAGAAAACACAGATTGTTCCACACAAAAAATAGCACGATAAGCTAAAAAAATTGCTTAATAGCTATTCTAGGTCATCTCATTTTGAATCACTTTCTTGCATCATGGTAGAAAAAGTAAATCGGCTATAAACAATTCAGAGCACGGTTTTGCACCCAGCTGGAAAAAATATCCTTAACATGTTAAAACTAATGTCAATTGTATGGTTAATCTGCGGCATTCTTCGCCAGAGAAAACAGTAAAATGACATCAACAAATATCGTGCGTATTGCAACGCGCAAAAGCCCTTTAGCCCTATGGCAAGCGCACTTTGTCAAAGACAAATTAGAACAGCTTCACCCGGGCTTGCAGGTTGAATTAGTGCCTATGGTGACAAAAGGCGACATTATCCTTGATACCCCTCTTGCTAAAGTTGGCGGAAAAGGGTTATTCGTCAAAGAATTAGAACTTGCCTTGTTGGAAGGACGCGCAGACATTGCCGTTCACTCGATGAAAGATGTCCCTGTTGAATTTCCTGAAGGCTTAGGATTAGTCACGATTTGTGAACGTGAAGACCCGCGAGATGCCTTTGTCTCAAACCACTACGACAACCTTGATGCATTGCCAAAAGGCAGTATCGTCGGGACATCGAGTTTACGTCGTCAATGCCAATTAAGGGAACTCCGCCCTGATTTAGTCATTCGCGACTTACGTGGCAACGTAGGTACACGCCTATCAAAATTAGATAGCGGTGAATATGACGCCATTATTTTAGCCGTTGCTGGGTTAAAACGCTTGGGGTTAGACACTCGAATTAAAACTGCTCTTGCCCCTGAGCAATGCTTACCTGCAGTTGGCCAAGGTGCTGTTGGTATCGAATGCCGTTTAAATGATAGTAAAACCCGCGAATTACTCGCGAAACTCAATAATGACTCAACATCAACCTGTGTTCTGGCTGAACGTGCGATGAATATGCGCCTTGAAGGCGGTTGCCAAGTTCCGATTGGCAGTTACGCTATTTGGCAAGATGACAAAATATGGCTACGAGCCTTGGTGGGAGCGCCAGACGGTAGTGTAATTATTCGTGGCGAACGACTCGTTTCTCCGAGTGAAGCTAATCAAGCGGGTGTATCATTGGCTGAAGAATTACTTGAGCGTGGTGCAAGGGAAATTCTGGCGGATGTTTACCAAGGAAACCCGCCTGCATGAAGGTGCTTGTCACTCGCCCTGAACCAGCAGGTTCGGAGCTGATCACAGCAATCACCGCTAAAGGGGGAGAAGCCTTCGCTTCCCCTTTAATTCGCATTGGACCCGGTGCTGAATTAAATACCCTTATACCTCAACTTGATAGCCTTACTGCGAATGATTTAGTCTTTCTTTTATCTAAAAATGCAGTCGAATATGCAAATTTAACGCTTGAACAAATGGCGCGTAGCTGGTCAGATAAGTTATCTTACTATGGAATTGGCCGCTCTACAGGGCAGTATTTTCAACAGGTAACAGGAAAAAACATCAGTTGGGCTGAACAAGGTGAAACCAGTGAAATACTACTGACACACCCTGAACTTCAATTTCTCGAAGGGAAAAACGCTCTATTATTACGAGGAAATGGCGGACGAGAGCTTCTCGCATCAACATTAAGGGCTAGGGGTGCAAAAGTCAGCTATTGTGAATGTTATACAAGGGATCCTGTTTACTATGAGAGAGCCCTGTTCAATCAGCAATGGTTTCAAACGGGTATTACAGATGTTGTGATCACGAGTGGTCAAATGCTAGCCTTGTTAGATGAATTAATCACTGAAGAATACCAAACTTGGTGGTTTTCCCGCCGCCTACTTGTCGTCAGTGAACGGATTGCAGACCAAGCCCGCAGAGGCGGATGGCAAAAGGTCTGTGTAGCTAATAGCGCAGATAATAATGCTTTATTAGAAGCATTAATTTCAATCGATATGGGATGCTAATTTATGACGGAACACGATAAAACAACCGAGACGGTTACCCCAGAAGCTGGCGCAGAACAACAGCGCCCAAAAACTAAACCTTCTTCGGAACAAAAACGTTCTGGTCTGATAGGCGGTGTAATTGCTATTGCTATTATCATCGCTATTGGTGGCGGATTATACTATTTTACCCAACAAAGCACTGCCACTTTAGTAAATGAAAACAATGAATTAAAACAAAAATTAAGTGATTTAATCGAACAACAAAATTCAGACAGGCAACGGTTAAACGCATTAGTTGCGGCTAATGCTGAAATAAAAAGCCATTCTCGTGAATATGAAGAGAATCTCAACCGTCGCATGCAAGAGCTGCAAGCACATGTCACAGCATTATCCAGCGCTGATGTTAAAAGTTGGCTCCTCGCACAAGCTGATTTTATGGTTAAAATGGCAGGAAGAAAGCTGTGGAATGATCGCGACCCTGTGACCGCAGCAGTTCTGTTAAAAAGTGCTGACTCAAGCTTAGCCGAAATGAATGACCCGAGCCTACTCGACATTCGTAAATCAATTAACAGTGATATGGCTAAATTAGCCGCAATCAACCAAGTTGACTATGACGGCATTATTTTACGTTTAAACCAGCTCAGTAATGAAGTGGACAACTTACGTTTAGCGGATTTAAACAGTGGAGATGCGAAAGTTGAAGATAACGCGGACGTCAGCGAGGATATTTCGGATTGGAAACAAAATTTGGCTCGTAGCTGGAAAAGTTTCGCGAATGACTTCGTCACCGTACGCGCTCGTGATGGATCAGAAGCGCCACTTCTGGCTCCAAACCAAGATATTTATCTACGTGAAAATATTCGCTCTCAACTATTAATTGCAGCACAAGCTGTGCCACGTTATCAAGAAGCCACATACAAACAGTCATTAGAACAAGCTTCGACCTGGGTGAGAGCCTATTTTGATACTGAAGCGCCTGAAACTAAAGCCTTTCTATCAACCATTGATGACCTAATCAATCAGCCGATTGATATTGATATGCCTGATACTTTAGAAAGCCAAGAAAAGCTAGAAAAAATCATGCAAACACGGGTTCGTAGCTTACTTTCTCAGTCGTCAGACAACACAAAAATTAACGATGGTGCTGTTGATACCGCAGCGGATACGACTGAAGTGCCAACAGAAACGGCGACAGATGCCGCAGTTCCCGCCACGGATACGCAAAAAGCAGAGTCCGCTGACAATCCGCACCCTATTGAATCAGCAAAGCCTGCTGGTAATAGGGGGTAATTATGATAAAAGTCTTGATCCTATTTATAGTGCTTATTGCAGGGATAATCTTAGGCCCATTATTAGCGGGTCACCAAGGTTATGTTTTTATCCGTACAGATAATTATGACATCACGACCAGTGTAACTAGCCTCGTTTTGGGCTTTATTTTGCTCCAGTTTGTGCTGTTATTCCTTGGTTGGTGCTACCGCCGCTTTATCAGCACGACATCACGTACCCGAGGTTGGGTAAGTGGTCGTAAATACCACAAAGCACATACCCAAACACAAAAAGCGCTGCTGAAATTAGCAGAAGGTGATTTCGAGCAAGTTGAAAAATTAATGAGCAAACATGCTGATTTCTCTCAACAGCCGGTTATTAACTATCTAATGGCTGCCGAAGCTGCTCAACAGCGTGGTGATGAGTACCGCACTCATCAATACTTGGATAGAGCCGCTGAAGCCGCGGGGAGTGACCAACTTCCCGTTGATATCAGCCGTGTCCGTATCCAATTAGCGGAAGGAGAAGTCCATGCTGCCCGTAATGGCATTGATAAACTTCTCGACAAAGCGCCAAGGCACCCTGAGGTGCTGCGCCTAGCAGAACAAGCTTACTTACGCTCAGGCGCCTATCAGTCGCTGATTGAATTACTTCCTGTCATGGCTAAAGTACAGTTACACAATGAAGATGAGCTCGATGCATTGAAATTAAAGGCTTACAAAGGGTTGATGAACCAATATATGGCTGAAGGAGGTAGTGATGGGCTAAAAGCTTGGTGGAAAGCACAACCTCGCCGAGTTCGTCATGAAACCGCATTGCAAGCTTTCTTAGCAGAGCATTTGATTGAATGTGGCGATACTGCAAGTGCAGAAAAAATGATTATTGACGGTTTAAAACAGCAATATGATGAGCGTTTGATCCTGTTGGTGCCAAAACTGAATAGCGAACGCCCTGAAGTTATAGAAAAAACCCTTTTGCATCTACAGAAGCAAAACGGAGCCACCCCGTTGCTTAACAGTACATTAGGCGTTTTATCGCTACAGCATGCCCAATGGGACAAAGCTGAAAGCTACTTTAAAGCCGCTTTAGCACAACGTTTTGATGTGCAAGATGCATCATGGTTAGCCGATGCTTTTGACAGACAACATAAACCTAACGAAGCAGCAAAAATTCGTCAAGACGCATTAAACCATTCATTAAAACAAGAACGGAAATAATATTCTTGTTTGGCCTCATCTAAAAACTCCACTCATTTTGGTGGAGTTTTTTTATTCATAAACTTAACGGCGACTAATCTGACCTTCCCCAATAAAAACGTAAAAACAATTTAAATACATCGCGTTAACCGTATTAAATCATCATAAAAGGAAAATATGAGGTTTATAATTGGCAACATTACAGGTAAATAATTCAATGTTTAATCAATAATCATTATTAAGGATAAGGAAAACACACTTCGCTATGTTATAAAATAAACACATAGTGTATAAAGCTTTATATACATCTTTGCTTTTAATGAATTAGGGATATCGATATGAATGTAATTAAAACTATTTGGCGCTGGATTATTGCAACCCCAAACCGTTTACAAATATTCTTTGATCTTCTGCTGTTAGTATTATCACCTTTTGTTTTTATTATGATTATTGGTTTTAATACCGAAGATCTTAGTAAAGACATTTTCATTATTACATTCATTATCCTCTGCTATACCTATATTACTCGCTGGTTCAGTAAATGGTTTAGTAAAGGTAGAAGCTAATACCTATCTTATTTTCGGCCTCTTAGTCATTTTCTAGGGGGCTCAGTGTTTTGTATAGACAAAAAAAACACCTGCACAAGGCAGGTGTAAAATACAATCAGGTCTACAGACGGATGGTGCCTCACTCAACGTTTCGCCCGTTCGTTGATGGTAAGAGGATGAGCTCTTGATCATCTAAGGTGGACAATAGGCACCGATAATCGGCTTTGCGTCATCTCTGGGTTTATGAAGCTTCGCTGTCATAAGAAGTGAGATGAGCATCTACATATATAATAATGCACAATACGTGCCAACTTTTTTAAAACGGTATTTTTTAAGCTCACTCTTTTGGTTTCTTTCCCATCCCTCGGTTTTACACAACTATTTTTCTTCTTGGAAGTGAACCGCTCTACCTTTAAAGAATTCACTAATATGTTGCCCGAAACTTACCACTCTATTTTGTCGCAGTTTAGAGACATCATAAAACAGTTATTTATATTTCCTTATAAATCAATAGGTAAAGTGTCACCTTTTGACGACATCAATATGATGGATTGTATCTATTTTACGACACAAGCAAGTTAAGCGGCTAAATTACAAATAAAAACAAGCGATTAACCCATACCCTGTCATTCGTTGAAGAAACTCCACCGAGTATACTCTAAGCAAGTCAAGTTGTGACTAAGTGGCAAGTGAAGATATCCCGATGAGCACGCATAAGTATGTGATTCGGGTAGATGAACGTAGCCAATAACGCTACGGTTTGAAGAGTGCGAGTATAGAGAATAAAAAGCAAAAAACCCGTCGATTAAGACGGGTTTCTTTAAATTGGTCGGCGAGAGAGGATTCGAACCTCCGACCCACTGGTCCCAAACCAGTTGCGCTACCAAGCTGCGCTACTCGCCGAAATTTTTGTAGTACTTATTAATAGTGAATAGTACTATTACATTTCTTCGTGGTGCGAAAGGGGGGACTTGAACCCCCACGTCCATAGGACACTAACACCTGAAGCTAGCGCGTCTACCAATTCCGCCACCCTCGCAATGTCACAAAAAAATGGGGTGGCTAATGGGACTCGAACCCACGACAACTGGAATCACAATCCAGGGCTCTACCAACTGAGCTATAGCCACCATAACTTCACTTTTTTCAAAGCGTTGCTATATTACTACATACAACGTCATTTTGCCAACCGTAGCGAAGCGCTAAAACTGGTGCGCCCGACAGGATTCGAACCTGAGACCTCTGCCTCCGGAGGGCAGCGCTCTATCCAGCTGAGCTACGGGCGCTTAACGCCGTTGCGGGAGAGGATAGTACGGATTTATCCTCCCGCTGTCTAGTCCTTTTTGAAATAAAAATATCGATTGCTTGCCTTTTATCCATTTCGTTGAGAAAGAGAGCATATTTACCCTCTTTTTCGCTGTGCACCTAATAAAAATCTATCAAAACCCCGCCGTTAAACTTTTCCGTTACGGTTATTGAACAGTCGAATGATGAAATAAAGGAGAGAAACACCCCCTAAGAAGATGGCTCCAACGATTAAAGATAAGCGAGTATCTGGATTAATCGCCATTCCAATCAATACGCAAGCTAAAAAAAGCAAGGTCGCATAGTTAACCCATGGAAAAAGAATCGATTTGAAAGGGTGCCCTACAAGTTTTTCTTTGTTTTGTTGACGAAAACGGATTTGGCTAGTCAATAACACCAGCCAAGGCACCATTCCTGGTAACACACTCGCACTATAGACATAAACAAAGACTTTCTCTGGATTCGGTATAATGTAGTTCAAGCTTGATCCGGCGACTAAGCATAGGATAGTAAAGCCCACACAACGTGCCGGTACGCCATTTTTTGTTAATTTCAATAATGAGCGAGGCAATTGCTTATTTTGCGCTAAGGCGTACAGCATGCGCCCGCCACTATACATGCCACTATTGCAACCAGATAACGCCGCAGTTAACACCACAAAGTTAATTACCGCCGCTGCGGACACAATTCCCACTTTCGCAAAGGTAAGGACAAACGGGCTACCTTGTGAGCCCACTTCCGTCCACGGAAATAGTGTCACTACAATAAAAATGGCGCCTACATAAAAAATTAATATACGCCACAAAATATTATTGATCGCTTTTTTTAACGTGACTTGCGGATTTTTCGCTTCACCCGCAGTGATCCCAACCAGCTCAACCCCTTGATAAGAGGCCACAACGATACACAAAGCAAATAAGAAGCCTTTCCAGCCCCCGGCAAAGAAGCCACCATGTTCAGTGAGATTCGCAAGCCCAATCGGCTCAAAATTATTACCCAGACCAAAAAAAATCAGCCCTAGGCCAATTAAAATCATCACCACAATCGTGGTGACTTTGATCATGGCAAACCAAAACTCAAGCTCTCCATACAACCGTACAGCGGCTAAGTTAGCTAATGCCACTAATACCACTGCGATAATGGCAAAAATCCATTGAGGCACATCCGGGAACCAATATTCGGCATATACACCAATGGCAGTGATCTCTGAAATACCGACAGCCACCCACATAAACCAGTAGCCCCAAGCAGTCAGGCACCCCCAAAACGGACTTAAGTATTTATACCCAAATGAAGCAAAAGAACCCGTCACAGGCTCAAGAAATAGCATTTCCCCCATTGAACGCATAATGAAGAAAACAAAAATCCCGGCGATGATATATGCCAGTAAAACCGAAGGCCCCGCCCATTTCAGCGTACTGGCCGACCCCATAAATAAACCAACGCCAATGGTTCCCCCGAGCGCGATAAGCTCGATATGGCGCGCTTCTAACCCACGTTGAAGCCCCTGCTGTGGATTTCCCATACATACCCCTGTCAAAATTAGATAATTAAAATGCAGTTTTAATTGAAACCCAGTTAGTAATAATCACTGCAATTATTCGAAAAGTATCAATTAGGCGATTAAAAAAATGCCATAGCCGCAAGATTGAGCACAAACTGATGCGAACATACTTATTTTTGAGGGATTATAGAAATATTTGAAGGAAGAGACCAGCTATTCGGAAGCGTGCGAACTGTAAGTAAGCCCGTTAAGCCTACTTACAGTGAGTTAAACTTATTGAAAATAACAATATAAATCAAACCACTACAAAAACTACAGCTTGCCACCGTAATAGTAGCCTAAAAATTTCAGTAATTTAAACTGACGAGTAATACGGGAAGGTTGAGATAATAAGCGATATAACCATTCTAGCCCTAAGTTTTGCCACACTTTCGGGGCGCGTTTAATATGCCCTGTAAACACATCATAAGTCCCACCAACGCCCATATATAACGCATCCGGATACACACTTCGGCAATCCCGCATAAAAATTTCTTGTTTCGGCGAACCCATCGCAACGGTAACAATTTTAGCGCCACTTGCGTGGATGCGTTCGAACAAAGCATTTCGGTCTTCCGCGGTAAAATAGCCGTTTTGCGAACCAACAATGTTCACATTCCACTGCGAGCGTAGTTTGCTTTCAGTTTGTTCTAGAATCTCGGGTTTGCCACCCACTAAGAAAACCGGCGTGCCTTCTTTACCGGCCCTTTCCATTAGCCCTTCCCATAAATCAGCACCAGCGACACGAGAAACTTCAGCTTGTGGGTATTTACGACGGATAGCACGGACAATACTAATTCCGTCAGCATATAAATATTCAGCTTGGCCTAGTAATGTATTTAAAGCCGTATCTTGTTCAGCGATCATCACTTTTTCTGCATTAATCGCAACGAGTGTTCCCGTTTTTGTTTCTCCACCAGCAAATAAATAGTCTAAGAAATGGGCCATATTTTTAAAGCCCCAAATATTATGACCACGAATACTATATTGTGGGATAGATGACTGTGTAACAGATGAAGACTGAGTTGATGACGATTCCATGATACTCCTTTAGCGGCTTTCACGCTGTTGGCTTCTTAAAAAAGAAACTGTTTTTGTGCGAATAAGCCCTGCACTTTCAAATAACCAATACAGTAATTTTGCTAACACCAGACACAGTCCGAATATTAAGCAGAAGAAAACCACCCGTGAGACGAAAGAATCCACGCCTTCACGAGCCAAAACAATAATGTTGAAAATGGCGCCAAAACAAAATGCCTGCATAATGGCTGCCTTATAGCGATTTGGTTCTTTCAGGCTCATGCCATAGATCCAATCAAACCATTTGATGATAAGCCCCACAACTATGGCTCCAAGTGGTATAAAAATCACCCCGCCCATCACCACCAATGAACCAATCAGTGTTGGAGAAATTGCCAGCCCAGAATGGTTGTTCAGCACTTCCCACGTAAAATAATTGGCAGAGTTCAATACCGTATCTGGGCGCTCAGGCCAAACCCAAGAAGGAATGAAAACATAAAAGTCACGGATAATCGGAGCTAGGCCTTGAAAATCCATCTCATCATAATGGCTTAGTAGTAATGCTAAGTTTTCCCACGGGGAAAATGTGTCCCGCGTTAAATACAAGAAAGTGTAATATGCTTCGGCACCGCTGACATCTAACCCATAGCGTTTTAAGGCTAACCAGAACATCCCTACAATACTGGCGACCCCAGCGGCAGCTAGCATCCACAGCGTAATCCAACCTCTGACAATCCCAATAAATAAGAAGAGTGCGAAAGCAATGATGATGTTCGCTCTTGTTCCTCCGACAATAACATAGGTCAAGAAACCAAATGCGACGGTACTAACGAGGAAGAAAACCCAGCGTTTCTGTGTCGGTCGCAAGAAATAAACAATCAACATTGCCGGTATGAAGAAATAGAAAAAGCGTTTTAATGCCACACCAGAAACTTGGCTGGAGAAAATTTGGCTATAAGATTTTAACTTAAACAGCAAAAAACCGTTCTGCATGAAGAAGATACCGACTGTCACGACAGCAATCAGTATCAATAACAGACAGGTTAGATTCGTTTCCACTTTGTTCATGCTAAACAACGCTCGCCGCGGTGCGTCTGGTTGCCTAGAAAGCCGTGTTTTATAAGCAACATAATAAATTGCATAAAAACTGGTAGCCGCGAGTTGGGCATAAAGTAAGTAATCCGCCTTCACAACGGCAACATCAAATTGAAAAACTAAAGCGCAAGTTAATGGAAAACCAAAGTAAAACGTCAATAAATACAGCATTGAAAAGAAAATATTGAAGTTAAACCGAGCACGTAAAAACTCTTTGTATAACAAAGTACCAATAAAAATAATTGATATCAGATAGACCAGTGCTAAGCCGCCCAATTCCGTCAGCGTCATGCTCGCTCCTCCACGGCACTGAGAACGGCTTTCCAGCCCTCAGTAAAGTTGGGAGCAAAAAATTCAATCTGGTGTTTATCTAATAGGCTCATTTGTCGCTGAGCTTCATCCACTAGCGGTATCGTCAGGTTGTCACCATAGAAAAAGACTGGGACATTTTGAGCAGTTAAATCCTGCCAAAATGTATTTTGACGGCTAATGACAAATGGAATGCCAAACTGGATTAGCAAACAAACGGTGCCAACACCTTGCTGGCGATTAAAAATAAAATAGCCAAGGTCACAGGTTTTGAGCAAATTAAGGTACTCGCTAAATTCCATGCGCTCTTTCAGGATTTCCACTTGCCCTGAGGTAAACTCACTACTCGCAGCCTGTTCGACTTGTTGGATATAGCTTTGGTTATTGGCAGGATAGCCCATTGGGACAATAACCTTAACCTCATCACCAAATTGCTGTTTAATCGCACTCAGAGCCTCTACATGACGATTAGAACGATCACCTGAGTTACCCAACAAAATAGTCAACTGAGAGCCTTCACGCGCCTTAGGCTCGCTTATTGTCAATGCAGGGTCCATTCGTGTTGGGAAATACAACACTGTCGCAGGCACTTTAGGGTTCGACTGGTGGAAATAGCACAAATCCCCACGTGTTGCGCACACATGCCCTACTTTTTTCTGTGCTAGACGACGCAAAATATAGAATAACTTAAATTTTAGAGAGCTAGACTCTTCATAAAGGTCAGCTCCCCATATATGCCACCAAAACTGGTGGGATTTAATTTGCCCAAATAATAGCGCTAGCCAAATAGGGGCGTTAAATTGCCCATGAAAGAAAAATCGAGTACGGCGGTCTGCCTTAGCACGCTGTATAACACTATTAGCAATGGCCTGTTTATTCGCAAAAACATCTATTTTTAGCTGAGGATAAGCGTCAGCAAGCTGCGCATCATCGCTTACCACCATAAAATGCGGCTTTGATGACGGAGCCATTTCTTGGCAAATGACGTCATTAAAAAACGTCAGTACCGTCTGATTGTGATGTGGGAGATTCGATCCCAGTACATGTATTAAGGTTGTCATGCTCGCCTACGGTAAATCAAAAATACGCAACAACATAAAGTAAAATAGACAATATAAGTGGCCATATAAGCCTGAGTTGCGCCTACTGCACCATGTTCAGGGATAAGCCAATGCGCAAAGCCCGTTAATAATATAAATTGACTAACTTCAGTGAGGACATAAAAACGCAATGCAGCTTTGGCAATGACCAAATAGCCAAATACATACGCTCCCACTTTCAATACATCACCGACTAGCTGCCATGCAAACAGGTCTCTCATTCCAGTAAATTCTTTTGAGAACAGCAACCAAATCGCAAAATCACGTAGTAACCAAACCGTAAAACTCACTACGGCAACGGCAGGTAAAACGAATTTCAATGCTTTAACAATCTCTGCGGAAATTTCATTTTTATGCTGCAAACGCGATAACGTCGGCAATAAATACACTGAAAATGTCGCGGTAATAAACTGTAAATAGGCATCTGAAATGGTGGTCACACCGGTCCATAACCCCACTTCATCCCAACTATAGGTTTGGGCGAGCAGGTTTCGCATCATGATATAAGCGACTGGCAGTGTGACTGCGGTTAGCATCGCCATGACCGTAAATTTGCCTAAATTAGTCGCAATCGCCTTATCCCATGCCGGTTTCAATGACGATAATGCAAACTGCTTGCGTTTAATTATCATCCCAGCCGCAGGCAGCACTACTAGCGCAGGGACTAATGCTAACCCTGCTAGTGCACCTTCATACCCGCCAACTAGATAGCATAAATAATAGGCAATAACCCCAATTATGCTACCAAAAATAATAGCTAATGCATTACCTGACGCGTCTCGATAACCTTTTAAGATAGCTAAGAAATAGTTAGCGTAACCGATCCCCATTTGGATCAAGGCAACCATTTGAATAACAGAGCTATATTTCGCACTATCAAATAGCGCCTCACTAATAAGCGGGCTACAAAGTAAAAAAATAATCGCTAATAAGGTCGAAAACCCAAGGATAATCGTTGACGATGTCCCAAGAATTGCACGTAGCTTCTGTGGATCTTGATGATGTTCTGCCACATATTTTGTGACACCATTAAAAATCCCTGCGCCTGATAATACCCCTAGCACAGTAATTAATTGGCGGAAGTTGCCCGCCAGCCCCACACCGCTGGGGCCAAATGAGACTGCAAATAACTTAACAATTAACAGGCCTACCCCGATTTTAATCAGGGTAGACCCAGCAGTCCAAACCGATGCTTTAGCGAGAGACATTAGGCAAAGAACGCTTTGATTCGCTCAATGACTGTCTGCTGTTCGTCATCAGTCATGTTGTAGAACATCGGTAAACGCACTAAGCGGTCACTTTCTGATGTCGTGTATTTATCTTCACCATGGAAACGGCCAAACTCAATACCTGCAGGGCTAGTGTGCAATGCAACGTAGTGGAATACCGTCAAAATACCATGAGATTTCATGTAATCGTTGAATTCAGTACGCTCTTCGATATCTTTGAGCTTGATATAGAACATATGAGCATTATGTTTTAAGCCTTCCGGCACAGTTGCTAGGACTAAACGCCCTGCATCAACCAGTGGCTGCAACGCTTCATCATAACGTTTCCATAGCAGTAAACGGCGGTCATTAATTTTGTCCGCTTCTTCTAACTGTGCCCATAAGTAAGCCGCTTGTAGATCTGACAGCAAGTAACTTGAACCAATGTCACGCCATGTGTATTTATCGACTTGACCACGGAAAAATTGGCTACGGTTTGTCCCTTTTTCACGGATCACTTCAGCACGGCTAATCAGGTCTTTATCATTGATCAGTGTTGCTCCACCTTCACCACCTGAAGAGTAGTTTTTAGTTTCATGGAAGCTATAGCAGCCAATGTGACCGATAGTCCCCAGCGCTTTGCCTTTATACGTCGACATCACACCTTGTGCCGCATCTTCAATCACGAATAAATTGTGTTTTTTTGCGATAGCCATGATGGTGTCCATTTCGCAAGCAACACCTGCATAGTGGACAGGAACGATGGCACGTGTACGCTCAGTGATTGCAGCTTCAATTTTAGTTTCATCGATATTCATGGTATCCGGACGGATATCAACAAACACGATTTTAGCGCCACGTAATACGAATGCGTTAGAGGTTGATACAAAAGTAAAGCTTGGCATGATAATTTCATCACCTGGCTTAGTATCAATCAGGATCGCTGCCATTTCTAATGAGGCCGTACAAGATGGCGTTAACTGCACTTTTGGGCAATTAAATCGTTTTTCCATCCATTCTTCACAACGTTTCGTGAAGCCACCGTCACCACACAGTTTGCCACTTTCCATGGCTTGTCTCATATACTCTAATTCAGTACCTACAACGGGTGGTTTATTAAATGGAATCATGTTGTCCCCTGTATAACCAATAGGCGGTACTGGCAATTGCTGCACCGCTACGTGAATAAAGATTTAATGCCGCAACATTACTGATTTGCGTGGCCACATTTAACTGTCTTTTTTGGTGTTCCACACACCAATTAAATGCTGCTGACATCAACTTACGCCCCACACCTTGCCCTTTCGCTTCTGGCATTTTCGCTAATAGGCCAACCCGTGCCGTTTCTGCATCAAGGTGCCGCAAACTCACGAAGCCCAATACCGCACCAGACGCATCTTTAACCAGTAAACAAGTGTGGTCAAACGTACCCAGAACTGATTTTTCTATCCACAACGCATAAAACTGCCCGCTATCACCATCACGGTACCAAGGTGCTCTAAAGCGGCTTTTGCTAAAGACAGACTCAGCGGCTTGCCGCAACATAGGGATATCGTCCACTTGTGCAACAATAACGTGGTCTTCCGCTGTTAAACCAGCCTTTAAATAAGCATTTTCTGTGCCAATAGTAAGAGCGAAATCGATTTCACCTTCAACAAATGAAAACCCCATACCAGCTAAATCATCAATCAGCTGCGTTTCAGACGCTGCGACTTTTGCTTGCACGATATCGTATTCATCCATTTGATAAGCAAGGAGAGTTTCGAGGTTATCCCCTGTAAAATTCAACTTTGCTGTTGAGCGATGAAAAAATTCGCTCTCCCATGGCAAGCTCTCAATACTGGCGCGGACGGACACGTAATAAATCCTCTAAATATTGCCCATAACCTGTTTTTTTCAGCTGTTGCGCTGAAAAAGCGACTTGTTCGTCTGTCAACCAGCCGTTACGCCATGCGATTTCTTCTAAACAAGCAACTTTGAAGCCTTGGCGTTTTTCAACGGTTTGTACAAAAGTACCCGCCTCAATGAGGCTATCGTGAGTGCCTGTATCCAACCAAGCAAAGCCACGACCGAGCAATTCAACGTTTAATTCACCACGTTCTAAATACATTTGGTTAATTGACGTAATTTCTAATTCACCACGTTCAGAAGGTTTAACTTGTTTTGCAAATTCAACCACTTGCGAATCATAGAAATACAACCCTGTCACCGCCCAATTCGATTTAGGTTTAAGCGGTTTTTCTTCAATAGACAGTGCTTTAAAATTATCGTCAAACTCCACAACACCAAAACGCTCAGGGTCCATCACTTGGTAACCAAAAACGGTTGCGCCTTTTGTGCGTTCAGCGACAGATTTCAATTTTGGGCTAAATGAATGGCCGAAAAAGATATTATCGCCCAATACTAAACAGCACGAATCACCATTAATGAACTCTTCACCAATGATAAACGCTTGCGCAAGGCCGTCTGGTGATGGCTGCTCCGCATAGCTCAGCTCAATCCCAAACTCATGGCCATCCCCTAATAAACGCTTAAACATCGGCAAGTCGTCAGGGGTAGAGATAATTAAAATCTCACGAACTCCCGCTAACATCAAAACTGAAAGCGGGTAGTAAATCATCGGCTTATCGTAGATAGGCAATAACTGTTTAGAAATACCACGAGTAATAGGGTGCAAACGCGTCCCCGACCCTCCAGCTAATATAATACCTTTCATACTGTCACCTAATTTCCTAGACCTAAACGTTCGCCCGCATAGGAACCATCTTGTACGCGACGCCACCACGTTTCATTGTTCAAATACCACTGCACCGTTTTGCGAATACCTGATTCGAAGGTTTCTTGTGGTGTCCACCCCAATTCGCGCTCAATTTTCGCAGCATCAATCGCATAACGCATATCGTGGCCCGGTCGGTCTTTCACATACGTAATTAAGTCACGGTAGTGCACCACACCTTGAGGCTTCTGCGGATGCAGTTCTTCAAGCAGTTCACAAATCGTTTCTACAACGTCAATATTACGGCGCTCATTATGGCCACCGATATTATAGGTGGTGCCAGGTTGCGCGGTTGTAGCAACTAAATGTAGTGCTCGTGCATGGTCTTCAACAAACAACCAGTCACGAATTTGCTCACCTTTACCATAAACAGGCAGAGGCTTACCCGCTAAGGCGTTCAAAATAATTAATGGGATCAATTTCTCTGGAAAATGATACGGCCCGTAGTTATTTGAACAATTAGTGATCATAGTTGGCAGGCCATAAGTTCTTTGCCAAGCACGAACTAAATGATCACTCGATGCTTTCGATGCTGAATATGGGCTACTTGGTGCATAAGGCGTTGTTTCTGTGAAGAAACCATCAGGTCCTTCTAAGTCACCATATACTTCATCTGTTGAGATATGGTGAAAACGGAAGGCTGCTTTTTTCTCATCATTCAATGCAGACCAGTAATGGCGCGCCGCCTCTAACAGTGTGTAAGTGCCCACAATGTTAGTTTCGATAAATGCCGCTGGGCCATCGATAGAGCGGTCAACATGGCTTTCTGCTGCTAAATGCATCACGGCATCGGGTTGATATTTTTCAAAAACGGCATCTAATGCAGCTCTATCACAAATATTCACCTGCTCAAAAGCATAGCGCGGGTTACTCGCAACCGTTGCGAGGGACTCTAAGTTACCGGCATAGGTTAAGCAATCCAGAACCACTGCGCTGTCGTCAGTATTTTCAATAATATGACGAACAACAGCAGAGCCGATAAACCCGGCGCCTCCAGTGATTAAAATACGTTTCAACGCCATACTCCTTTTGTATCCACAACCCATTTTTGTGGGATTGCAGAACCTTGGATGCCTTTGAACATATTGTGGTCAACTAACATTAAGATCACATCAGCTTCATTAACGGCTTTTTCAATCGAAACTAGCTCAGAAATACCTTTTAGAGAGGTCGGTAATTCGTGAATGTGTGGCTCAACTGCATACGTTTTACCTGGGTTCCAGTTCGCCACCATTTTGGTGATGTGCATCGCTGGGCTTTCACGTAAATCATCAATATTGGGTTTAAATGACAGGCCAAAACAGGCGATTGTCACTTCACTGGCTTTTTTACCCGTTTCCACTAAGCAATCGGCTACAGCCGCTTTCACTTGATCAACGACCCAAATTGGCTTGCCATCATTGACTAAACGCGCGGTATGAATAAGGCGTGATTGTTTTGGATTTTGTGCGACGATAAACCATGGGTCAACCGCGATGCAGTGCCCACCAACACCCGGACCTGGTTGCAAAATATTAACGCGAGGATGGCGGTTCGCGAGGCTGATTAATTCCCACACATTGATGTCTTGTTCAGCACAAATTAATGATAATTCATTCGCAAAAGCAATATTCACATCACGGAAGCTATTTTCCGTTAACTTACACATTTCCGCAGTTCTTGAGTTAGTAATTACACACTCACCTTCAAGGAAAATATTGTATAACTCACTTGCGCGCAGAGAGGATTTTGGCGTCATACCACCAACAACACGGTCATTTTTAATTAATTCGACCATCACTTGGCCCGGTAACACACGCTCAGGGCAGTATGCCACATCGATATCTGCATCTTCCCCAGCTTGATGAGGGAAGGTTAAATCAGGACGAGCTGCGGCCATCCACTCGGCCATTTGCTCTGTTGTACCTACTGGCGATGTCGACTCAAGAATGACTAGATCGCCTTTCTTCAATACAGGAGCAATAGACTCTGCGGCTGAACGCACATAGGCGAGATCAGGCTCATGCTCGCCTTTAAATGGCGTAGGCACAGCAATCAGATAAGCATCTGCAGGTTGCGGCTTAGTAAAGGCTTTCAGGTGGCCTTCTTCAACTGCCTTTTTGACTACGATATCCAGTTCTGGCTCCACAATGTGGATTTTTCCCTGGTTAATAGTATCAACGGCATGTTGGTTCACATCGACACCAACCACTTGTTTTTTACGTGATGCGAAGGCGGCTGCTGTTGGTAAACCGATATAACCAAGGCCAATAACAGAAATAGTTTCAAAACTCATAATTTCACCTGATTACTTTTCAATGCTGCAAGAATACGCTGACAAGCATGACCATCCCCATAAGGGTTATGTGCGCGGCTCATTTCGTGATATTCCGCGTCATCTGTCAGTAACCGATTAACTTCTTTCACAATTTTCTGTGTATCTGTTCCCACAAGACGAACAGTACCTGCATCAACAGCTTCAGGTCGTTCTGTGGTATCTCTCATCACCAAAACAGGTTTACCGAGAGAAGGCGCTTCCTCTTGAATACCACCTGAGTCTGTTAGAATCAAATAAGCATGGTTCATCAAATAAACAAACGGTAGGTAGTCTTGAGGGCTAATTAAAATAATATTATCAATATCATGCAATATACGCTTAACAGGCTCACTCACATTTGGATTTAAGTGGACTGGGTAGACAACTTGCACATCTGGATGCGCTTGCGCAATTTCTGCCAAAGCGTGGCAAATACGTTCAAAGCCACCACCGAAACTTTCACGACGGTGGCCTGTGACTAAAATCATTTTTTTATTTGGGTCGATAAACCGATAATTTGCGGCCAGTTTTTCCATCATATACTGGTCACTCATGACTTTATCACGTACCCACAATAACGCATCAATCACACTATTACCGGTGACAAAGATATGGCTGTCAGGGATTGATTCTTTTAACAAATTTTGGCGCGAATTTTCGGTTGGGGCAAAATGGTACATCGCTAAATGCCCAGCAATTTTACGATTTGCTTCCTCAGGCCATGGAGAATACAGGTCTCCGGTACGTAACCCTGCTTCAACGTGCCCTACGGGTATACGATGGTAAAATGCCGCAAGGCTAGTTGCCATCGTTGTTGCTGTATCACCATGAACGAGAACAACATCCGGTTGAAAATCAGCAAAAACGCTTTTCAACCCTTCTAGAATACGACAAGTGATATCCGTTAAATCTTGCCCTGGTTTCATAATATTGAGATCGTAATCTGGCGTGATCTCAAACAGTTTCAGTACTTGATCTAGCATTTCACGATGCTGCGCTGTAACACAAACTTTGGCTTCAAAGTCCGCATCCCCAGCCAATGCATGAACCAGTGGTGCCATTTTAATGGCTTCAGGTCGTGTGCCGAATACAGTCAATACTTTCACAGTGACTCTCTTATATTTATCTTTCGCAGTGAGCTGCTTTTGTAATCTTAATAACTTTATATGCCACTGATGAATTCACCAGTGGCTTATCCCAAAATCAAGATGGGCGGCGGCGAGCAAGTACCACTCCGGCACCTACTAACATCCCTATGGCTCCCCACAGAACCATCATAAAGGCTCGACGAGGACTATCGCGTTTAACGGGCTCTTCTGGAGTTCGTAAATAGCGATATGCTTGAAAATTATCTTGGAGGGTAGGCCCTACGCTCAATGTTGATAACATGGCAATATTTTGGTCGTAATCACTGTCGTGATCGGGCCCGGTTGCTTTCAATGTTTCAATCTGTGCTTGTAATAAAGGAGCACCTAACATAAACATTTTAGAATCTGGAATTTCATCCACAGGTGTTGCGCTTTGATTCCGTACAATACCTTGTTTTTCAGCAACTTTTAGTGCTTGCTCCAGCGCGTTTAAACGTCGTTCGTAAGCGGCCTTTGCCACCATGTCTTCACGTTTAACCAATGCTTTCATGGATTGCATCTTCGTTGCCCAAGTACCTTTAATTTCATCGTTAAGATTAGTTGTGGCACGTTGGTTAGCAAACTGAGTGTATTGACGTAATAGCTGGTTCGCATCTGCGGATGTTTCCGCCACTAATTTAATGCTGTCGGTTAAATTTTTGACTTCGTCTGCTGGCGTAAACTCAATATCGTTAATGAGCTCATCCAATAATGCGGCATCTGCTTTAGGGTCATTCTCTAAGCGCTGCTTATAGTAATCCGTAGTTAGCCAAAACTGGCGACGTGTATCATAAGAGCCAAGCTGCTTTGTGAATTCTTGATAAGCTTCTTTTGCAATTGTCGGTAATTGCCCTTCTTGCCCCGTATTATTAATACGGGAATCGAGGTTGCGCAGGAATTGCTGCTGAGAATAGTAACTTCCCAGATTATTGACGGTTGGTAAATCCGTAATTGCTGTCGCACTCCACTTAGGCTGCATAAAATAGGACGCTCCCAAGGCAATTGCAGCAAAAATAACGGCAAATGCAACGATCCAAATTTTACCTTGCCACAATGAGCGACATAAACCACGGATATCCAATTCCGGCTCTATTGGCGATTGATACTGACTCGGTTGTGTTTCTGAGTTATTCACTGCACAGAACCTCTATTTTCGTTTTGTCGTTACCGTACTGCTCCTCTACGTGCTCTACGTCTCACTCGCTTAATAAAACGGGCGACTTTCCAAGCTCGTTTGATGCAGTAACCATACATCATAAATACAAGCAAAAATAATGCCAACATTACCCATTCCGGTACAAATGTTAAGCGTTCACCAATAATACCAACACATGCTAAAGCGGCTGCTGATAATGTAATCAGTACGAATGCCCCTTTTGGTGTAAAACCAGAACGCATAATTAAATGATGAATGTGCTGGCGATCGGGAGAAAATGGGCTCATACCTTTACGAATCCGACGATACATAATGGCAACCATGTCCATTAGAGGGATCGCAATAATCCATAAAGCCGTAACTGGGTTAATTGGATGGACTTCTTCTTGCGTCGAAGCCACAAGGATCCAAATAATCGTGAAACCAATCAGTGTACTTCCTGCATCCCCCATGAAAACTTTAAAACGACGACCTAACACGCCTAAATTTAAAAGAATATAAGGAAGGATAGCTGCAATAAAGGCAAAACACCAAAATGCTAACGCATAGTTACCGTTTTGATATAGCAAAAAGCCAAGAGCACCAAAAGAAACAGAAGATAAACCACCGAGTAGCCCGTCAATGCCATCAACCATGTTAAAAGCATTGATTGCTGCCCATACCGCAAATAAGGTAACGATATAACCGAATGGGCCAAGTACGAGTTCCCATGGTCCAAAGGCATGACCGAGTGACTCAAGTTTCAATCCTGCCGCTGTCATCATAACAACTGCAACGATCGCTTGAATACCCGCTCTTAACTTCACACTGATATCAAATCTATCATCTAATGCACCAATAAAGACTAATAATCCCGCACAAGCGATGTATAGCCACTTATGAGGAATGTATTCACCTGTAATATAAAATGCAAAACAGATCCCAAAGAAAACGGAAATTCCCCCAACAAGGGGAACTAATCCTACGTGTTTCTTTCTGAAATTAGGTTTATCAACCAACCCGATTTTTATTGCAACAACTCGAGCCAGAAAAATAAAAACTAATGAAAACAAGAAAACGTAGAAGAGATTAGTTACAAAGTGTATGGTGTCCACTGTTCGACTCTCTTAATCTTTATATTTAACTTTCAAAACTAAATTTTTTTTGGCAAATGCCGATAAACAAGCAAGTGCCAATGCATTATCATCTTGGTACTGAAATCTGCTATAAGACGAATCTTTATTCATAAAGAGATTCCTGCAACATTATTAGTTCTACGCCTTATTGGTGTGTTTGATTTAATAATGACACATCCCGCAATTTTATACTGAATAGCTGCAATATGCATGCCATAAAAACAATTCACTAAAATCGAGTTAATCGACTGATGCTTAAATAGGCACTCAATGATTAAATAATAAAGTGATGAAAATAAATTTAACACTAGTCACAAAACAAATATAAACATAATATTTTTCATTTGATTCAATGCGTTAGCTTCATTTGATTGATGTTTTTATAGTGCATTATTAATTTTTAATAAAAACTTCGCCTATTTATTTAATGTTATTTATAAACAAAGTAATAAAACATCATCTTAATCCATTGAAACTAAATCGGCAAAATATTAGGCCTGATTTAATATGGTATGTTTTAATTTTTATACACTGTCAATGCGTATAAAAAAAACAAAAAAATAGGTGCCTGTTATGGCACCTATTTTATAAGACACTGAAAACTTTAACGGCTAGGCTCTTTTCATAAAGTCAAAGAACTCTTCGTTGGTTTTCGTCATCGCTAACTTACTGATGAGGAACTCCATCGCATCAATTTCGCCCATTGGGTGAATGATTTTGCGAAGGATCCACATTTTCTGCAGTTCATCTTGCGATGTAAGTAACTCTTCTTTACGTGTACCTGAACGATTATAGTCTATTGCAGGGAACACTCGTTTTTCTGCAATTTTACGAGAAAGGTGCAATTCCATGTTACCTGTACCTTTAAATTCCTCGTAAATAACTTCATCCATTTTCGAACCGGTATCAACCAGCGCCGTTGCAATGATTGTCAGGCTTCCACCTTCTTCAACATTACGAGCAGCACCGAAGAAACGTTTTGGACGGTGTAATGCGTTCGCATCCACACCACCGGTTAATACTTTACCAGACGAAGGTACTACGGTGTTATATGCACGGGCTAGACGCGTAATAGAGTCGAGTAAAATGATCACGTCTTTTTTATGTTCAACTAGACGTTTTGCTTTTTCAATTACCATTTCAGCAACTTGAACGTGACGTGCAGCAGGCTCATCAAATGTTGAAGCAATAACTTCACCTTTGACCAAACGTTGCATTTCTGTCACTTCCTCTGGACGCTCATCAATTAGCAAAACCATCAGAACGCAATCAGGGTAATTGTGTGCAATATTCGCTGCAATATTTTGCAGTAACATTGTTTTACCCGCTTTCGGTGGAGCAACAATCAAACCACGTTGGCCACGACCGATTGGAGCCGCAAGGTCCAGTACACGTGCAGTTAAATCCTCAGTTGAACCATTACCACGTTCCATGCGCAGACGACGGTTTGCATGTAATGGGGTTAGGTTTTCGAAAAGAATTTTACTGCGGGCATTTTCAGGTTTGTCGTAGTTAACTTCATTGACTTTCAGGAGAGCAAAGTAACGTTCACCTTCTTTAGGTGGACGAATTTTCCCTGAGATTGTGTCACCTGTGCGTAGGTTAAAACGGCGGATTTGGCTAGGGGAAACGTAGATATCATCAGGACCTGCGAGGTAAGAACTGTCTGCTGAACGGAGAAAACCAAATCCATCCTGCAATATTTCCAGTACGCCATCGCCGAAAATATCTTCGCCACTTTTCGCATGCTGCTTCAAAATAGAGAAAATAATATCCTGCTTTCTCATACGGGCTAAGTTCTCTAGCCCCATGTTTTCGCCTAACGTAATCAATTCTGATACTGGCGTATTTTTTAATTCGGTAAGATTCATAATGGTGGGTTCTTTAACTCGGGGTAATTCTCGAACTATGAACGTAAATTGACGGCAGCTTATTTATTAAGTGCCAGTTTAACTTTATACTGCCCTGTTGATCACTAATTTTTACCAAAAGCAAACAACAATGCAAAAAAATCTTGTGCTAGCCATTACTAAGATTGCTCTAATATTTGACTAATGCTCATCTTGATGATGAGTGACATATTATTAGAAACACACGCAATATTAGCAATAGTTTTTTGTACATTTAGGACAACATCCATCCCAATATCGCAAATTTAATGGCAGATTAGCATTAAAAAACACATAACTGCTAAGTGCCAACCTTCTCCCACTTCATTTTTATATCCCTATGATATAAAAATATTGAATTTCATTACATTCGTTTATGCACTATCTTTAATTCATATGAGAGATACATTGAAATCGAAGATATTGAATACGACTATAACTCAATGCCTAAACTTTCAATTTTCATATTTAAAATCATTACGCCATCAGTTTTTGATCAATAACAATCATCACGAAACAATCATCACAATACTGAACTAACTAGCTAGATATGTAAGATAAGAGCAATGGAATACAAGGTAATTCATATGGGTGCTATACGAGGAATGAAGATAACTTATCATGCTTAAGTGAAGACGTCTAGCGGCTCTCTAGATAAAATAGATATACCGCTAAACGTTTTAGCTTACATATAACGATAACTTACAGATTTTCGTCTAAAAATTCTTTCAGTTGCGTTTTTGATAATGCACCGACTTTCGTTGCTGCGACTTCACCATTTTTGAATAAAAGCAAGGTCGGGATACCACGAATTCCATATTTTGGAGCGGTAGCTGGGTTTTCATCAATATTCAGTTTTGCGATGGTCAGTTTGCCTGTATATTCTTCAGCAACTTCATCAAGAATAGGCGCGATCATTTTACAAGGACCACACCATGCTGCCCAAAAATCGACGAGAACAGGTGAACTTGCGTTCAGAACTTCAGTTGCAAAACTTGCATCAGTTATATGTATAATTTTATCGCTCATGTTGTACTCCAAAGGATCATCTTTTGCAGACTTAGTGTAACATTATTGGCAGCAGTATGCTTTATTTCAAAAGATACACTTTCGTAAACCAACCGTTAACTGATATTCTAACATACTATGAGTAAAGCACACTTGACAGAAAAGAAGTTTTCCGACTTCGCATTGCACCCTAAAGTCATTGAAGCACTGAATAAAAAAGGCTTCAATTTTTGCACGCCTATACAGGCGTCCACCTTGCCTTTTACTGTCGAAGGCAAAGACGTGGCGGGTCAAGCGCAAACTGGTACAGGTAAAACGTTAGCTTTTTTAACGTCTACATTTCATTATTTATTAACTCACCCAGCTATTGAGGGTAAAAAAGCGAACCAGCCTCGTGCACTAATCATGGCGCCGACACGCGAACTCGCAGTACAAATTTATTCGGATGCTAAAGAGCTAGCTGAGTACACTGGCCTGAAAATGGGGCTAGCATACGGTGGTGACGGCTATGATGAGCAACTTAAGGTTTTACAAAACGGTGTTGATATCCTTATTGGTACAACAGGCCGTTTAATCGACTACGCGAAACAAGGCCATGTCGACCTAAGTGCGATTCAAGTTGTGGTACTTGATGAAGCAGACCGTATGTATGACCTTGGATTTATTAAAGATATTCGCTGGATTTTCCGTCGTATGCC
The DNA here is from genome assembly GCF_028480685.1 of Providencia sp. PROV174. Lineage (NCBI taxonomy): Bacteria > Pseudomonadati > Pseudomonadota > Gammaproteobacteria > Enterobacterales > Morganellaceae > Providencia > Providencia sp. PROV174. The sequence goes on from NZ_JAMPOT010000006.1 coordinate 41,970, forward strand.
AGGTGCTGCAGAAAGGCTTAACTTGCTATTTTCTGCAACTTTATCTTACCGAGTCAGAGAATTAGCTTTCGAACAAATGAATAGCCCTGAATATGTTGAGGTCGAACCTTTGCAAAAAACAGGTCATCGTATCAAAGAAGAGTTATTTTACCCTTCTAATGAAGAAAAAATGCGCTTGCTCCAAACGCTACTTGAAGAAGAGTGGCCAGAGCGTTGTATTATTTTCGCCAATACAAAACACCGTTGTGATGATATTTGGGCACATTTAGCTGCCGATGGTCATCGTGTAGGTTTATTAACTGGCGATGTCGCACAGAAAAAACGACTGCGTATATTAGAGCAATTCACACAAGGCCATTTAGATATTTTAGTGGCAACTGATGTTGCAGCTCGTGGTTTACACATTCCATCAGTAACTCATGTATTTAACTACGACTTACCTGATGACTGCGAAGATTACGTACACCGTATTGGCCGTACGGGTCGTGCAGGTGAAAGCGGAAACTCAATTAGCTTAGCGTGTGAAGAATATTCACTTAACCTGCCTGCTATTGAAGAATATATCCAACACTCAATCCCTGTTAGTAAATATAACAGTGATGCATTACTGAGCGATTTACCTGCGCCAAAACGCCGTCATCGCCCACGTCCTGGAGGCCCGCGTCGTAATTCGAATTCGCAGCGTCGCCACAATGGCCCACGTAACAACCATAAACGTCCAGGCTGAGTAAAAACGATATGCTGAAATCTTCTTCTCTTTATGCCGCCATCGATTTAGGCTCAAACAGTTTTCATATGCTAGTCGTACGTGAAACTGCTGGTAGCATTCAGGTAATCTCTAGGGTTAAGCGCAAAGTTCGTCTTGCCGCAGGTTTAGACAATAACAACCTGCTTTCTGAGCAAGCAATGGAGCGAGGCTGGCAATGTTTACGCCTGTTTTCGGAACACTTACAAGATATTCCGAATACACAAATTCGTGTTGTCGCAACTGCGACTTTGCGTTTAGCTAAAAATGCCGATATTTTCATCGAAAAAGCCAGCCAAATTTTAGGAAACCCTGTAAAAGTCATTCAAGGAGAAGAAGAAGCTCGCTTAATTTATCAAGGTGTTGCACATACAACTGGCGGACCAGATCAACGCTTAGTGGTTGATATTGGTGGAGGAAGCACTGAGCTAGTTACAGGTACAGGTGCTAAGGCGGAGCAGCTCTATAGTCTTGAAATGGGTTGTGTAACTTGGCTTGAACGCTACTTTGGTGATAGAAGTTTAACAGAAGAAAACTTCTCAGCGGCTCAAGCCGCTGCCCATAATGTCATCGCCCCTATTGCAGATACACTCAAGACACATGGGTGGAAGATTTGTGTTGGTGCATCCGGTACCGTACAAGCGATTCAGGAAATCATGATTGCCCAAGGCATGGATGAACTGATCACTCTTTCTAAATTACAACAGCTTAAGCGCAAAGCCATTCAATGCCAAAAACTTGAAGAGCTTGAAATTGACGGCCTAACCTTCGAGCGTGCTCTTGTTTTTCCAAGCGGATTATCTATTTTGATCGCTATCTTTGAAGCATTAGAAATTGATAACATGACACTCGCTGGCGGAGCACTTCGTGAAGGGCTTGTCTACGGCATGCTACAGCTGCCTATTGAGCAGGATATTCGTGCACGTACCGTTCGCAATATTCAGCGACGCTTCCAAGTCGATATCGAACAAGCAGGCCGAGTTCGTCAACTTGCAGAATATTTTTATTTACAAGTCGCGAAAGATTGGGGATTAGATACACGTTGTCGCGATTTACTATCCAGTGCATGCGCCTTACATGAAATTGGCTTGAGTGTTGACTTCCGTAAGGGCCCCGAGCACGCTAGCTACCTCATAACACACCTTGATTTACCTGGCTTCACCCCAGCTCAAAAGCGGTTACTTGCTGCATTATTGATAAACCAGCAAGGCCCTGTTGATTTAACACCATTAAGTCAACAAAATGCGCTCCCTATGCAGCATGCATATAATTTATGTCGTTTACTTCGCCTCGCCATTATTTTTGCAAGCCGTAGACGTGATGACACCTTGCCTGCACTAAGGCTTAATGTGAATGCACAAAGGTTAACCATCATGCTGCCTTATCGTTGGTTATCCGATCACCCTCTACGAGCGGAAAATTTACAGCAAGAAGTTCAATGGCAGGGCTATGTAAATTGGATTTTAGAGCTGGAAGAACGTAATAGTTCAAATTGATGATATTTTCCACACTAGATCTACTCTAGTGTGGAAATTCAATTAGTTGTGGTTACTCACTTTTTTTATTTAACCCTAAGCGCGCTTTAATATCGGCTAAAGCTGATTGCCCCTTCTGCATACGCTCCTGCGCACTAACCACTTTACGCTGCTGCTCCCATTGTAAATCATCTTGAGGCAATTCAAAGAGAAAACGGCTTAATTCAGGACGGATCAATTCACCATATTGGCGACGCTCACGACAATGAGAAAAGAATAATTCTCTTTGTGCCCGCGTAATTCCTACATAAGCTAAACGGCGTTCTTCATCAATATTGTTTTCATCAATACTACTTTGATGTGGCAGCAGTCCTTCCTCCATGCCAACCAAAAAAACATAAGGAAATTCAAGGCCTTTAGAGGCATGTAACGTCATGAGCTGAACTTGATCTGATTCTTCATCATCCTCACCACGCTCCATCATATCGCGCAGCGTAAAACGTGTAACCACTTGGCTCAATGTCATTGGGTCATTGAGCTCATCGCCTTCAACCATTTCACTCATCCATGTGAACAATTGGTTGACGTTTTTCATTCTCATTTCGGCAGCTTTAGTACTGGTCGACGTTTCATATAGCCAGCTTTCATAATCCATTTCACGCAGTAAGTCACGCACCGCAATTAAAGGTTCACGCTCCGATGTTCGTACAATACTGTCCATCCAATGAGTGAAACGCTGTAATGCTTCTAGTCCTTTGCCTTTTAAGACTTGTTCAAGCCCTAAATCAAAACTGGCTTGATATAAACTTTTACCGCGCTGATTTGCCCACTCCCCAAGTTTTTGGATAGTTTTAGGGCCAATCTCTCGACGTGGAGTATTTACTATACGTAAAAAAGCGCTGTCATCTTCAGGGTTCGTTAATACCCGCAAATAGGCTAATAAGTCTTTAATTTCAGGGCGAGAGAAAAACGAAGTCCCCCCTGAAATTCGATACGGAATACGATTTTGCATCAACATTTTTTCAAAAATACGTGATTGATGGTTACCGCGATACAAAATGGCGTAATCTTTATATTCCGTTTTATTAATAAAGTGATGTGCGATAAGCTCCCCAATCACTCTTTCGGCTTCATGGTCTTCATTATTTGCGGTAAGAACCCGAAGTGGCGCTCCATACCCTAATTCAGAAAATAATTTTTTTTCAAATACATGAGGATTATTGGCAATTAAAATATTCGCCGCTTTTAAAATTCGTTCGGATGAACGGTAATTTTGCTCAAGCTTAATGACATTTAATTTAGGGAAATCTTGATTCAATAAAACCAAGTTTTGCGGCCTTGCTCCACGCCATGAATAGATTGACTGATCGTCATCCCCCACAACCGTAAACCTTGCTCGCTGCCCCACTAGCAATTTAACCAACTGATATTGGCTCGTATTGGTATCTTGGTATTCGTCCACCAGCAAGTAACGAATTTTTTGCTGCCAGCGCTCGCGAACTTCTTCATTTTGGTATAACAACAAGGTAGGTTTGCTGATTAAATCGTCAAAATCCAATACATTGCAACTTTTCAGATGAAGTTCATAGCGGCGATAACACTCCGCAAAGTGATGCTCTTTTTCACCCCGAGCCTGGCCTATCACTTGTTGTGGCGAGATAAGATCATTTTTCCAATTTGAGATCGCTGAGATCAACTGTTTGAGTAAATCCTTATCTTCTTCTAATAAATCAAAAGTAAGTTCTTTCAGCAACGCCATCTGATCTTGGTCGTCAAATAGTGAAAAGTTGGCTTTGATACCTAGTGCTTTATATTCACGCTTAATGATTTCCAACCCTAATGTATGGAAGGTGGATATGATCAAGCCGCGTGCTTCTTTTTTACCCAAGGTTTGAGCCACGCGTTCTTTCATTTCCCGTGCCGCTTTATTGGTGAAAGTCACCGCTGCAATTTGCCGAGGTTGATAACCGCATTGACGAATTAAATGCGCAATTTTATTCGTGATAACGCGCGTTTTACCTGACCCGGCCCCCGCCAATACAAGGCACGGGCCATCGACAAATTCAACTGCCTGTTGTTGGCTTGGGTTTAATCGCATGGTTTTCTACGTCACTTAGTTATTCAAAAAGGAATTCGCTACAGATTGTAGCAGAAACCGACCCAACTCTTGAGCAACGATCTTCTCTATTTATAAAAAACAAAAAACCACATCATTCATCCGAAAGATGTGGTTTTGTTATTTTTCTTTTATAACATCAATGCATTTTTCTAAGCTATTCGCGTTAGAGGAAGGCGGCAAAGGAGGTTATCCCAAGGAGCATACACAAATATGTGACTTGGGTAACCGAGTGCAGCCAACGCGCCTATCACGCGAAGAGTGACGAAAAATGAGTTAGCCGACCGCAATCTTCTTCATATCCGTCATATAACCACGTAACGTCTTACCGATTTTCTCGATAGGATGGTTACGGATAGCTTCGTTGATATCACGTAACTGTGCGTTATCAGTGCCATTATCTGCAACTGGCTTCGCTAAATCTCCTGCTTGTAATTTCGTCATGAAATCTTTCAACATTGGTACAACTGCGAATGAGAACAGATAGTTACCATATTCCGCAGTATCAGAGATAACTACGTTCATTTCATATAAACGTTTACGAGCGATGGTATTTGCAATCAGTGGTAACTCATGCAGTGACTCATAGTAAGCCGACTCTTCTAAGATACCCGCTTCTAACATCGTATCGAACGCTAATTCAACGCCCGCTTTAACCATAGCAACTAACAAAACACCGTGGTCAAAGTATTCTTGTTCCGCAATTTTCCCTTCATAGTCAGGGTAATTTTCGAATGCTGTTTTGCCTGTCTCTTCACGCCATGTCAGCAAGTTTTTATCATCATTTGCCCAGTCTGCCATCATGGTTGCAGAAAATTCACCTGAAATGATGTCATCCATATGTTTTTGGAACAATGGCGCCATGATAGTTTTCAGTTGCTCAGATAGTGCATAAGCACGAACTTTTGCAGGGTTAGACAAGCGGTCCATCATCAGCGTGATACCACCTTGTTTCAGCGCTTCGGTGATAGTTTCCCAACCAAACTGAATTAATTTACCTGCGTAGCCCGGCTCAACACCGTCAGCAACCATTTTGTCGTAGCTCAGTAATGCGCCTGCTTGTAACATACCACACAGAATAGTTTGCTCGCCCATCAAGTCAGACTTAACTTCTGCAACAAACGAAGACTCCAGAACACCTGCACGGTGGCCACCAGTTGCTGCCGCCCATGCTTTCGCAATCGCCATCCCCTCACCTTTCGGGTCATTTTCTGGGTGTACTGCAATCAGAGTTGGAACACCAAAACCGCGCTTGTATTCTTCGCGAACTTCGGTACCTGGGCATTTTGGCGCTACCATCACAACAGTAATGTCTTTACGAATTTCTTCGCCAACTTCAACAATGTTAAAGCCATGTGAATAACCCAGTGCTGCACCTTGTTTCATCATAGGCTGAACAGCGCGAACAACGGTTGAATGTTGTTTGTCTGGCGTTAAGTTAACAACCAAATCAGCAGTAGGGATCAATTCTTCATAAGTGCCAACTTTGAACCCATTTTCTGTCGCTTTACGCCATGAAGCACGTTTCTCTGCAATTGCTTCATCACGTAATGCATAAGCAATATCTAAACCTGAGTCACGCATATTCAGGCCTTGGTTCAAACCTTGTGCTCCACAACCGACGATGACGATTTTTTTACCTTTCAGGAAGCCCGCTTCATCCGCAAATTCTTCGCGCTGCATAAAACGGCACTTACCTAATTGAGCTAACTGCTCACGTAAATTCAATGTGTTAAAATAATTCGCCATTGTCATACTCCATTGTTCTGTTGTGTTCGTTATGTCAGGCAATGATTTTGCCTGTCGCTCATTTTTGAGCGTTTATGGATTTACTATATGCGATGTTTCGCATTGCTTAAATTGATATATTAACAATACAATGTTGCAATATCTGCAACATCATTAATTATGTTATTAGAGGGCAAAATGGACATTCGTGATCTCAAGCTTTTTTTGCATTTAGCACAAAGCTGCCACTTCGGGCGCACATCTAAAGCGATGCATGTCAGTCCTTCCACATTGTCTCGCCAAATACAACGTCTCGAAGAACAGCTTGGTCATCCGCTATTTGTACGAGATAACCGCTCAGTCAAATTGACTCAAGCAGGGGAACACCTTAAGCAATTTGCCCAACAAACATTATTGCAATATCAACAGCTGCAACATGCTCTCAATCAGCAAAGCCCATCACTCAGTGGGGAGTTGCATCTTTTTTGCTCAGTTACGGCAGCTTATAGTCATTTACCCGAAGTATTAGATAAATTCCGTGCGCTACATCCATTAGTTGAAATTAAACTCACGACAGGGGACGCAGCTGATGCCGTTGAAAAAATAGAAACTCATGAGGCTGATCTTGGTATTGCAGGGAAACCCGAGCGCTTACCCGATAACGTCCGTTTTGCAAAAATCGGCGAAATCCCTCTCGTTTTGATTGCTCCATCACTACCCTGTGCAGTACGAAGCATGGTAACAGAGGCTAAACCGGATTGGACTACCGTCCCTTTTATCCTGCCGGAGCACGGCCCATCTCGTAAACGTATCGAACTCTGGTTCCGTCGCCACAATATCAATAACCCTGTCATTTATGCGACGGTCTCAGGCCATGAAGCTATTGTGTCAATGGTGGCTTTGGGGTGCGGTATCGCCTTAATTCCCAGTGTGGTTGTTGATAACAGCCCAGAACCCGTACGTAGCCGTATTTCACAGCTCGATAATATTTCAATGGTAGAACCTTTTGAGCTCGGCGTTTGCCTATTAAGCAAACGCCTGAGTGAACCATTAATTAAAGCGTTTTGGGAGTTACTCCCAGACAATTCAATCTAAAGTTCTTTGGTTATCTTGTGGCGCTAAGAAAAAACGGAAAGAGGGGTTTCCTGTTTCATCATGATATTCATAACCTAGCGCATCAAGATGCCTATCAAAACGTACTTCTGGCCCAGACAATTCAAATGCCGCCAGCACTCGCCCATAATCTGTACCATGGCTGCGATAATGAAATAACGTAATATTCCAATGAGTCCCGAGTGTTTCTAAGAATCTCAACAATGCACCTGGAGACTCTGGAAATTCAAAGCTATATAACCTTTCGTCTAATGGCTTTGATGGACGTCCACCAATCATGTAACGCACATGAAGTTTTGCCATTTCATCATCTGATAAATCATCGACTTCATAGCCGTTACTTCTAAGCTCTTGGATAATCTCCGAGCGCTCGCCATCACAGCCACTTAAACGCACCCCAACAAAAATACATGCGCGATCAGGGTCCGCATCCGTATAACGATAGTTAAACTCCGTAATGGCTCGATGGCCTAATAACTGGCAAAAACGTAAGAAACTCCCTTTTTGCTCAGGAATGGTGACTGCAAGTAAAGCTTCTCGTTGTTCACCAATTTCACAGCGTTCAGAAACATAACGGAGCCCATGGAAATTCATATTCGCACCGGATAAAATATGCGCTAAACGTTCACCTTTGATGTTGTGCTGCTGTACATATTTTTTCAACCCGGCCAATGCCAAAGCGCCTGAAGGCTCAGCTATGGCACGGACATCTTCAAAAATATCTTTCAATGCAGCGCAAATGGAGTCACTGTCAACAGTGATCACATCGTCAACATATTGCTGGCACAATCTGAAGGTTTCATCGCCAATACGCTTTACTGCCACACCTTCGGCAAATAAGCCAACACGGGGTAAATCAACAGGATGCCCAGCCTCTAACGCGGCTTTTAAACAAGCCGCATCTTCAGACTCCACACCAATGATTTTAATTTCAGGCATTAATTGCTTGATAATCACAGCAACACCTGCAATTAACCCACCGCCACCTACAGGAATAAAAATTCGATCTAAATGGACATCTTGTTGCAATAGTTCAAGAGCTATCGTAGCTTGCCCTGCAATCACCGAAGGATGATCAAAAGGTGGAACGAAGGTATAGCCATCCTCTGCGGCCATTGCAATGGCTTTCGCTTTCGCTTCATCAAAATTAGCGCCATGTAAAATAGCTTCGCCACCAAAGCTTCGTACTGCATCCACTTTGATATCCGCTGTCGCAACTGGCATGACTATTTTTGCTTTCACACCAACACGATTTGCTGATAATGCAACGCCTTGAGCGTGGTTCCCCGCAGAAGCTGTCACCACACCTTTGCTTTTTTGCTCTTCGGTTAAACTCGCAATCATGGCGTAAGCCCCACGAAGCTTAAAGCTATGTACTGGCTGCCTATCTTCACGCTTGACCAAAATGGTATTTCCCAAGCGTGAAGATATTTTATCCATCTGTTGAAGAGGCGTGACTTGCGCAGCTTCATAAACCGGCGCACTCAGCGCCGCTTTTAAGTAATCTGCTCCGGTTGGGGCAACCGGTAATGGTTTTGCTGCTGCCACAATCAGCCCCCTAATTTCGACTTGTCACGAACAGCACCTTTGTCTGCACTCGTCGCCAATGAAGCATAAGCGCGCAGAGCAAAAGAAACCTCACGCTGACGGTTACGCGGGGTGTAAGCTTTATCGCCTCGAGCTAATTCCGCTTCACGGCGTTGATTCAGTTCGCTTTCACTCACATCCAATACCATCATTCTCTTTGGAATATCGATATCAATGATATCGCCATCCTGAACTAATGCGAGTAAGCCACCACTCGCTGCTTCTGGTGAAATGTGACCAATAGAAAGGCCTGAGCTACCGCCAGAGAAGCGACCATCCGTTATCAATGCACAGCTTTTGCCTAATCCCATTGATTTCAGGTATGAGGTTGGGTATAGCATTTCTTGCATGCCCGGACCACCCTTAGGCCCTTCATAGCGAATAACGACAACATCGCCTTCAACAACTTTTCCACCGAGGATCGACTCAACAGCATCATCTTGGCTTTCAAAGACTTTCGCAGGACCACGGAAAGTTAAGCTGCCTTCATCAACCCCTGCGGTTTTAACAATACAACCATCTTCTGCAATATTTCCAGACAGGACAGCTAGTCCCCCATCCAAACTATACGCATGCTCAATACTACGGATACACCCATTTTCACGGTCAGTATCCAATGATGGCCAACGGCAATTTTGTGAAAAGGCTTTTGTTGTACGGATCCCAGCAGGGCCCGCGGAAAACATCGATTTAACGGCCTCATCCTTTGTTAACATCACATCATATTGCGCTAATGTTTCTTGGAAGCTTAGACCTAAAATATTTGTCACGTTTTCTTGCAATAAACCTGCACGGCTCAGTTCACCTAAAATACCGATGACACCACCTGCACGGTGAACATCTTCCATGTGATATTTTTGTGTACTCGGTGCAACCTTACACAAATGTGGGACTTTACGTGATAAACGGTCGATATCATCCATGGTGAAATCGATCTCTGCTTCTTGAGCAGCTGCAAGTAAATGCAGGACAGTGTTAGTTGAACCACCCATGGCAATATCCAACGTCATCGCATTTTCAAATGCAGATTTATTAGCGATATTGCGTGGTAACGCACTTTCATCATCTTGTTCGTAATAGCGTTTGGTTAATTCAACAATCCGCTTACCTGCATTGATAAATAAAGTTTCGCGGTCTGCGTGAGTCGCTAATAATGAGCCATTTCCTGGCTGAGATAACCCAAGCGCCTCAGTTAAGCAGTTCATTGAGTTTGCAGTAAACATTCCTGAGCAAGAGCCACACGTTGGGCATGCTGAACGTTCTATTTGCTCACTATCTGCATCACTCACATTAGGGTTTGCCCCTTGAATCATGGCATCAACTAAATCGAGCTTGATGATTTGGTCTGAAAGCTTGGTTTTCCCTGCTTCCATTGGGCCACCCGAAACAAAAATAACCGGAATATTCAGGCGTAATGACGCCATCAACATGCCTGGGGTGATTTTATCGCAGTTTGAAATACACACCATGGCATCCGCACAGTGTGCGTTCACCATATATTCAACCGAGTCCGCAATTAATTCACGGGAAGGTAAGGAATACAGCATTCCGCCATGTCCCATGGCAATCCCATCGTCAACAGCGATTGTATTAAACTCTTTCGCAACACCACCTGCATTTTCAATTTGCTCTGCAACTAATTTGCCTAAATCACGTAAATGTACGTGGCCTGGAACAAACTGTGTGAATGAGTTAACAACAGCAATAATGGGCTTTCCAAAATCAGCATCGGTCATGCCTGTTGCACGCCATAATGCACGAGCCCCAGCCATATTACGACCATGAGTTGTTGTTGCTGAACGGTACTTAGGCATATCTTTAACTCCCGTGTTTAAAACAGGCGGGGAACGTCCGCCCGTAACATCTATTTAAATTTAATTATTAAGGGTTTACTGGATCTAACCAGCCCCATTTATCTTCTGTTGTACCATCAAATAAGCCAAAGAATGCCTGCTGAATTTGCTTGGTTACTAGGCCACAACGGCCAATGCCAACTTGGATACCATCAACACTACGAACCGGAGTGATCTCTGCAGCAGTTCCTGTCATGAAGACTTCATCAGCAAGATAGAGAGATTCACGTGATAGTGTTTGCTCACGTACTTCGATACCCAAATCTTTTGCTAAAGTTAAAATTGCATCACGCGTAATACCTGGTAATGCAGATGATGTGAACGGAGGTGTATACAGGATGCCATCTTTCACCTCAAAAATATTTTCCCCAGCACCTTCGGAGAGATATCCGTGAACATCTAATGCAATACCTTCTTGGTAACCATGGCGACGAGCTTCGCTACCAACTAGTAGAGAAGATAAATAGTTGCCACCTGCTTTTGCCCCTGTAGGAATGGTGTTTGGTGCAACACGATTCCAAGAAGAGACCATCGCATCAATACCTTGGTCTAACGCTTCTTCACCTAAATACGCTCCCCATGGAAAAGCGGCTAAAATCACATCGGTGTTATAACCGTCTGGCGGGTTAACACCCATACCAACATCACCAATAAACACTAATGGACGAATATACGCACTGACTAAGTTATTTTTACGCAGAGTTGCACGACATGCTTCCATTAACTCTTCCACGCTGTAGCTGACAGGCATACGGTAAATTTTTGCTGAATCATGCAAACGTTGCATATGCTCACGGTGGCGGAAGACCACAGGACCTTTGTGCGAGTCATAACAACGGACACCTTCAAACACTGATGTACCATAGTGCAGAGCATGAGACATAACATGAACCTTTGCATCAGCCCATGGCGTCATTTCACCGTTAAACCAAATAAAGTCAGCTTTCTTAGTCATTTGTATATTCCTTACATTGCACTTTGTGTGCGTAATAGTCGTGATTCTTGTTGTAGTACTTCAACTTCTGTAATGTCTGAAAGCTTGGTTAACTGTGCACAAAGCTGGGTTAATGGCCTTTGACTACTTACAGTAAGTTCAATATTAACATTGTCGCCGTCTGTCGATTGCCCCATATTCATGGCATTAATACGAAATCCACGATGGCGAGTGACCCTTAATATACGCTCTAAAACCTCAGGACGGAAACGGGCCAATATCGAGATTTGGTGTTGCATCATAATGGTTTCTCCATCATTTTTTCATTACTAGCCCCAGGCGGAACCAACGGCCAGACGTTTTCTAGTTCATTAATTGATACCTGTAATAAATAGGCACCTTCGCTATTAAGTAATTCATCTAATGCCGCATTAACTTCCGACTTATCTGTGATCCGTTGGCCTTTAATACCAAACGCGCTGGCTAATGCCACAAAATCAGGGTTGTCTGTTAAAATAGTTTCGCTATAACGCTGTTCGAAAAACAGTTCTTGCCACTGGCGAACCATGCCTAAGCGCTGGTTATCGATTAAAAGAATTTTTACAGGAAGTTGCTTACGTTTGATGGTTCCCAGCTCTTGGACATTCATCATGAATGAGCCATCTCCTGATACACAAACAACCGTATCTTCAGGCCTAGCAACCTGTGCCCCAATTGCCGCAGGGATACCAAACCCCATGGTTCCAAGCCCACTTGAGGTTAAGAAATTTTCAGGGCCATCAACGGTGATATGTTGTGCCGACCACATTTGGTGTTGCCCTACATCGGTAGTAACAACCGTATTTGGCTGCATTTTATCCGACAGTTGTTTCAGTAACAGTGGTGCATAAATAGGCTCACCAGGATGGTCATAACGCCAACCGAATTCTTTTTTAAGTTGCTGAACTTCCTGCTGCCAAGGTGCTATTGATTTTTTAAGCATTAATTCAGGTAGTAATACTTTTGCATCACCATGCAACGCAACATGCGTTTGACGTAACTTGTCCAATTCTACATGGTCTATATCGATATGAATCACTTTGGCGTTCGGTGCAAAAGTATTTAACTTACCTGTTACCCTATCATCAAAACGAGCACCAACAGCGATGAGTAAGTCACAGCGTTGCACAGAAATATTGGCTGCTTTAGTACCATGCATACCTAACATGCCTAAATAGTTTTCATCTAAAGGGCTCACAGCACCAAGCCCTTTTAATGTTGCAACTGAAGGAATACCTGTAAACTCAATAAATTCACGCAATTCTTTTACAGCACCTGACATTCCAACACCGCCACCAACGTACAACATAGGCTTTTCTGATTGTTCTAATAGCATTCTTGCCTGTTGGATTTCGGATAAAGGTGACGTGACTTCTTGCTCTACCGGCATTAAAAACGGAGACAACTCAGCGTGTTGTAGCTGAATATCTTTCGGAATATCAATCAGTACAGGGCCTGGCCGCCCACTATTTGCGATTGCGAAAGCCTCAGCAAGAATGCGAGGTAAATCCTCGATGTCTTCAACCAAAAAACTGTGCTTAGTACAAGCTAAAGACAACCCCAAGACGTCGATTTCTTGAAAGGCATCAGTTCCGATAAATTCAGAAGCGACTTGACCAGTAATGGCGACAACAGGAACAGAGTCTAATAATGCGTCCGCGAGCCCCGTGATAACATTTGTTGCGCCAGGGCCAGATGTTGCAATACACACCCCTGTCTTTCCTGTTGAACGTGCATAACCAATTGCCGCGATTACAGCCCCTTGCTCATGTCTACACAACAAATGCTCAACTCCGCCATCATACAATGCGTCATAAACTGGCATAATTGCGCCACCAGGATACCCAAATACGGTATCAACTCCCTGTGTTCGCAATGCTTGAACTAACCATTGTGCTCCGTTCATGCTTTATCTCCTGTCTGTCTACTTTATCTATTTGTATTTGTTATGTTTTATTTAGTGTGCTTGCATCAATCAACATTTATATCAAAAAAAACCCCGCGCCTTTCGGTGCGGGGTTCTCGTGAGATCTGGCTGTTATTTTAGCCTTCGTCGTCCAAGTGCAGCCCCGCACGGTGGGATAATAATCACCACCACGCTAATAATAATTAGGCTAACTGCTTGGATAAATGCGTTCATGTGTTTTACTTTTTCAATATTCTTAATTATCTATTATTTAGAGTTATCATTTTAAAGGCGTTTTGACAACTTTTATTTAATTTATTTATTTTCAAAACATTAAATTACTTTAAAATCATACAGTAAAAATTAAATTAGCATTATAAACTACTTAAACAGCCATTCCTCAGTAAAATCCAATAGAATACATAGCATAATCAGCCACATCATCCATATTAGTCATTTGGCACCATGAAAACTCACACCACGTAATTAATTACTTTTTCTTACGAATAACCAAGCTCAGTACAGTATCCACGCTTCATAAAACTAACACAATCCCAGTTATAACCGCCATTCGACGCTACTCGTAGTAAATTGAAACAACTCAGCAACTAAGTAATTAAATTATCGAGCGGCTTCGCAAACATGTTATCTATTCAAGATAAATCAAATTATTTTTAGCAGAATATTACTCTGTAAATAATATTGGAGGGCTCATGACATTAGCGATTGTTTACACTAGAGCATCAATTGGGTTAGAAGCACCTCTTGTTACTGTTGAAGCACATATTAGTAATGGGCTCCCAGGTTTAACACTCGTTGGGCTACCAGAAACGGCCGTAAAAGAAGCAAGAGATAGAGTTCGAAGCGCTCTACTAAATAGCGGATTTGAATATCCAGCTAAAAAAATGACGGTTAATTTAGCCCCAGCTGACTTACCAAAAGAAAGTGGTCGGTATGATCTTGCAATCGCGATTGCCATACTCGCATCATCAGGACAGCTCCCCCACGAGCCATTAAAACAGTATGAATTTTTAGGTGAACTTGCTTTATCTGGCGATGTTCGCTATGTCAGCAGTGCTATTCCTGCGGCTCAATCAGCATTAAAACAACAACGTTCTTTAATACTATCTATGGAGAATCAACACCAATTAGGCCTACTCCCAGATAATAGCGTTTATTTCGCAACATCCTTATTAGAGCTTTGTCACTTTTTACATAACAAAAACACATTGCGTTGTAATCAACAAATCCACCAAGCACCTATCTCAATCAAACAAGAAGGTGATATTAACGATATCATTGGCCAAGAACATGGTAAACGGGCATTAGAAATCTGTGCTGCTGGTGGGCATAATTTACTCTTATTGGGTCCGCCAGGAACAGGAAAAACGATGTTAGCCAGTCGGCTAATGACTTTACTTCCCCCATTAACCTCTCAGGAAGCGTTAGAAGTTGCTTCATTACATAGCTTGAGTGAAAATACAAAAGAAGACATGAATTGGCCGATAAGGCCTTTTAGAGCCCCTCATCATAGCGCATCAATTGCAGCTTTAATTGGAGGAGGCTCCCTTCCCAAACCGGGCGAGATCTCACTTGCACATCATGGTGTTTTATTTTTAGATGAATTACCAGAATTTAGCCGCTCAGTACTCGATTCTTTACGAGAACCTCTAGAATCCCGAAAAATTAGTATTTCTCGAGCAAAAGCAAAAGTTTGCTATCCTGCAAGTTTTCAGTTAGTTGCAGCCCTAAATCCTAGCCCAACAGGTCATTATCAAGGAGAAATGAGCCGTTCAGCCCCATCCCGTATCCTACGTTACCTTTCACGCATATCAGGGCCTTTTATTGACCGGTTTGATCTCTCTATAGAAATTCCATTGTTACCTCTCGGTTCATTGAGTAGCCAAACTAATCAAGGTGAAACAAGTGAACACGTCAGACAAAGAGTTATCGAAGCCAGAAATAGGCAACTTAGGCGAGCCGGAAAAATTAATAGTTTACTAACGCCAAGAGAAACCACACATTTTTGCCTACTAACCGCAAAAGATGCGTTATTCTTAGAGCATGCATTAAATAAGTTAGGTCTTTCTATCCGAGCTTGGCACAGAATATTAAGGGTTGCCAGAACAATAGCCGACCTTAATGCCGTAGAAACTATCGAACGTTCTGACTTATTAGAAGCTCTAGGGTATCGAGCGATGGATAAGTTATTGCTTCATTTGCAAAAACAAGTAAGCTGAGAAGAATGGACAGATAACTACTTTATTATTTCGTAAAAATAAAGGGACCGTAGTCCCTCTTATCATACGATGATGATATTAATCATCTGTATCAGTGTAGTCTTCCGATGGATCTATCTGCGGTTTACCGCCAGATAAGGTATGGAAACGTTTTGGACGGTTAATACGGCTAGAATATTTTGCCCAAACTTTTTCTTCTGGGGTAGCAGGTTCACGCTCACCACGGCATACAGCGACGAAAAGTTTTTCTTCTTCTGTTTGAGGTTCGCGTTTACCTATATCAAGCTCATTAAAAGCTTGGCCGAGACGTTCTAGCAACTGAGCTTCTTTGATGGTGAAATCACCATGACGAGAAAAGCCACGTGGGTAATGTTTATTATCAAAAAAACGATTAGTCGTGATGAAGCTATCTGCCATCTGACACACTCCTAACTTATTACAGTCAAACTCTATATGGCGCGGAGTATTAGACAGCATTGACAATCTGTAAAACAAAACATTTAAATCATCACGACAAAAATAATTGGAGATGCATGTGGACAGCGAGTTATTGAGAACTTTTTTAGAGGTCAGTAAGACTAGGCACTTCGGTAGAGCCGCAGAATCACTCTATTTAACGCAATCAGCAGTTAGCTTTCGTATTAGACAATTAGAAACACAACTAGGTACAAGCTTATTTACAAGACATAGAAACAATATCCGGTTAACAGCTGCGGGTGAAAGGCTTGTTCCATATGCTGAATCATTAATGAATACCTGGTTGCAAGCTAAAAAAGAAATATCTCATGCCTCACAACACACAGAGCTTTCTATTGGTGCTACAGCTTCACTTTGGGAAGGTTATTTAACAGACTGGGTAGAAGAACTTTATAATCAACATGATGAACTACGGCTCGAAGCTAGGGTTTCAACACGTCAGTCTCTCGTTAAACAACTACATTCTAGAGAATTAGATTTATTAATTGCAACGGAGCCCCCAAAAATGGATGAGTTTGAAAGCACAATCATCGGTACGATTGATTTACAGCTCATGGCTTCCCAAAAAAATATTGCATTAACAAAATATAATTTTATAAAGCTAGAATGGGGGGTTGATTTCCATCCCAAAAATGAACCATCACTAACCCAAGATGATACACCCGTAATGATCACGACCTCTGCCCATATTACCCGCCAATTACTTCCTGTATCGCTTTCAGCGGCATTTTTACCTGCTCATTGGGTATATCAATATCCAGGCCTAAAAACGCTCTCAGAAACCTCAATAAACAAACCTTTGTATGCAGTCTGGCTCCAAAAAAACGATCAGCAAGCTCTTATCAATCAACTGATTAAAACTCCAATAAAAAATGCACAGTTAAGTGAACAATAAAAGGAGAAGGTGAGTAACAGAATTCACTCACCTTCCTACTACTTTATAAGCAAACTATGTTCCACTGCGCAATGATCTTAATAGGTGCTTCTTTTTTCTTTTAATAAGATATACCAATCGCGAATAACTCATCGGCATTTATTTATACAATATAAACAAAATGATTTTTTGAGATTAATAAAACTAAGCCAGCAATTCTCGGTATACGACATTTATCTAAATTAAAGATTGAGCGCATTAAAATATCTTTCAACCCACAAATACTATTGAGGGATATAAAGTAGCAAGTAACAACTTACTCATTAGGTGAAAATGTATATAAGCTAATGAAAATAAAATAGAAAGGTAGTTAGACGGGCAATTAGGTAATATCATCAATACATTTAGGTGGTAAATGTAATTAAAAGATATAAGCAGTAAGTAATAACTCACCTATTTTTACTATTAATAAAGAACGTCAAAAGATTGGATGAGATAAAAATAAATCAGGGAGCTTATTTTTTACATTTAAAATGATGAATACAATTAAAGCATATAAAACAGTGGGATAGTAGATTGGCTAAAATCAAATGAAAATTAGCAAATAGGGGAAAGGTTACTCTATATTTACTATTAGATAAATAAAGAAAAACCCGATTAAGCTAATCGGGTTATCAATAGATACTTCTTTTATTATTACTTAATTGGTAACTGGCAGGGGCGGAGAGACTCGAACTCCCAACACCCGGTTTTGGAGACCGGTGCTCTACCAATTGAACTACGCCCCTAAATT